>JBDTON010000108.1:0-16345 GCA_039933195.1 Sphingomicrobium sp. | reverse complement strand
AGGTCTGGGCGTCCTGCTGCGCCGCGGTCACTTGTTTGAACGCGTCGTTGACCGCATCGGGTGGATCGGCCTGTTTGATCGCGATTCCCTGGATCTGAACGCCTGAGCGATAGCTGTCCAGGATGCCCTGCATCGTCTCGGCCACCTGGGTTTCGACGTCGGCCCGCTTGTCGCCCATGGCGTCATTCAGGCTGACCTGACTGATGACGGAACGCATCGCGCTATTGGCGACTTCCTTGATCGTCTGATCGGGATCGGCGAGCTGAAAGAGATAGAGCTCGGGCGTGCGGATGTTCCACCGCACCGAATAAGCGATGTCGAGCAGGTTCTGGTCGCCTGTCAGCATCAGGTCGTTCGGGTTCTCGGAGCCCAGATCAACGCTTCGAATGTTCTCCACGTCGAGCTTCTTCACCCGGTCGATCGGCGAGGGGAGCGTGAAACCGATTCCGGGGCCGAGCGTGTAGCTGTAGCGGCCGAAGCGGCTGACCACGCCGCGCTGTCCGGGCGAGATCGAGTGCATTGAGGTCCCGACCAGCCACAGCACCACGGCTACCGCCACGACCCACATGATGACGGAGCGGTCGGGCCGGCCCGGCAATCCTCCGCCGCCGCCGAAACGAGCTCGGCCACGGCGCAGCCATTCATCGAGGGACGAAACATTCGCGCCCGACGTGATGCCCCCACGGCGGCGCTTCGGCGGCTCGCCCCAGGGGCCGCTGCCCTTGTCGTCCTCGGCCGGGGGATCACCGCCGCCGCCGCTGCCCCAAGGGCCCTTTGTGTCGGTGAACAGGCCGCGCATACGGCTGCCCCACCCTAGAATATTGCTCATCGGCGCTGAATATAGAGGTGTGGCGCACGAAAAACAGTGGCAAGCCGGCGGACGCTTCCTATGTCCCGATTATGGCCCATCCGGCAGACCCACTGATCGACTTACCGCACGACGAACGGATTCGCTCGCGCAAGCTCGCCGGGGGAATCGCGACGATCATTGCCGACGCGACGGGGCTCGACGACACGGAGCGCCAGGTGTTCGAAGACGAGCTGCGTTCGGCGGCGCTCAGCATGGCTGGCGTGGAGGAGGCGCGAATCGCCCTCACCGCGGCGCAGCCGCATCGTACCTTGGTTGCGATCGGGAGCGGCAAGGGCGGAGTCGGCAAATCGACGGTTTCGGCCAACCTTGCCGTCGCACTCGCCAGGGCCGGCAACAAAGTCGGGCTGATCGACGCGGACGTCTATGGGCCCTCGCAGCCGACCTTGCTCGGAAGCCATGAAAAGCCCGCGGCCGAGAACGAGAAGCTCATTCCTGTCGAGGCGCACGGCGTGAAGTTCCTCTCGCTGGGACAGCTCGTCTCCCCGGGGCACGCACTTGCCTGGCGCGGCCCGATGGCCACTGGAGCCCTGGCGAATCTCGTCGACGCCGAGTGGGGCGATACCGAGCTGCTGCTCGTCGATCTTCCCCCGGGCACGGGGGACGTGCAGCTTTCGCTCATCCAACGTTCGCGGCCAGCAGGCGCGGTGATCGTTTCGACTCCGCAGGACCTGTCGCTCATCGACGCCCGCCGCGCAGTCGACCTGTTCCGCAAGACCAGCGTTCCGGTGCTCGGAATCATCGAGAACATGGCATCCTACCTTTGCCCGCACTGCGGTGAGGCGTCGCACCCCTTCGGCAGCGGCGGAGCAGAAGCCGCGGCGGCGGAGATGGATATCCCATTTCTCGGTCGGTTGCCGCTGTCGCTGAGCATACGCGAGGCGTCAGACGCGGGCACTCCACCAGCAGCCTCCGATAGCGCGGAAGCCGACGCATTTGCCGCGATCGCGCGCAAATTGCTCGAAACGCTGGAAACACCCGTTCGCTGAGCCGTTGTCGGTTCATGCCGCTTAGCCGCGACGAAGATGTAGCCGAGCTCCTGTCGAATGCGCGCACGATTGCGCTCGTCGGCGCTTCGGACCGGCCGAATCGTCCTTCCTACGGAGTAATGAAGTTCCTCCAGGACTGGGGTTATCGAGTCTTTCCGGTAAATCCGCAGATCACGGGCGAGCACGTGCTGGGCGAGTTCGTGTGGCGCGAGGTCGCGCAGATCGGCGTTCCGATCGACATCGTCGACATCTTTCGGAGACCTGAGGCGGTCGCGGAAGCGGTGGACCAGGCGATCTTCGTTGGCGCCAATGCAGTGTGGATGCAGCTCGGCGTGATCAACGAAGGCGCCGCAGCCCGCGCCGAAGCTGCGGGTCTAAAGGTGGTGATGGACCGCTGCGCCAAGCTTGAGATCATGCGGCTCGGAGTGCCGAGGATCGCAGCCGAGACTTAGGCCGCGCCTATCGTCATTTCCGGCACGAGGATTGTCGGAGCGTCGATTCCGCGGCGGAACTCGAGGTCGGACGCAGGCTCGAGCGTTGCGAACATGTCGATGAGATTCGAGGCGATGGTGATCTCCGAAACCGGCTCGGCGATTTCGCCGCCGCGTACCATGAACCCGACCGCGCCGCGACTGTAGTCGCCGGTTACCGGGTTCGAGCCCTGCCCAATCAGCTCAATGATCAGCACCGCTTCGGGAAAGGCCGCGAGCAATTCTTCGCGGCTGCGCGCGCCCGCTTCAATGTAGAGGTTGCTCGGTGACGCGCCCGGAGCGCCGCTGACGCCGCGCGCCGCGTGACCGGTCGGCGCAATCCCGAGCTGCCGCGCCGACGAGCTGTCTGCGATCCAGCTCTTGAGCACGCCGTTCAAGATCAGCTCCTGCCGCGACACTCGCACGCCTTCACCGTCGAACGGGCGTGAGCGCAGACCACGAAGCCGCAGCGGGTCGTCGACGATCGTCACTTCACTCCCGAACACGCGGGCACCGAGCTTTTCCTGGAGAAAGCTCGTCCGTCGCGCGATCGACGCGCCGGAGATGGCGCCGGCAAAATGGCCGAGCAGAGACGGAGACACGCGCGGGTCGAACAAGACAGGATACTTACCCGGCTTCGGACGGGTAGGATCGAGACGAGCGATGGCGCGCGTCCCGGCCTTCCGGCCGATCTCCGAGGCAGGATCGAGGTCCGCGAGATGACGGACGCTGTGTGACGCATAGTCGCGCTGCATCGACGCGGCCTCGCCAGCCACAACTGCTGCCGAGCAGCCGTGGCCGCTCGTGCGGTATGCGCCGGTAAAGCCGCCCGATGTCGCGAGGGCGATGGTCGAGGCCGACGCGCTCGCTCCCGCGCCGCTGGAGTTGGTGACCCCGGGAACGCCCAGAGCGGCATACTCCGCTTCCAGAGCGCGTGCGCGAAGCTCGGCGGGATTGGGCTCGCAGGGATCAAGTGCGTCGAGGGAAGGCGGCTCGCCCGATTGCAGCAGGTCCTGGGGAGCAAGGCCGGCGTAAGAGTCCTCCGGCGCCTCGCGCGCCATGGCGAGGCAGCGCTCGACCAGCACGCCAAGCGCTTCCTCCGAGAGGTCCGACGAAGCCACCGTGGCTGATCGTTGGCCGTCGAACAGCCTGAGGCCGATCTGCTCGCCCTCGGAGCGGCTGACGTCCTCGAGGTCCCCGAGGCGCACCTGCACGCCCGACGAGCGTTCGCCGACATACAGCGCGTCGGCGGCGGTCGCGCCCGCGGCAATTCCGCGTTCGAGGAGCGATTGGGCGATGCATCGGGCGTCCTCGGGAGATTGCATTGACCGCGCGCCTAGCGCGCCGAAAGGCCGACGACCAGCATGGCGAGAAACACGAGCAATCCGCACGTGCGGTTGGAGCGGAACAGCTGCAGCGCGAGCGCACCGTCCTTCGCATCGGCGCGCAAGGCCTGGTTGGCCAGATGCAGCCCCGCCGGAAGGAGCGCAAGTAAGGCGAGCCAGTCGGGTCGCACGACCCAAACCGCCGCGCCCCAGAATAACAGCGCAAGAGCGTAGAACAGCGCAATTCCAAGCGGCGCTTTGCCGCCGAGCCTTCGCGCCGAGGATTTGACCCCGACCAAAGCGTCGTCCTCGATGTCCTGGATCGCGTACAGGGTGTCGTAGCCGACCACCCAGGCGATGCTGCCGAACCACAACAGCACAGCCGGCCAGCCGAGGCTCCCGGTCACCGCGGGCCAGCCCACTAGCGCCCCCCAAGAGAACACCAACCCGAGCCACGCCTGCGGCCACCAAGTGATCCGCTTCATGAAGGGGTAAGCGGCGACGGGAGCGAGGCTGACCAGCGCGACGACGGCGGCCGTCAGATTGAGCTGGAGAAGGACGATCAGTCCGATGAAACTCAATATCCCCGCCAGGATCCATGCCGCGCGCACCGACACGCGTCCGCTGGCAAGCGGGCGCAGTCGTGTGCGCTCGACGCGGCGGTCAAGGTCGCGGTCGACGATGTCGTTGTAGACGCAGCCGGCGCTGCGCATCGCGAACGCGCCCAGCACGAGCCACAGGAACAAATCCCAGCGTCCGCCGACTCCCGTCAAAGCAACGCTCCAGGCGCACGGCCAATAAAGCAGCCATGTGCCGATCGGCCGATCGAGCCGCATCAGCGACGCGAACGGCCTGAGCCTCGGCGGCAAGGCACCGATGAACCCGCGCCGCTCGCTGTCGGGGACGATGTCGGCGGCGCTGGTCACGTGGCTTCGATGGCGTTTGGCCGACGCGAAGTCGAGGCAATTGGTCGCGTCTTCGTTAGTTAACAAAAGTTAAAAGTGCTATGGCCCCGTTGCGCGTGAGTCGCGCCTATCTTGAGCAGGGGAAACGTCATGACGAAGACTCTTCGTGCAACTGCGTTCGTGATCGGGGTCAGCCTTGTGGCTGCGCCCGTGCTCGCCGGCGAAATCACGGGACCGCCGCCATCTGGGAACCTGGGCGGGCCGCCGGACATCAGCATCAGCAACGGCAACTCGCGTTGCTCATTTTCCGGACTGAACGATACGCCGGACGGTATTCCCGGGATCGATCCGGGTGGCCAGGTGCAGTCTTACGGTTATTTCATGGCACAGTTCGGCATATTCGATCCCAGCGATCCGGCCGAACGGGCAGGTTTCGCCTTTCCGGGACAGGGCTGCAATCCGACGCGGACCGGTGGGAGGCATTAAGTCCAGGCGCACTTGGGGTCGCGGGTGACCGCGCCCTTACTTTCGCCGGCCTCGACTTCAATCCATCAGCTTGCCTAGGGCGTCACTGATGTCCGCCACGCCCGCTTGGCCGCCGAAGAGCCTGCCGCGCCTGTTCGTTCGCCAATCGCTGGCCGAGGGCGGAGTGGCCGAGCTCGATGCCGCGCAGGCGAACTATCTCGGCAATGTGCTGCGAATGAGCGCGGGCGCGCAGTTGCTGCTGTTTGACGGTTGCTCGGGCGAATGGCTGGCGCACGTCGCGGAGGCAGGCAAGAAGCGCATGACGCTCACGATCGAGCGGAAGACGCGCGAGTCGGAGACGATCCCCGACGTGTGGCTCGCCTTCGCACCCGTGAAGCGCTCGCAGACCGACTGGCTGGTCGAGAAGGCCACCGAGCTCGGTGTGGCAAGACTTCTACCGGTCGTGACCCAACGGACAATCGCCGAGCGGGTCAAGCTCGAGCGGCTGCAAGCGATTACGATCGAGGCCGCCGAGCAATGCGGCCGCACTCGCCTGCCGGATCTCGCCGAACCGATTCCGCTCACGCGGCTGCTGAAAGAGCGCGATCCGGAACGGCGATTGTACTTCGCAGACGAAGGTGGAGGCGAACCCTTGGCGAAAACATTGAAGGCCGCAGCGGCACTGATCCTCACTGGCCCCGAAGGCGGCTTCACCGACGAAGAACGAGCGCTCGTCCGTACCGCTCCCAACAGCGTCGCGATTTCGCTCGGCCCGCGCATCCTGCGCGCGGAAACCGCCGCGCTTGCATCCTTGTCGGCATATATGGCGCTCGCAGGGGACTGGCGCTAAGCGCCGCCGTCCATGACGACGCGCACCGACGACAGCTATTCGCGGCCGATCGAAAGCCGCGCCGACCTGCTCTCGATATTCGAGGGCGGGGAGAAGCCGCGCGGCGACTGGCGCATCGGCACCGAGCACGAGAAGTTCGTCTATCGCTGCGCCGACCATCGTGCGCCGAGCTACGACGAGCCAGGCGGCATTCGGGATCTGCTAATGGGCCTGACCGAGTTCGGCTGGGAACCGGTGATCGAAGGCGGCAACGTCATCGCGCTGAGCGGCGTGGATGGGAACATCAGCCTCGAGCCCGCCGGTCAGTTCGAGCTCAGCGGCGCAGCGCTGAGGAACCTCCATGAGACGTGTGCGGAAGCGGCGCGGCACCTCGATCAGTGCAAGGCGGTTGGCGAGCGTTTGGGGCTTGGCTTTCTCGGCACCGGCATGTGGCCCGACAGGCGACGCGAAGATCTGCCGGTCATGCCCAAGGGCCGGTACGCGATCATGCTCAATTACATGCCTAAGGTCGGCAGCCTCGGGCTCGACATGATGCTCAGGACCTGCACGATCCAGGTGAATCTCGATTACGCGTCCGAATCCGACATGGTGAAGAAGTTCCGCGTCGGCCTCGCGCTTCAGCCGGTCGCGACCGCGCTGTTCGCCAACTCGCCGTTCACCGAAGGCAGGCCCAACGGTTACAAGAGCTTCCGCAGCCACATTTGGGAAGACACCGACCCCCGCCGCACCGGCATGCTTCCGTTCGTGTTCGAAGACGGGTTCGGGTATGAACGCTACTGCGACTATGCGCTCGACGTACCAATGTACTTCGTTTTCCGCGACGGCCGCTACATCGACGTCGCCGGCGAAAGCTTCCGCGATTTTCTCGATGGCAAGCTTCCCCAGCTTCAAGGCGAAAAGCCGCGGCTGACCGATTGGACGGACCATCTCTCGACCGCGTTCCCCGAGGTCCGGCTCAAGAGCTTCCTCGAGATGCGCGGGGCCGACGGCGGGCGGTGGAGCCGGATCTGCGCGCTCCCCGCGCTTTGGGTGGGGCTGCTCTATGACGACGAGGCGCTCGATGCCGCCTGGGACCTGGCCAAGCACTGGACGATCGGCGACCGGGAAAGACTCCGCCACGAGGTCCCCAGGCTCGCTCTCGATGCAGTGACTCCCGACGGCCAGTCGATGCGCGATTTTGCAAGCCGGGTACTCGACATCGCGGCGGGGGGGCTCACGCGCCGCGCACAGCTCAACAGCGCCGGCGATAACGAAGGCGGCTTCCTCGATCCGCTGCGCGACGTCGTTGCAACTGGGATGACGCCGGCCGACCGATTGCTCGCGCGCTATCACGGCGAGTGGAACGGTGACGTTAACCGGATCTACGACGAGTTCAGTTTTTAGCGCGCGCATGCCGCAGACGGCGAAGCTCCTCTTAATCATCGGGTCCGATCGCGAGGACCGGATGAAGGTGTCGGGCGGCCAGCTCAACATCGGCGCGTCGACCGACCTGCACCTGCTCGTCGGCCGCGACCTTCCTCTTCACCGCACTTTGATGACTCGCAACTTCTTCCGGCAGCAGCGCGCGCCGGACCTGTTTGGCTATGAGTGCATCCTCAATCTGATCACCGAGGCCGAGGAGAATGGGCGCGTCCTGGACAATCTGCGCAAGTTTATCCGCGGATATCCGGGCAAGGTCGTCAACCGGCCCGAAGCAGTGCTGCAATCGACGCGTGATCTCGTCGCGCGCAAGCTCGCTGGAATCCCCGGCCTCGTCGTTCCGCGGGTGCTCCGCCTGCGCGACGGCAAAACCGATGTCGCCCAGATGGTCGACCGCGCCGGGCTGAACTTCCCGGTGATCGTCCGCAGAGTGGGCACTCACACCGGCCGGATCGTCGGGCGGTTCGATGATATGGATGCGTTGCGCGCCGCCAAGATTGGCGAGGGCGAGCACCTTGCCACCGAATTCGTGGATTTCAGGAGCGCAGATGGCCTTTACCGCAAACACCGAGTCTTCTTCCTTGGGCCCCGGCGCGTGTTCCGACACATGCTGGTGTCTGACGATTGGAACGTGCATGCGAGCGACCGCCAGCGGGTGATGGCCGAGGAGCCCGAGCTCATCGCGGCCGAAGAACGCATGTTCGCGAGCGTAGACGGCGCGTTCGCGGAAGATGTTCAGCAGGTGCTGTGCGCCGTGCGCGAGCGGATGCCGCTCGGTTTCTTCGGAATGGACTTCGGAATCGCTTCCGACGGGCGCGTGGTGTTGTTCGAGGCGAACGCCACGATGAACTTCTTCCCGCTCTCGCCCGATCCCCGCTTCGCCTATTTGGCGCGCTGCGTCGAGCCAGCCCGCCGCGCCTTTTACGAACTGCTCGGCGTTCCCGACGAGCCGGTGGCGGCGGCGGCGCGGACGCAAGCGCATTCTGCGCTGTAAGCACCGCAATGTTCGACACCTACGCCGAGATCTTCGAAAAACGCGCCGCGGATTACCACCACGCGATGCGGCTATCGCCGCGCGCTCGCGATGCCGAATTCCTCGCGGTGCTTGAACCTCTGCGCGATGGATCACCAGGCCTGATTTGCGACATGCCTTCGGGCGGCGGTTATCTCGCCGATTATCTGTGGCCCGGAATGGACTATCTGGCGGTGGACCCCGCGACGGATTTCTTCGTCGAATGGCCCAAGCCGCTGCAAAGATTGCTGGCGGAGATCACCAAAGTGCCACTGGCCGACGGATCAGCGGATTATGTCGTCAGCCTCGCGGGACTGCACCACGAGCCTAGCCTTCCGCGCGTGTTTGCGGAGATGCGGCGTTTGCTACGCCCCGGCGGGCGGGTCGTGCTCGCGGACGTGGCGGTGGACACTGCGCCGGCGTGCTTCCTCAATGGCTTCGTCGCGGAGAATTGTCCGCTCGGCCACGAGGGCCGCTTCCTCAACGAGCAGACTGCGCCAGCGCTCGAAGCCGCGAGCTTCACTGTCGCGGACGACCGGCTGCTCGGCGTGCCGTGGACGTTCGGCAGCTTGGACGAGGCGGGAGAATTCTGCCGGCATCTGTTTGGAATGACCGGGCTCGGCGTCGGAGAAACGGCCGAAGCGATGCAGCGGGAGATCGGATTTGAAGTGGAGGAGGGCAAGCCCCGGCTGCGCTGGGTTCTGCGCCGCATCGTTGCCCACGCCGTCTAAACCGGCGCTCTTGCGCGGCGGATATTCCGCCCCCATCAGGTGTTTCGAAAAAACAGCCTCTCAAAGGAGTTTCCCTTGCCCGACGCCCAGACGCGCGCGCGCCGCACGCTCTATCCGGAGATCGAGCCGTACGAGAGCGGCATGCTCGATGTCGGCGACGGCCACAGCCTCTACTGGGAGCTGAGCGGAAATGCGAACGGCAAGCCCGTTGTGTTCCTGCATGGCGGCCCGGGCGGCGGCTCGAGTCCCGATCACCGGCGGCAGTTCAATCCGCACAAATACAAGATCCTGGTGTTCGATCAGCGCGGCTGCGGAAAGTCGACGCCTTATGCGAGCCTGGAGGCGAACACGACCTGGCACCTGGTTGAAGACATCGAGATGCTGCGGACGAAAGTCGCCAAGGTCGACAAATGGCAAGTGTTCGGCGGCAGCTGGGGATCGACCCTGGCGCTCGCATACGCGCAAACCTATCCCGAACGCGTCAGCGAGCTGGTGCTTCGCGGCGTCTTCCTGTTCGACGAGTACGAAATCGATTGGATGTACAAAGAGGGTGGCGCGTCTCAGCTGTATCCGGACAAGTTCGAGGAGTTCCTGGCGCCGATTCCGGAGGCCGAGCGCGGCGATCTCGTCGAGGCCTATCGCAAGCAGTTAACCAGCGAAGACAAGGACGTGCAGCTGCGCGCCGCCAAGGCATGGAGCAAGTGGGAGGGCGACATCGTAACCTTGCTGCCGAGCCCCGAGACGATCGAGCATTTCACCAGCCCCGAAGTGGCCGTCGCGGTCGCTCGGATCGAGAACCATTATATGGCGACCCACGGCTGGTTCGAGCAAGGTCAACTGCTTGCCGGAGCCGAGAAGCTCCGCGGCATACCGGGTGTCGTCGTTCAAGGGCGGCACGACTGCTGCACGCCGCCAGTCGCGGCCTGGAGGCTCAAACAGGCGTGGCCCGAGGTGGAGCTCAACATCATCTCCGATGGCGGCCATTTGTTCAGCGAGCCGGGCGTGCTCGACGGTTTGATTCGGGCCACGGACCGCTTCGCCGGCCTCTAATCATTCGCCGGGGTGGTACGTGCGTTCCGTATGGTTCTTCAGCTGCTCGGGATAGAAATACACCTCGCGCAGATCGCCTGATGCGTAGCGCTGAGCCTCATCATTGAAGTGGGGAGAGTCCGGATGGCCGCTTTCGCCGCCGGCGGTGATGGCATGGGCGCGCAGCCGCTTACCGAACTCAACCACGGCGACGAACGAGTTGCCATAGTCGCCGTACCAGCGCTTTGTGCCTGGCTTGGGCTCCGAACGGACGGACGCGAGCGAGCCATAGCGCGCTTCGGCAAATGGCACGGGCATGCTTGGTCCGGAATCGCTGTAGACCGGGTGGATCGCAGCGGAGACACGTTGCGAACGGTTGAGCTCGCCCCAGGGAAGCTGCCAACGGCCAAAGTCGCGCTCGAGAGATGCGATGCTCTGCTCGAGTACCTGCAGTTTGAGCTTCGCGCTCGTGTCACGCGCGAGCCGCATCATCACCCTGTTGCCCGGCTCCGATTTCGGCGCGTTCAGCGCCTTCCTCAGCGCCTCTCCCCACACCATGGCCAGGGTTTGCGGTACTGAGTCGGCGCTCCAGCGACTATTCCAGCCGCGCAGCGCCGCGATTGGCGCAGCGAGACGGGCCCGGCGCGCATCGTCGGCCGGCAAAGCCTCGTACGCCTGGAGCAGCGAGGGAATGAGCACGGCAAATCCCGGCTGGTAAGAATCGAAGGCCGCCGCCTGAAGCTTGTCCAGAGTCCAAGCGCGGCTTCCGGTCAGCAGCTGCTGCGCATGAAGCCCGCGGAAATTCTCGCCGTCAGTGTCCATGTATTTCGGGAACTTCGCGAAATCCGCGCTGTAAGGCCCGGCGGCCCGATAGGGCCAGGCGTTGGTGTTCTGAACCCAGCCGTTGGGCGGATTGGCGACACTGGGAAGCTCGCTCAGCGCGTGGATGCCACGCCAGTCCGTTGCTGGATCGCTTCCGTCGACTGGGTGCGTGTAGTCGAAGCGGTCGTCGCGCCTCGGAACGAATTGCGGATGGAGGTAGGCGATCTCGCCTTTGTCATCCGCGAAGAGCGTATCGTTCGAGCTGTTGGCCTTGAAGTCGGCGACTCGAAGATATGAACGCAGGTCCGTTGCTTTCGTGCGCAGAAAGCTCTGCTGCAGCGCCTCGACGGGCTTGTCCATCATCGCAAGGGCGATCCAGCGGTTGTTGGCCGAGCGGACGATGGGACCGTGATGGGTTCGGTAGGTGATGAAGGTGCGGGACGCGAGGCTCCCGTCCGCGACGCGGTAATGGATTGTGACGTGTCGGGTCCGCAGCGGCCGCCACTCCTTGCCGTAAAGGTAGCCGAGAACCCCAACCTTCGGCTCCACCTTTTCGGCGAACTCGTCGACGCTATCGACACCGCTTGACGTGTGCATCCAGCCCGCATGCGGGTCGAAGCCCTGGTAGATGAAGAACTGGCCCCAGGTCGCCGCGCCGTAGGCGTTGAGGCCTTCGTCGCTCGTTACCTGCTGTTCCGAACGAAAGTACCAGCTTGTGTGCGGATTGATCAGCAGCAGCGAGTTCCCGGTCGTCGTGAGCTTCGGCGCGATGGCAATTCCGTTGGACCCTTGGCGCTCATGATCCAAAGCGTCACCTGCGTTCGAAGACGCGCCAGTCGAGGGCTTCATCCGCCGATCAGAAGAAGAATAGAATTCGCGCAAAGCGTCGAGATCGATCCTTTCGATATCGCCCCCGATGCTCCCTTCGGTGAAGCTTAGCGCCATCCATCGCTCGAAATGGGTCAGCACTCGGGGATGGACGTTCGGATGTGTGACCAGGAAGTAATTGAGCCCGTCCGCCCAGGCGTCCATTAAGCGGCGCATCGCCGCCGGGCTGCGGGCGTAGTCGCCTTTCAATTCGCCTTCACTGACGTACAGCCGAGCGCGCAAATCCTGCCAGATCGCCTTCTCGCCCTCGGCTTCGGCGGTGCGGCCGAGCGCGGTCAGGTAGTTGGCTTCGATCCGCGAGAAATCGTCCTCCGCCTGGGCATAGATCATCCCGAACACCGCATCGGCATCGGTTCGTCCGTGGACGTGCGCGATGCCCCAATCGTCGCGGGTGACGGTCACGCGGGACGCCTCGCCGCGCCAACGCGCAAGCTCGGGCGGCGAAGCTGCGGTGAGGAGAAAGAGGAGCGGAAGCGCGGTTCGGCTGAACTTATGCATCCGGCAATGCTTGCTTGGCCTTGCCCCAGCCTGCAAGCGCCTTCGAGCTTGCGCGATCGAGCAGCTCCCCGGCATCGCGGATGCTGAAATGGTGCCCGCTTTCGAAGCGGCCGAGCTCCTCCCAGGTGACCGGCGCCGAAACCGGCGCCCCTTCGCGCGCACGGGCCGAGTAAGGCATCACCGCGGTCGCTCCGCGCTGGTTGCGCAGCCAATCAAGGAAGATTCGGCCCTTGCGCTGAACCTTGCGAATGTTCGCCGTGAACATGTCCGGCTCGGCCTCTGCGATCGCGCGGCTGAACCGGTCGGCAAAACTCTTTACGGCCGGCCAATCCTTAGACGTGTCGAGCGGAACGACGACATGGATGCCCTTGCCGCCGGAAAGAAGCGGGAAGCTTTTGAGACCGAGATCCTGAAGCAGGCCGTGAAGCCGCACCGCGGCTTCCTTGACCTTTTTGAAATCCAGCCCGACATCGGGGTCGAGATCGAACACCAAGCGGTCGGGATATTCGACCTTGTCGACCTCGCTTCCCCAGCCGTGGAATTCGACGGTGCCCATCTGAACGCAGGCGAGCAGCCCGCGGATGTCGTCGAAATATAGGTAGTCTTCGGTGTGCCCGTCCTTCTCCTCGATCGGGATCTGCTTCACGTGTGGTCCGAACGTGCCCTTGTCATGCTTTTGGAAGAAGCATTCGCCGGTGCGTCCTCCCGGGCAGCGGATCACGGTCATCGGACGGTTCGCAGCATCGATCATTATGAGCGGTTCGACGGCCGCATAATAATCGGCGAGGTCTTTTTTGGTGAGGCCCAGCTCGGGATAGATCACCCGTTCCGGGCTGGTGATTACGATTCCGAAGTCCTCAGCCGTCGCGGGCGCTTTCTTTTTGCTTCGCCGCGACTTTCCCTCGGGCGTCTTCGTGGTCACCTCCAAGTGTTGGGGTACTTCGCGCACTACGTCTCCGGCCGGCTTGTCGTCACGTAAGGCGATGAAGCTGGGGTGGCGAAGGATCCCGTCGTCAGTGAATTCGGCAAACGCGATTTCGGCAACGAGCTGGGGCTCGATCCAGTGCGCGCCCTTCCGGTCCGGACGAGGAACTTCGAGTGGAGCCTTGGCCGTCGCGAGCGGCTCCATCCGCTTCATCAGGTCCTCGATCAGCTTCGCGTTGAAGCCGGTCCCGACCTTGCCGACGTAGCTCAGCTTGCCCTTGTCCTTCACTGCGAGAAGCAGCGAGCGGAAGCCGCGGCGCTTGTCGCTGTCCGACCAGCCCACGATGACGAATTCCTGCCGCTGGATGCACTTGATCTTGAGCCAGTCGCGTGTCCGGGTGCCGCGGTAGGGCGCACCCGCCTTCTTGGATATGAGGCCTTCGCCGCCCATCCGGCAGATCTCTCGGAACAGCTCCTCTCCGCGGCCGATCACGTGATCGCCGTAAAGGATCGGCGGCGGCACGCGCTTGAGCAGCGCCCCAAGCCGCTCCTTGCGTTGGATGTTGGGCAGCTTGCGGATGTCTTCGCCGCGGTCGACCAGCAGGTCGAAGGCATAGAAGGCGAGATTTGCGCCCTTCTGGTCTTTCAACGTCGACTGCAGCAGCTGAAAGCTGGGGCGGCCAGCTTCGTCGAGCGCGACAGCCTCGCCGTCGATCAGGCATCCGGCCGGGAGCTTGGCGGCGGCCTTAACCAAAGCTTTGAATTTGTCGCTCCAGTCCTTGCCGTTGCGGGTCCAGGCGGTCGCGACTCCCTCGCCGACCGCGAGGAGCAGGCGGTAGCCGTCATACTTGTATTCGTGGATCCAGGAGTCGCCACTCGGCACTTCGTCCACCAACGTCGCCAGTTGCGGCTCGTGAAACACGGGAGGCGCCTTGCCAGCCTTCTTTTTCGCGCGACCGCCTTTCTGGCCACCCCGGTTCGATCGCCAAACGTCCTCGCCCGCGGCGATCTGGGCCATCGTTCGGCCCGTGGTTACACTGGTAACGGCATCGTCCACCAAGGCGTCACCGTGATCGGGGTCAGCATATTCGTCGGTAACTTTTTTCAGCATCCACGGCTGGCCTTTTTCGCCGGGACGCGGAGCGAGGCGGAACAACACCCACTCGCCCTTCATCCGCTCGCCCTCGAGCGTGAAATGGAGGTGCCCTTCCTCGATCGTCTTGCTGGGATCCTTGCGGGGGTCGGGTATCCACCTACCCCTGTCCCACAGCATCACGGTCCCCCCGCCATATTCGCCGGCGGGGATCGTCCCCTCGAAGTCGCCGTAATCGAGCGGGTGGTCCTCGGTGCGCATGGCGAGGCGCTTCTCGCCGGGATCCAGGCTCGGCCCCTTCGGAACAGCCCAGCTCTTCAGCACTCCGTCGAGCTCGAGCCGAAAGTCCCAGTGCAGCCGCGAGGCCTCATGCTTCTGCACGACGAAGCTGTTGCCCTTGCCCTTGAGTTTGCGCCCGCGCGGCTCCTTCGTCCTAGCGAAGTCGCGCTTGCGGTTGTACGTGTCAATGTCGAGGGCCGCGCCTCTAGCCATCGCTCACGCTCTCTTGCGCGCAGCCGCCCTTGCCGGAGCTTTCTTCGCCGGTGCCTTCCTCGCGGGTGCTGATTTTTTCGCGGTGGATTTACCGGCGGCCTTTTTCTCGTCGCCCAGGCTGCGCTTCAGGGCAGCCATCAGGTCAATGACGTTGGAACCGCGCGACGGTGGTTCGTCGGCGCCGGGGTCCTCGATGATCTTCTCGCCCTTCTTCTTCTGCTTCTCTTCGATGAGGCGGTGAAGCGCGTCGACGTAGCGGTTGTGGAATTCCTTCGGATCGAATTCGCCCGCTTTGCGCTCGATCAGCATCGAGGCCATGTCGAGGAGGTCCGGGTCCGGCTTGTGGTCGCGGATGTCGCGGAAGAAGCCCGAGGATTTGTGGACTTCGTCGGCGTAGCGCAGGGTCTCGAGAAGCAAGCCGCGACCGCAGGGCTTCAAAGCGACAACATATTCCTGGCCACGCATCGCAAGCTGACCGACGCCCACCTTTTTTGCCGCCTTTAGCGCGTCGCGAAGCACCACATAGGCTTCCTCTGCGAGATCGTCCGCCGGCACCACATAATAGGGCTTGTCGAAGTACATCGCGTCGATTCCGTCCTCATCAACGAACTCAACGAGATCGAGCGTCTTGCGGCTCTCGAGCTTTACGCTTTCGATCTCTTCGGGATCGAGGAGGACGTAGTGGCCCTTCGATACCTCGTAGCCCTTCACGATCTCGTCGCGGTCGACCGGCCCGATCCCGGGCACGACCTTCTCATATTTGATCCGCTTGCCCGTGGGCTCGTGCACCTGATGGAACTGGATCGATGCGCCGCTGCGGGTCGCCGGGAACAGTTCGATCGGGATCGATACCAGAGCTAGCCGGATTTGCCCTCGCCAAATTGGACGCGCCGCCATTGTTCGACTCCATAATAGTCAGCCGGATTCAATCATTGCGGCGGCGACTCGTTCCGAGTCGAGTCTTTGAGAGTGCGAACTAGGCGATGTTCCCGCCGCGGGACGCGAGTTCCACGATCGCGGAGCCCGACGACGCGGTGGCGAAGGTGAGCATCCAGCGGCATGCAGCATCGCGGGAGTCGCAACTACGTCGCGGGGGAATGGCAGAATCTGGCTCATTATGGTCACCTGAAGCAAAAAAGCCCGCCGATGGCGGGCAAGCAGTCGATGATCGTTGCTATTCGATCAGTCGTGCCATCGCGCCGCATAGGACTGGCCGCGCCACCACAGGCGAGCGGTCGAAGTCGCGGCGATGGCGTTCAGGTCCTTCATGCGAGTCGCAAGGTCGGCAGGGGCTTGGCCCGGGTCAAGCCGGTTGACGGCGATTGCGGCCGAGTGGCATTGGCCGCGTCTGCTTCACGCACCGGGCGGGTGTAGCTCAATGGCAGAGCAGAAGCCTTCCAAGCTTACGACGAGGGTTCGATTCCCTTCACCCGCTCCACGCACAGGCTGTCCGGGGGACAGCCGAGCATGGAGCGCCAGCGCATCCCGTGAGTTGGGACAATTGACAGCACACCGGCCCGTGGCCATGTGCCGCGCCTCGTGGAGAGGTGGCCGAGTGGTTAAAG
>JBDTON010000107.1:0-6310 GCA_039933195.1 Sphingomicrobium sp. | reverse complement strand
GTGTGGCTGAGCGCGGAGCTCCTCAGCCCCTACGATTACTGGCAGTTCTGGCGAAATACGCAGGACTCGGACGTCGGGCGGTTCCTCAAGCTGTTCACGGATGTGCCACTGGACGAGATCGCTCGGCTGGAGAGGCTGCCCGGCGCTGAGATCAACGAAGCGAAGATCGTGCTCGCGACCGAGGCGACCGCGATGCTCCACGGACGTGCGGCCTCCGAAGCTGCCGCGGGGACTGCGCGGACGACGTTCGAAGGCGGCGCCGGGGAAGACTTGCCGACTTTATCCGTGGGTGACGGAATCAACATCGCGCATGCGCTGACGGCGCTCGGCTTCACCCCGTCAAACAAGGAAGCCAAGCGGAAGATCGCCGAGGGCGCCGTGCGTCTCGACGACGTAGTGGTGACGGATCCAGGGCTGATGGTTGATGGGAAAGACGGACCCGTGAAGCTGAGCCTCGGACGAAAGAAGCACGGTCTGCTGGACCGCTAACCGGACCGGATCAGCCCCACCGCCTGGTCGCGTTCGAACAGGTACAGACAGATCCGCGCCGCCTGACCACGCGGTCCCGAAAGGCCGCCGTCGCGGTCGAGCAGGAGCAAGGCGTCGCTTTGAGCGATCGGCGCGAGTTCCTCCACCAGCTCGGGCGTCGCGACCCGGAACGCCTCCTCGCCCGACTGACGCGTACCGAGGATTTCGCCGGGACCGCGCAGGCGCAAATCCTCCTCGGCGATGCGGAACCCGTCATTGGTCTCGCGCATGAGCGCGAGGCGCGCGCGGGAGGTCTCGCTCAGTGTGTTGCCGCGGATCAGGAGGCACACGCTCTTCCCCGAACCGCGCCCCACCCGGCCACGCAGTTGGTGCAGTTGGGCGAGCCCGAAGCGCTCGGCGCCTTCGACGACCATCAGCGTCGCATTGGGCACGTCGACCCCGACCTCGATGACCGTTGTGGCGACAAGTGCCGCGAGGTCGCCGCCGGCGAAGCGCGCCATGACGGCGTCCTTTTCCGACCCTTTCATGCGCCCGTGGACAAGTCCGACCTTGTTTTCGCCAAAGCGCAGCTTGAGCACCCGCGAACGCTCCTCGGCGGCGGCGGCGTCGCTCTTCTCGCTCTCCTCGACCAAAGGACAGACCCAATAAGCCTGCCCGCCGCCCGCGATATGCCGCCCAAGGCCGTCGATCACATCGGGCAACCGTTCCTCGCTGATCACCCGTGTTTCGACCGGGGTTCGGCCCGGCGGCATCTCGTCGATCCGGCTGACGTCCATCTCGCCATATTGAGTAAGCGTCAAAGTGCGCGGGATGGGCGTAGCCGTCATCACCAGAAGGTGCGGCGGCCGTTCAGCCTTGGCCGAAAGCAGCAGCCGTTGCGACACCCCGAAGCGGTGCTGTTCGTCGATCACCGCGAGGCCGAGATTCTTGTAGCCGACCTTCTCCTGGAAGATGGCGTGCGTGCCCACCAGGACATCGATCGACCCGTCAGCAAGGCCGAGCAAAACCGATTCCCGTGCTCTCCCTTTCTCGCGCCCTGTCAGGATCGCGACGCGGACGCCGATGCTGTCGAGCTGGGCGAGCAACGTCGTGTGGTGCTGCCGCGCGAGGATTTCAGTCGGCGCCAGCATCGCCGCCTGGGCCCCAGACTCGACCGCGGCAAGCATGGCGAGAAGCGCGACGAGCGTCTTGCCCGAACCGACGTCGCCCTGGAGCAGCCGGAGCATTGGCGTCGACTGCGTCAGGTCGCCGCGGATTTCCTCAATGACGCGCCGCTGCGCACCCGTCAGCTGATAGGGCAGCTTCAGCCGGCCCGTCAGTTCCCCCGTGCCGGCGAGCGGAACGGTGCGGCGCCGCCGCTGCGATTGGCGCAGCAGCAAAAGCGCCAGCTGGTTGGCGAAGATCTCATCGTAGGCGAGGCGCTTGCGCGCATCATCCGCACCGGGCTCGCGATGCACGTCGGCGAGCGAAGCCCGCCAGGCGCGCCAGCATTCGCGCGCGGCAAGGCTCGGCTCGATCCATTCCGGCAGCTCGGGCGTGCGCTCGAGTGCCTCGCGCGTGAGCTCGCCCATCCGGCGGTTCGTTAGACCTTCGGTCAGTGGATAGACTGGCTCGCGGATCGCCGGAGCTGGCCCCTTCCCCGGCTCCGCTACCTCGGGATGGATGATCTGCCACTCGTCGCCATATTGCTCGAGCTTGCCCGAAACGATGCGCTTTTCCCCCTTGGGCAGGCTGCGCTTCGCCCATCCGGGGTGGTTGAAATAAACGAGGCTGATGGTGTTGCCTTCGCCGTCTGCAGCAAAGACTCGCATCGGGCCGCGGCCGGACCGGGACTCGCGGGTCTCGAACGGTGTGAGCTCGAGGATCACGTTACGGCCGAGAAGATTTGCGTTGGCAGCGTTCGCACGCACCCTTTCGATCGCGCCGCTCGGCAGGTGATAGAGCACGTCGACGACGCGCGTCAGATCGAGCCGCTTCAGCAGTTTGCCGACCTGCGGCCCGACGCCCTTCAGCGCCTCGACCTCGGCGAATAAGGGGTTGAGGATGTCCGGGCGCATCAGCCGGTCACTGCCGGGTCATGCCAGGTCCTCGGGCCGATACGGGAACGGCTGCGAGCGGATCCATTGCGACAGCACCCATTTGCGGCCTCGCGTCGGCGGAAGGCCGGAGTGCCGGGTGTTATAGTCCGGCCGACCGTCGGGCAGAACGTTGGCGAAGACGATCGCGTCGCCGGTACTGCCGCGGAACTTCACTCCGGCGTCCGGAAACAACGTTTCCGCACCTTCGAAATCCTCGTTGAGATAGGTGACGATCGTCGCTGTGCGTTGCCCGAGCTGCTGCAACTCCGCCTGATATTGCGCAACATTTGGATCGATGTAATCGACATGCAGGCCGAATTCCTGACCCGGCTCGTAGCTGATGACGTTAGGCGGCTCGTGCCTTTCGACAGGCACGCTCATGAGTCGAGCTGCCCGCTCCTGCATGATCGCGAGCACGAGATCACGCTGCTGAGGGCCCAAAGCGGCATCGTGCGCGGTGCGCACCGCCGGTGCGCCGTCGGGGGTGTTGACCGACGCAGCGACGAGCCGATCCTTGGTCCGCTCGATCAGCCATTCGGAGAATCCCGGCGGAGCGAAACCACGACATGCGCCGATGAGCGAAATATTCGACAGGCGCTCCACGCCGGGCGGCGTCAGCAGTGCCTCGATGGTCGTTTGGGTGACAAGCTTCAACTGTTGCGCGGCATCCGGCTCCCCGGCGCCGGCAGCCTGCGTCAGCAAGGCAATGGCGTCCTGCCAGTTTTGCGGCCTGCCCCAACCATATGCCGCCCGCGCCGCTTGCCTGGTGAGCGCCTCGCCGTCCATCAGGCAAAGCTGAAGTCGATCTCGCCCGGCATTTGGCGATGATCGAACGCCTCCGCGGCATGGGGTCCTTCGCGGTCGACGTAGTGCAGGAACAGATGCGCCGACCAGCGATTCGGGTTCGGCGTGATTCGACCGTGCCCGTAATGAGCCCCTTGATAGAGCACGGCATCGCCGACCTTCATTCCAATGGACGCATACGGCTTCGACCCAAAGTCCTCGGCGAGCGGGTGCAGCGACTCAATGCGATAGCGTCCGACCTGCAAATCCCAGGTCCGCCCATCGCTGTAATCCAGCGTCAGTGAAACGCTATGCTCGCACGCCGGGCGATCGGAATGGACGCGGCAGATGTCGCCTTGGCGGTAGATCCGAAAATAGTCGTACGTCGGCAGAAGATCGCGGCCCACAAGTCGGCTGATGACGGGGGTAAGCGCCCAAAGGAAGAAACTCATGGGCTTGTACATGTGCCCGTAAACTTCAAAGGCGGGACGCTTTAATACGGCCGGAAATTCGGCTGCGCGGCTGAGCGGAATGGCCGCCGGACCCATGTCCTCTTTGATTCCGCTCATGAACGCGCGCGCGACTTCCTTCGGAATCAACCCCCGGATGTGCGCATATCCCTGCTCAAGATAATCGCCGACGACCTCCATTTCGCGGACGCTAAAGACCGGCCGTTTTGGCGGCAAGCGATTTGCCTTGCCCGATCAGAAGCTCGGACTTCACTGAATAGCCTCGCGCCCCTACATGCCATCCATGCCTTCCGACCCGGAACTGAAGCGCCTGGCCTGGCGCGCGCATCATCGCGGCACCAAGGAAGCCGATCTGCTGATTGGCGGGTTCTTCGACGCGCACCACGCGTCGTGGAGCGCAAAAGAGTGCGCGCTGTTCGACGAAATGCTCAAGGAACAGGACGTCGACATCATGGCCTGGGCGCACGGAACCGCCGTTCCGCCGGAGCGCTTCGAAGGGCCCATGATTGAAGCGCTGAAGACGCTGAATTACGTGCGGGTGACGCGATGACCGAGCCGCTCCAGCGCGTTCTCCGCGCCCAACAGCCTCTAACACTTGCCGGCGTTCCGATGGGCTTCCTGCCGTGGCTCGCGGCCGATCTTGCGCGGGCGGCTCACGGTACGAACAATCGCGGCCGAGCCGTGGTGATTGCTGCCGACGAAGCCGCGTTACGCGCGCTCGCGGATACGGCTCCTCTGTTCGCGCCGGAGATCGACGTATTGACCTTCCCCGGCTGGGACTGCCTGCCCTACGACCGTGCTTCGCCCGCGCTTCGAGTCATGGCCGAGCGCCTGGCTACCCTGAATGCCCTTCAGAGGAAGGGCGATAAGCCGCAGTTGCTTATCGCCACTGCCAGCGCCGCGACGCAGCGCCTCCTGACTCCGTTCCGGGTCCGCCAGCTCACGCGGCGCATCGCCGCCGGTGAGCGTATCGAGCGCGAGAGGCTCGTGCAGCAGCTTAATGCGCTCGGTTATCAGCGCGCCGATACTGTCGCCGAGCACGGCGAATATGCGGTGCGCGGCTCGCTGATCGACGTTTTTCCCGCCGGAGAGGAAATGGCCCTTCGGCTGGATTTCTTCGGCGACGAGATCGATAGCCTGCGCCGTTTCGATCCAGCCGACCAGCGTTCGACCGACAAGGCCGACGCCTTCATTTTGATGCCCGCATCGGAGGCCTTGCTCGACGAGGAGAGCATCAAGCGGTTCCGCTCCCGCTATCGTGAGCAGTTCGGGGCGACGGCGACTCAGGACCCGCTCTACCAGGCCTTGTCCGACGGCCGCAGGATGGCCGGGATGGAGCACTGGCTGCCGCTGCTGGAAGACAAGCTTTCGACCCTCTTCGACCATCTCGGCGAAAGCGATCTCATAGTGCGCGATTCGGGAGCTGATGCGGCGGTCGAGGCGCGGCGCGATGCGGTCGAAGATTACTACCAGAACCGCGTTCGCGCGCTGGAATCGGAACCTGCCAATTATCGTCCGCCCGAGCCCCAAGCGCTCTATTTTCCCAAGGACGAGTGGACCGCACTCATCGGCGAGCGGCCGATTCACCTTGCCTCGTCCTTCCCCGAGCCGGAATCGGATCGGACGATCGATTTCGCGGTCGAGCCGGCGCGCGATTTCGCCCCCGAGAGAGCGCAGCAGGCAAACGTTTACGAAGCCGTCGCGGACCATGTCGCCAAGCTTCGCAAGGCCGGCCGAAAGGTCGTTTTGGCAAGCTACACGCGCGGAGCCCGGGAGCGATTGGGAGGGCTGCTCGATGAGCATGGGCTCAAGGCGCAGAAGCAGGTCGACAGCTGGCACGAGGCGCTCGGATCGAAAACTCAGCCCGCGCTGCTCGTGCTTCCGCTCGACCATGGTTTTACGACCGAAGACGTTGCCGTGCTTACCGAGCAGGACATGCTCGGCGACCGGCTCGTTCGGCGCCGCCGCAAGCGCAAAGCAGCCGCGGCGTTCCTCGAGGAGCTGGCGACGCTCTCGCCCGGCGACCTCGTCGTCCACGCCGATCACGGCATTGGACGTTATGAGGGCCTGACTCAAATTCCCGTCAGCAAGGTGGCGCACGATTGCGTCGCGCTCGAATATGCGCGCGGCAACAAGCTGTACGTGCCGGTCGAGAATATCGAACTGCTCTCGCGCTACGGCAGCGAAAGCGAGGGCGTCACACTCGACAGCCTCGGCGGCGAGGCCTGGCAGCGGCGCAAGTCACGGATGAAGGAGCGCATCCGCGAGATTGCGGGCGAGCTCATCAAAACCGCCGCGCTTCGCGCGATGCGCCCTGGCATCATCGCCGCGCCGGACTCGAGCTATCCACAGTTTGTCGATCGCTTCCCCTACGAGGAGACGGACGACCAGGACCGAGCGATCGAGGACGTGCTGAAGGACCTCGAAGCCGGTAAGCCGATGGACCGCCTGGTGTGCGGCGACGTCGGCTTCGGCAAGACCGAAGTCGCC
>JBDTON010000106.1:0-24645 GCA_039933195.1 Sphingomicrobium sp. | reverse complement strand
CCTTCTCGATCTCGACCCCGCCTTCGGTCGAGGCGACCACGGCGATCCGCCCGCTTTCCCGATCGACGAGCAGCGCCAGATAGAATTCCTTGTCGATGTCCACTCCGTCGGTGACGTACAGCCGCTGGACCTGCTTGCCGTGCGGGCCGGTCTGCACCGTGACGAGCGTTTTGCCGCGCATCTCGGCAGAGTGCTCGCGCACCTCGTCGATCGAATGGGCTAGACGGACTCCGCCCTTGGCGCTGTCGCCGAGCTCCTTGAACTTGCCCTTGCCGCGGCCGCCGGCGTGGATCTGGGCTTTCACCACCCACAAAGGTCCCGGCAGCTTTGTCGCCGCTTCCACAGCCTCCTCGACGCTCAGCGCCGGATAGCCCGCCGGGACTGGAACGCCGTATTTCGCAAGCAGCTCTTTCGCCTGATATTCGTGGATGTTCATGGGCGCGGGCCTTAATCAGATACCCGCGACGATGCAAAGCGACCCTCGGCCAATCCGCAAGATCATCCACGTCGACATGGACGCCTTTTACGCGTCGGTCGAGCAGCGCGATGCGCCCGACCTCAAGGGTCAGCCGGTGGCTGTCGGCGGCGGACATCGCGGAGTTGTCGCTGCGGCGTCCTACGAGGCCCGCAGATTCGGAATCCGGTCGGCAATGCCCTCGGTGACGGCGAAGCGCCGCTGCCCCGAGCTGGTCTTTGTCAAGCCGCGCTTCGACGTCTACCGCTCGGTCAGCCAGCAGATCCGCGCCATCTTCGCCGATTACACCGACCTGGTCGAACCCTTGAGCCTCGACGAAGCCTATCTGGATGTCACCGCCGACCGCTCCGGCCTTGGCACCGCGCGCGCGGTCGCCGAAGACATCCGCCGCCGCATCCGCGAGGAGACCGGCCTCACCGCCTCGGCCGGCGTCAGCTACTGCAAGTTTATCGCCAAGCTGGCCTCCGACCACCGCAAGCCCGACGGGCTGACCGTGATCACGCCTGAGCGCGGAGCCGAGTTCGTTGGATCGCTTCCGGTCGCACGCTTCCATGGCGTCGGACCGGTCACCGCCCGCAAGATGGACGCACTCGGAATCCTCACCGGCGCCGATTTGAGGGAATGGAGCTTGCCCGCCCTCGAGGCGCACTTCGGCAGTTCGGGCCAGTGGTATTGGCGGATCTGCCGGGGGATCGACGAACGCGAGGTGAAGCCCGACCGGCCGTACAAGTCGGTCAGCGCTGAACGGACCTTCGACGAGGATCTGCGCGATCGCGAGCGGCTCGCGGCCGAGCTCGAGCGCATCGCCGGCTACGCGTGGGACCGAGCCGAACGGGCGGAGGTCGCCGGCCGGACGGTCACGCTAAAGGTCAAATTCGGCGATTTCACATTAATTACACGCTCGAAGAGCTTCACGGCGCCGGTACCGGACCTGCCCGCGTTCACCGCCGCCGGCCAGACCCTTCTCGCCGCGCTTCACCCGCTGCCCAAGGGCATCCGGTTGCTCGGTCTGGGTCTCCATAATCTATGTGAACGCGAGCAAAGCGCGCCGCTCCAACTCGGACTCGCAATTTGAGGTCGGTTGTGATACAAGACTACTCATGAGGGGCCGCTGCGATTCAAGCTGCGGCCTCAAGTTCAAAGGAAGCCACGAAATAGGCGGAGAGCCACGACCGTTGGTCGTTTTGGGGGACGGTGCGGATGCGTCGGCTCTTCTGCTGCAAATGGAAAGGTCAACAATGGCTACTAAGGCGCTTAGCTTCGACGTTGGTGATTATGTTGTTTACCCCAAGCATGGCGTGGGCCGTGTCGTCGAGCTGCAAAGCACCGAAATCGCCGGCACTCGTCTCGAACTCTACGTCCTCCGGTTCGAGAAAGAGAAGATGACTCTTCGAGTTCCGGTGAACAAGGCCGACTCGGTTGGCATGCGCAAGCTCTCGTCCGACAAGACGATGAAGGATGCGCTCGAAACGTTGAAGGGCAAGCCGAGGGTCAAGCGGACGATGTGGTCGCGCCGCGCGCAGGAATATGAGGCGAAGATCAACTCGGGCGATCTGACGTCTATTGCTGAGGTCACCCGCGACCTGTTCCGCCCGGACGATGCGCCCGAGCAGAGCTATTCCGAGCGGCAGATCTTCGAGGCGGCTTCGTCGCGCCTGGCGCGCGAGCTTGGGGCAATGGAGCAGACCGACGAGAAGGCGGCGCTGGTGAAGATCCTCGAGATCCTGAACCAGGCCGCAGTCATTCATCAAAAGGCCAAAGAGCCCGTGTAAGCGCCGGTCTAAAACCGAAAAGCGAAAGGGCGCCCTAACCAGGCGCCCTTTCTTTTTTGCGCTTGCGGTTGAATATGCCGCAGTGTATTGCACGTATAACACAGCATCACAGGAGGACCCATGCGCAAGTCCATCGCCGCGGCCGTGATCGCCGCTTCCGCCGCCACTTCCGCCTGCGGCCATGACCGCGGCGAAGGGCCGGGCCCGACCGTCTCGCGCAATTATCAGGTCGGCAATTTCCAGGTAATCGAAGTTGCCGGCCCTTACGACGTCCAGGTTCGCACCGGATCCAATCCGTCGGTGTCCGCGCGCGGCTCCGAGAAGCTGCTCGAGCGCACTGTGGTCGAGGTTCGCGGCGACAAGCTCATCATCCATCCCCGGGAGCACAACGGCTGGTTCCACTTCGGTTGGAGCACGCGCGGCGAAGCGAGTTTCACCATCACCGTGCCGATGCTCAATGGCGCCACGATCGCCGGGTCCGGGGATGTTCAGGTCGACCGAGTACAGGGCGACCACTTCGAGGGCAAAGTGGCCGGCTCGGGCGGAATCGTCGTCGGGAATATGGATGTCCAATCGCTGAAGCTTGCGATCGCCGGCTCGGGCGGAGTCAAAGGCGCCGGCAAGGCGAAAAGCGCCGTGTACGAAATCGCCGGGTCGGGCGGCATCGATGGCCAGGGGATCCTCGCCGAGCAGGCCAAGATCTCGATTGCCGGGTCCGGCGACGTCAAAGCGCACGCGAGCGGTACGGCGGATGTCAGCATCATGGGCTCCGGCGACGTCGACGTATCCGGCGGCGCGAAGTGCAATGTGAGCAAGGCGGGCTCCGGCAACGTCCGCTGCTCTTAAAACGCTTTTAACGATGCTGTAGGAAGGTGCCGACATGCGCACCTTCCTTATCGCCGCCGCTCTGACGCTGACATTCGCCGCGCCCGCCGGCGCAGCGATCCGCAATTTCGGAATCACCAGTTTCGAGAAAGTGCGGATCGAGGGACCATTCAGGGTCAGCCTGGCGACGGGGGTCGCGCCGTTCGCAAGGGCATCGGGCTCAGCAGCTGCAATCAACCGCGTGGCGATCGACGTCCAGGGCAACACGCTCGTCGTGCACAGCAACCTTTCGTCCTGGGGCGGCTACCCCGGGCAGGACACGGGGTCCGTCGAGATCAGCCTTGGGACTCACGACCTCCGCTCCGCCTGGCTCAGCGGCTCGGGCGCTTTGGCCATCGACACGATCAAAGGACTCTCGTTCGACCTCTCCGCTCAGGGATCCGGATCAGCAACGATCGGGCGCGCGGACGTCGATCAGCTGAATGTCTCCGTGGTCGGCACCGCCAATGCGACGCTCGCCGGCCAGGCTGCCAAGCTCACGGCGGTCGTTCGCGGCATTGCCAGTCTCGATGCCGCCGCACTCAGCGCCAAGGACGCGACCATCGGCGCCGAGGGAAGCGCCACCGTTGCGGTCAACGTCAGCAACTCGGCGACAGTCGACGCTTCCGGCCCTGCGACGGTCCGGCTCACGGGCCGCCCCGCATGCACCTTGCGGGCCAGCGGCTCGGCCAGCGTCAGCGGATGCAAATCTTCTCAGTGAACCGAGGCGCGAGTCTCCACGCCCGAGAGAAAGTTCCACAACGCTCCGGCGAGCTCCTCGCCGGCGGCGATGGCTTCGGCCTTCTCGTCGTCCGGGAGCCGGTCGAGCAGCGCCCGGCAGACCGAGCTGTGCGCGACGTCGGCACTCTCGTGCACCCGGAAGAAGCGCAGCGTCTCCTCGTCGGAAATTCCGTAGCGGCCGATCAACCCCTGTATCTTGGCGCTCGCAACCGCCGGGAACTGGCTCTCATATGCGTAGAGCGCGCCGAGCCCCGCGGCGTAGGACTGCCGCGACAGCTTGCGGAAGGCGGCGATCAGCGCCTCGGTCTGCGGGGTCAGCTCCTCGGCCCGGACCGCGTCCTCGCTTTCGCCGAGGCCGCACGCGAACATCATCCATAGGGTGGCGTGATCGTCCTTGCCGGCCTCAATCCCCTCTTCCTCCGCGAGGTTCTCCGCGAGCATCCGCCGTCCGTCGCGGTCGGGACACGCGCTATGCACCGCGCTGACCGCCCTGGGAAACGCTTCAACATGATGGAAATATTGACGGGCGTAGGCGCGCAGCGTGTCGAGCGGCAGCCGCCCTTCGGTCCAGGCCTGGTAAAATGGGTGATCAAGCATCGCGCGTCCCGCGACGCTGGCGTCGATTGCGGCCGACGTGCTGGTATTCGTCATTGGCTGGCTCCGGTGCTGTGTAACGGCGCGATAACTCCGCGGGGAAGGCGCGACAAGGGATGCCATTGCGATTGCCCAGGGGCGGCAGCCGGCCGTCAAACCAGGGCGAGCGCTGCTAATCGGATGTACAGCCGCGGCGGGAGCTCCGCCAAACCCGTGCCGTCGCCATCCCCCGACGGCGCGCTGTCCTCTTCCATGTAGCGCCAGCCCTGGTGTCCTCGTTTTGGGCTGGGCGGAATGACGATCAATTGGCCGGAGCAGACGATGTCGATCCGTCCGTCCCTGCGCTCCTCGAAACGCAGAATCTGCTGACAGCCGACCAGCCGCTGCTTGACGATCCAGAATAGCGAACCGCCGATCAGCTCATCGGCCCGCTTCGGCCGCATCCGCGTTGGCACCCGCATCTCGCCGTCATGGGTGCGCGCGGCGACGCGCTTCTCCAGCGCATCGATCGTCCGGCAACCGAAAGCGACTTTCGTTAAATGGAGTTTCGACACGCCGAGGCGATGCTGAATTGGCCGAAGAATCGCAACCGCTTAGCGGCCCAGCCCGAAGGCACTGGCAAGCCCGAGGAAGCTGAAGAAGCCCATGACGTCGGTCGCAGTCGTGACGAACACGGCAGACGACACCGCCGGATCGATGTCGGCTCGGTCGAGCGCAACCGGAACGAGAATCCCGGCGAGGCCGGCGACAAGGTTATTGATGATCATCGCCAGGCCGATCACGAAGCCGAGCAGCGGATAATGGAAGATTAGGCCGACGCCGCTGCCGATGAGCAGCCCGAGCGACAGCCCGTTGGCGAGCGCGATCTTCATCTCGCGACCGAACATGCGGAGCGTGTTCGATTCGGTTAGCTGGTTCGTCGCCAGCGCGCGCACGGCGACGGCCAGGGTCTGGGTCCCGGCATTGCCGCCCATTCCGGAGACGATCGGCATGAGCACGGCAAGGACTGCGTAGCGGCTGATCTCGATCTGGAACAGGCCGACGACCGCTGCGGCAAGAACGGCAGTGCCGAGGTTGACCACCAGCCAAGTGAGGCGGCGACGGACGGTGAGCGTCACCGGCTCGTTGATGTCGCCTTCGCCCGCCCCGGACAAAAGCAGCACGTCCTCGCCGGCTTCTTCCTGGATGATGTGGACGATGTCGTCGACCGTGATCATCCCGACCAGCCGCCCGGCCTCGTCGACCACTGCGGCTGAGACCAAAGCATATTTCTGGAAGCGCAGCGCGACGTCTTCCTGATCCATGTCGACCGGGATCAGCGTCTGCTCGCGCGCCATCACTTCTGCTACGGACTTGCCGCGCGGAGTCCGGAGGATCGTCGAAAGCTTGCAAGTGCCGACCGGGTGATGGGTGGGACTGACGGCGAACACTTCCCAGAAATCGGTCGGTAGATCCTCGGTCGAGCGGAGATAGTCGATGACTTGGCCGACCTTCCAGTGATCGGGCACCGCGATCAGGTCGCGCTGCATCAGGCGGCCGGCGGATTCCTCCGGATAGCTCAGCGCCTCCTCGACCGCGGCGCGGTCGTCCGGCTCCATCGCGCGGAGCACCGCCTGCTGGTCGTCGCGATCGAGGTCCTCAATGAGCGCGACCGCGTCGTCGGTCTCGAGCTGTCCGGCGATGTCCGCGACCTGCTGCGGCTCCATCTCGTCGAGCAGGCCCTCGCGGACGTAATCGTTCATTTCCGCGAGCACGTCGGGCCCGACGATTCCGGCGAGCGCCTTCACCAAGCCTTCGCGCTCGTCGCGCGCGGCAAGTTCGATCAAATCGGCGACGTCGGCGGGGTGCAGCGGCTCGACCAGCTTGCGCGCGGTCTCGTCGTCGCCCGCGTCGACGGCATCGAGGACCTTGTCGACGAACTCTGGCCGGAGCCGGTCTTCCTCGTCCACTGGCGAAGCCGAATCCACGGGGGTCGCGGCGGCGATTTGCTCGCTCTCGCTCATGTCGCTGACCCTTCTACCGACCGTGCGGCCCTCCTATGGGCGCGGGTGCTCTGGCGCAACCACCGGCGCGGTTCTAAATCGCGCTTCTATCGAACCTTACATCCGGAGTTCACCAATGGCCGACGCCGATCGCCTGACCCTCACCCTCTCCACCGGCGGCGACGTCGTGATCAAGCTCCGCCCGGACCTTGCGCCGGGGCATGTCGAGCGCATTAGCGAGCTCGCCAATCGCGGCTTTTACGACAATGTGGTCTTCCACCGCGTGATCCCCGGATTCATGGCTCAGGGTGGAGACCCGACCGGCACCGGCTACCACGGCTCCGATTTGCCCAACATCAAGGCCGAGTTTTCGGCCGAGCCGCACAAGCGCGGAGCGGTGTCGATGGCCCGCGCTCAGGACCCCAACAGCGCCAACAGCCAATTCTTCATCGTCACTCAGGATTCTCCGTTCCTCGACCGCCAGTACACCATCTGGGGCGAGGTCGAGAGCGGCATGGACCATGTCGATGCGCTCCCCGTCGGCGAGCCGCCGCGTGAGCCGGGCAAGATCGTCAAGGCGACGGTGTCGAAAGCTTCCGAGTGAAGCGAGTGGCGCTGATCACCGGCGCTTCGGCTGGGCTCGGAGTCGAGTTCGCGCGGCAGTTGTCGAAGCGCGGCCACCGGCTGGTGCTCGTTGCTCGCCGCAAGGAGCGGCTCGACGATCTCGCGAAAGAGCTCGGCAATGCCAGGGCCGTCGCTATCGATCTTTCCAAGGCGAATGCGGCCGCGAAGCTGATGGCCGATCTCGAAGCCGCTGGCGAGCAGGTTGAGGTTCTGGTCAACAACGCAGGCTTCGGACTCATCGGCCGCTTTGCCGAGCTCGACGCCAGGCGCCTGCGGCAGATGATCGACCTCAACGTCGGCGCGCTTACCGACCTCTGCCGCGCCGTCGCTACCGGAATGATCCGCCGCAAGTCGGGCGCGATCCTCAACGTCGCTTCGACCGCCGCTTTCCAGCCCGGCCCGAAAATGGCGGTCTATTTCGCAACCAAGGCTTACGTCCTGTCATTCACCGAAGCCTTGCACGAGGAGCTGAAGCCGCACGGGCTTCGCGTGTCGTGTCTCTGCCCCGGGCCGACCCGCACCGAGTTCGGCGAGGTCGCGGGCTTCGGCGGCAACGGCATGTTCGACCGGGTCGCGATGGAGCCTGTGCAGGTCGTCGAGGCGGGGCTTGCCGGGCTCGACAGCAACCGTGCCGTTGTCGTTCCCGGCTGGATGAACAAGGTAACCGCGGCGAGCACGCGTTTCGCGCCGCGATCCGTCGTTCGCAAGATCGCGGGAGCGATCAAATATTGAGGCGACCAATTGAACCCGCGTGGCATGCCGCCGTTACCCATCGGCACGAGCGGGCGGGGTAGGAGCAAATATGCCTGACACGGACACGATCGACCGCGTGAAATCGCGCAAGGTCCAGGTCGCGAGCCTGCCGCCGGCGGATAGCGGCCGCGGCTTCGCCCGGCTTCCCAACGGCCTGATGGACGCGCTGGGCTTAAGCGAAGGCGACGTGATCGAGATCGTCGGCAAAAGATCGACGGCCGCGCGCGCAATCCGCCCCTATGGCGAGGACGAGGGCATCGACATCATTCGGCTCGACGGTCTCCAGCGTGCCAATGCTGGCGTCGGGTCGGGCGATTTCGTCGAGGTCCGTAAAGCCCAATCCAAGCCCGCGACTCGCATCGTGTTCGCGCCGGCCCAGCCCAATGTGCGGCTGCAGGGCTCCGCCGATGCGCTGAAGCGGACCTTCTCCGGGCGGCCGCTGACCGAAGGTGACACGATCTCCACCGTGGGGCACCAACGCGTGGACGCGGACGTTCCCGACGCCATCCGGCAGATGCTCAATGCTCCGGCATTCGCCCTTCAGGAGCTGCGGCTGGTCGTCACCGCGACCGCGCCGAAAGGGATCGTTCACATCGACAGCAAGACCACTGTCGAGTTGCTTCCCGAATATACCGCGAAGGACGGGCAGCGCCGCGCCGACATCACTTACGATGACCTCGGCGGGATGCGCGACACCATCGATGCGCTGCGCGAGATGGTCGAGCTTCCGCTGCGTCATCCGGAGCTGTTCCAGAGGCTCGGGGTCGATCCGCCCAAAGGCGTTCTGCTGCATGGCCCGCCTGGCACTGGAAAGACGCTGCTCGCCCGCGCCGTCGCCAACGAGAGCGCGGCGAAGTTTTTCGCAATCGCCGGCCCCGAAATCATGGGCTCTGCGTATGGGGAGAGCGAACGCCGTCTGCGCGAGGTGTTCGAACAAGCGGCCCAATCCGCTCCGTCGATCATTTTTATCGACGAGATCGATTCGATCGCGCCGAAACGCAGCCAGGTGACCGGCGAAGCGGAAAAGCGCCTCGTGGCGCAGCTGCTGACTTTGCTCGACGGCATGGAGCCGCGCCAGAACACGGTCGTGATCGCCGCAACCAATCGGCCCGAAGCGCTCGACGAGGCGCTCCGCCGGCCCGGACGATTCGACCGCGAGATCGTGGTTGGAGTCCCCGACCAGCCCGGCCGCCGCGAAATCCTCGGGATTCACACCCGCGGAATGCCGCTCGCGCCTGACGTCAATCTCGATGATCTCGCGCGCCGCACCTATGGCTTTGTCGGCGCTGACATCGCCGCTCTGTCGCGCGAGGCAGCGCTCGAGGCCGTCCGCCGGATCATGCCGCGAATCAATCTTGCCGAGGAGGTCATTCCCAACGAGATCCTCGACGCGCTGTCGGTGGAGCTTCGCGACTTCGACAATGCGCTGAAGCGCGTGCAGCCCTCGGCGATGCGCGAAGTGATGGTCGAGGCGCCGACGATCGGCTGGGATGACATCGGCGGTCTCGACCAAGCGCAAGGGCGGCTTCGCGAGGGCGTCGAGCTGCCATTGAAGCATCCGGAGGCGTTCCGCAGGCTCGGAATCCGCCCCGCGAAAGGCTTCCTCCTTTATGGGCCGCCGGGCACCGGCAAGACCTTGCTCGCCAAGGCCGCGGCGCGTGAGAGCGAGGCGAACTTCATTGCCACCAAATCTTCCGACCTGCTCAGCAAATGGTACGGCGAAAGCGAACAGCAGATTGCGCGGCTATTCAACCGCGCCCGCCAGGTCGCGCCGACAATCATCTTCATCGACGAGTTGGACAGCCTGGTCCCGGCGCGCGGCGGCGGGCTTGGCGAGCCGCAGGTTACCGAGCGCGTGGTCAACACGATCCTCGCCGAGATGGACGGACTCGAAGAATTGCAGAATGTCGTCGTCATCGGAGCCACCAACCGGCCGACCCTGATCGACCCGGCGCTGCTTCGCCCTGGGCGCTTTGACGAGCTGATCTACGTCGGAACACCCGACACCGCGGGCCGGCGGAGGATCCTCGCGATCCACACTCGCGAAATGCCGCTCGCCGACGACGTCGACCTCGACTCGTTCGCAAAAAGGACCGAGCGCTTCACTGGCGCCGACCTCGAGGACTTGGTTCGCCGCGCCGGGCTGACCGCGCTTCGCCGTGGCCTCGACACGGTCAAGGTGACGATGGCCGACTTCGAGGCAGCGCTGGGGGAGACCCGCGCCTCGGTCACGCCCGAGATGCTCGAAGAATATGAGGCCATCCAGGACACTCTGAAGAGCGAGGCGACGCGGCCCCTGGGCGGTATCGGCTTCGTCCTTCCGGGAATGCTCCGCCCGCGTCCCGGCGGCAAGGAAGGGAGCTAGCCGTCGAGGCGATTCCGGCCAAACGCGGTCAGACCAAGTAGAAGCACCGCAAAGGCCGCGAACGGCAGGTTGTGGTCGAAACCGTAGAGGCCGATCCCGATCGTCGGCGCGAGCACATAGCTGATTCCGTTGGCTGCGGTGATTACGCCGGCAACCGCGCCTTGCTCGGCCATTGGCACCGCAAGCGATGCCCCCGCCGTAAACCCGGGACGGGTGAAGCCGAAACCGAGTGACGCGACTGCAAAGGCGATCGTGATCCCATAAAGGTCCCGCGATAGCATTGTCCCAGCAAGCCCCGTCGCAGCGATCAGCGCGCCCCACAGAATCAGTGCGCGCGGCCTCAGCCCCAAACGCGGAATGAGACCCCACTGCGCTCCGAGGGTCGCGACGGCGCCGGCCATCATCACGATCGAGATCGGTCCTTCCGATCCCGAGGGCGCGAGATGCAACCGGTCGATGATGAAGAAGCCAAGGCAGGTCAGAGTCGCGGCCTGGGCGTGGCCGGCAGCGACGCCCGCGATGATCCATGTACGGATTCGCGGGTCATTCCACTTGAGCCGCTTGGCGCGGCGCGGAGCGGTTGCGGCGATGACGCTGGCGCCGGTCGGCGGAGTTGCGAGCGACGGATAGCTCATCGCGGCGCCATGCCCGCCCCTGCGCCCGAGGCGGTCGTTGGGAAGCCACAGGATAATCGCGCTGACGACTGCCAGCGCAATCGCCGCGAAGGCGAACAAAGGGCCCGCAAGCCCGAGCAACGGGAGGACGAACAAAGGCGCTACGGCGGGGCCGATGATCGTCCCCAGACCGAACGACGAGGACAAGGCAGAAAGCGCCGCAACGCGTCCGTTGCGGCGTGTCTTGGAGGCCAGATAGGCCTGCGTCGCCGAGGGCGTCGCGCAGCCGAGGCCGCCGTAGACAGAGCGGAATACGGCGAATAGTCCGAAGGTGAGGGCTCCGCCGATCCAGCCCTTCAGGCCGGCGAACAATGCGATCCCGCACAGCAGCATCGAGACGATGAAGCCGGTGACGCCCATGATCGTCAGGCTCTTGCGCCCGTGGTGGTCGCTCTTCTCCGCCCAGTACGGGGCGAGCGCGACCCACAGCACCGCCGACCAGGTGTAGGCGATCGCAACCCAGAAATCGCCGATCCCGATCTCGCGCCCGATCGCGGGCATCACCGATTGCAGCGCCGTGTTCCCCGACGAGGCGACCAGCATTGCCGAATACAGCAGCAGGAAATGCCGAGTGGTCAGCGCCGTCGAGCCGACGCCGCGTCTGTTTGCAATGGAAGCCACGGGAACGTCATTGCGAGGACCGACGCGACGAAGCAATCCACCGCGCGACTGGATTGCATCGCTGCCCTCGGAACGACTGCAGCCGCACGTCGTTCGTCGCTGCGAACCTTGCCAATCGCGCCGGCATTTGCCAACGCTCGCGGCCTTCTGCCCCCAAACGGAGCATCCATGTCCTCTTCACCCGCGCGAACGCTGAAAGGGTCAGGCCGTCTTCGGCGCCTCCGCGATCGACGTTCGCCGAGCCCGCAATGGCAATTTCTGCGCGGCTTTCTGAAGAACCCCGTCATGGTCGGCTCGATCATCCCGTCGAGCAAGGTTCTCATTGAGCGGATGCTGGAGCCCGTCGACTGGGCGAACACGAAACTGTTCGTCGAATATGGTCCCGGAGTCGGCACGTTCACGCGCCCATTGCTCGAGCAGCTCGCGCCCGACGCGACCTTGGTCACCGTCGACACCAACGCGGAGTTCACCCACTATCTCAAGGATTCGATCGACGATCCGCGGCTGGTCGCGGTCACCGGCTCCGCCGCCGACATCGAGCAGATTCTCCAGGAGCGCGGTCTCGGTTCGGCCGATTATGTGCTTTCTGGGCTTCCCTTCTCCACCCTGCCGCCCGGAATTGGCGAAAGCATCGCCCAAGCGACCGCGAAGGTGATCCGCCCCGGCGGCGCGTTCCTGGTCTACCAGTTCAGCCCCAAAGTGCTCAATTTCATCAAACCGTACTTCGACCGCATCGAGCGCGGCTTCGAATGGATCAACGTCCCGCCGGCAACCTTATTCTGGGCGTATACGGCCGAGCCGACCGACTAACGTTCGGCGCGGAAGTTGAGCCGTCGGGTGACGGTGTAGTCCGTGATGTTCACGAGGAAATGCGAGATCGCCCATTTGAGGCGCCGCCACGGATTCGCGCGCTGTCTGTGCAGGGCCGGGGAGATCCAGCGACAGTCCTCGAGCTCCTTTTTGAAATAGGCGCGCATCGCCGACGCGAAGCCGGCGTCATGGATCCGCAGCATGACCTCGAGATTGATGTAGAGGCTGCGGTAGTCGAAGTTCGACGATCCGATGTGGACGATGTCATCGACGATCGCGAGCTTGGTGTGCAGCTTGGCCGCTTCATATTCGTACATGTCGACGTGGCGACGAAGCAGTCGGCTATAGCTGTGCCGGGCGGCGGCGATCGTCGAGTTGTTGTCAGACTTTGCCGGGGTGATGATCCGGGCGCGGCCGCGCGCGCCGAGCCGCCCGATCCGCCGGAGCATCGCTCCGGGCGGTGCAAAATACGCGAAGATCATGTCGAGCGCGCTCCCGCGCCTGATGTCGCGCCCGATGCTCCGCCACCAGCTGTTGCGCATGCTCAATGGGCCGGTGAACTTCCACTGTAGCGGACCGCGCCACTCGCTGTACTCGCCGACCAGCCGCCGGATCGAGCGCAGCTTGGCGCCCTTGCGCGTCGACCAGCGAAAGAGCGAATCGAAATAACGGCTCGCCGGATAGACCTCGGGCCCTTCGATCCTCAACCACAAGTCGCGCCAATGCTCGGCGCCGCGGTCGGTCATGTAGGTATCGTCGATGTTCGAGCCGCCAAGGATCGCGATGCGATCGTCGGCGATCACGAGCTTCTGGTGGTTGCGCAGCAGATAACGCCGGCCGTAAGCCGGGTTGAACACGCAGATCTCGCCCCCGTTTTCGTCGAGCGCGGTGAAAAAGCTCGGGCCCGCCGCCGATCCGAAGCCGTCGATCAGGAGCTTCACACGAACCCCGCGCAATGCCGCCTCGACCAGAGCATCGCGCACGCGTGTCCCCGCGTTGTCCGGGTTGAACATGTACATCAGGATCTTGATGGACTGCTGAGCTCCTCCGATCAGGTCGAGGATCGCTCGCAGCCGCGCTTCGCCGCTCTCGATGACCTCGAGGCGATTGCCGGCAACCTCCGCGGTGATCGCGGGCGCGGCAACGGGCGCCGGCTCGGGGGAGACATCGGCCATGACCGTCCCGGTGGTGACCGATTTTCAGAAGCGTGTCACGGAGACTTACCATCGCTGACGAAATTGCGTGGGACCCTGTCTCGGCTCCACCGGCTTATGTCCTCATATGGGGGGAAAACGGACAAGCGGACGGAGGCTCCGATTATCGGCTAAAGCATCGGGCTGAGCGTAGCGAGCAGGTTCTGCCAGAGCCGCGGCGCAATCCCGAAGCGGCGGATATCTTCGGACGTGACGCGATCGCATTGAGCAAGATATTCGTTCTGCCGCGCCCGAACGGCCGCGGCAAAGGCTGCATCCTCAAACAAGATATTGTTCTCGAAATTGAGCTCAAAGCTTCTGCGATCCAGGTTTGCGCTGCCGATGAGCCCGACGCAGCCGTCGACCACCATCGTCTTGGCGTGCAGCAGGCCCGGGCGGAACTCATAAATTTCCGCGCCGGCGTCGATCAGGTCCTTGTAATAGCTGCGGCTTGCAGCCGCGACGATCCAATTGTCGTTGCGCTTGGGAAAGAGCATCACAGTGCGCACGCGCCGCCGAGCCGCCGACGTCAGCGCGAACAGCAGCTGTTCGTCCGGCACGAAGTAGGGCGTCGTAACGACCAGCTCGTGGCGTGCGGAATGGATGAGCTCGGAGAAGCAGGCGGGCACTGCATCAAACTCGGCGTTTGGCCCTGTGCCCAAGACCTGCGCAACAACCGTGCCGCTGCCGACCACCGGTGCCGCAGTGAGCAGCGCGCTGATATCGTCCCCTCCTTCGCCAATCCAATCGGAAACGAACAGGTACTGACAGTGCTGGGAGATGGGTCCCTCCCACCGGCTCATGATGTCCACCCAGGGCGCGAAGCGCGGCTTGATCCGGAATTCCGGGTCTGCACAGTTCTGGCTCCCGCACCAGGCGATCGTGTTGTCGACAATCAGCAGCTTGCGGTGGTTGCGAAGATCGACTCGCCCGCGGATCACAGTCCACAGCGGGTTGCCGACGGGAAGCGCCACCCGAATCTCGCAGCCGCTTTCGCGCATCTGACTCCAATGATCGGAGGTGATCAGCGCGCGCGATCCGAAAGCATCCGCGAGCAGCCGCACCCGCACTCCCCGTTTTGTGGCGCGCGTGAATGCGTCCTTCAGTTTCAGACCGTTGTGGTCGGCTAGCCAGATGTAGAAGCAGCCGTGGACGGTTTCCCGCGCTCCGTCGATGTCCGCGATCATCTCTTCGATTGCGGTATTGCTGTCGGGCGAAAGGTGGGCCCGGTTGCCGCCGGTCGGATCGAGCCGATTTACCGTGCGCGCGAGGGCGAACGGCGCCCAATGAGCGCCGCACGCGTTGTCCGCCTCACACTCGTAACTGCCTGCTGGGCGCGGAAGCCAGGCATTGATCTCACGACCCCTGACCCTCCGCCGGCTGCCGATCCTGGTCTCGCCGAGAACGAGATACAACAGCACCCCGGCGATCGGTAGCGCGAGAATGGCGATAATCCACGCTAGCCGCGAGGCGGGCACCCGGTGCGGCCGCAACAGCGCCCGCGCGATAGTGGCCGCATCGGCCGCAAGGACCAGGTCCCAGCTGATGGTCTGCAAATTCACGGCAACGCCGCATATGCCGGCGGCGCTGTCCAGCGGCTACCCGTGAACAGCTGAAAAGCCGCCAATGTCCCCAATGGGTGGAAAGCGGACGTTAGCATTCCTGCTCAAAAGCTAATCTGAAGCCTTTCGGCCAGAGGACCGCGAACAGCACCGCAACCACTAAAAACTGTACTGCAGACGCGAGTAGCGACACGCCTAGGAGGCCAACTGACTCGTTAAAGGCAACGTGGACGGCCCAGCTTGCCGGCAGGGCGTACAGCAACCGCCCTCCGAAACGAAAAGCGTATATCTCGGCGGTCACGCAGTGCATCAGAACGGTGACTACGGCGGCTGCAGTGAGCGCTGCCAACTGCATGTTGTTCCAGTCTGCGAGAAACGCTGAGTGATTGAGGCCCCACAACGGCTTGACCCAAACCAGCTCCCAAATGCCGAATAGCGCCACAAGGACGAAGCGATTCAAGCGAGTGCGTTCTGTTGCCGCTGCAATGCCTTTCAAGCATTCCTCAATGAGAGCCCCGATCCACAAAGACAGCGGGAACCGGAAAAGCTCCTGGGGCAACGCGACGAGAATGAAGGTCGGTAAGACAAACAGCGCTACGGACTTTAGCAATAGGGTGCTCGACCGAGGATTGTCGATCGCGACGTAGTACCAACCGAGCAACAGAATGACTCCCGTCAGGCAAGTCACGGTTGCAAAGAGTTGCCCAGCGTTCATCCAACTGCGATTGTAGGTGGACGGGAGCGGCCTGCAATCGTCTAGATGGCTGTGGGCTGGTATCTGCTTTGGGTCGAAAGGAGACCTAGCTGGTAGCGGCGATCAGCGCGTGAGTGGCACTCTCACGATTTCTAATGTGACGCTGGTTAGGTCGAGTGAGGCCGTGCTTTCGCTGCCGTAGGTAAAGCCTTCGAGGGTCTCGATAACGCCAGCTTCCAAGAACAGCACGAAACCCAATCCATGCTCGAGACTGGGGAGGCGCGCGTGCGTTTCGCCACTGAGCGGCTCCGACCTTTCTACGGGCTCGACTGCTAGAGGCATTGAGATGGTCGTGAAAAAGCCGACGCCAGTGTTCTCGCGCTTGCCAACAGTGGCGACAGACAGTTGCCGCTCAAGCTTCCGCGCGAGTTCAGGCTGCTCCGAGAACCTGGAATGGAGCGCCGCGAGTTCGAGTTCGGTGAAAGCCGTCATGGTTGCTCGATAGCACGACCGGGCGCCAGGCTAATGGCAGGAATGGGTCGAAAGCGGACGCTACGCTAATGTCCGCAATGGGTGAAAAGCTGACATTTGCCAGAATGAAAACACCGGCCGTTCAGGCTGCGACGTAGCCTCCATCGATCATGTAGATCGACCCATTGCAGTACGACGATGCGTCGCTAGCGAGGAAGGCAAGCAAGTGTGCTACCTCTTCGTTCTTGCCATAGCGTCGCATCGCAATTGAGGCTTCGATCCCGTGGCGCAGTGCCGCAGGATCGTCCGGCGCCAACTGATTCTGAAGCGAATCGATCATGCGGTTGTCGATTGGGCCTGGTCCGACCGCATTGACCCGGATGTTCGACGGGCCAAGTTCCAGCGCGGCGGTTTTGACGAGACCGTACACAGCATGCTTGCTGGCAATGTACGGTGCCATGGCCGGAAAGCCGATCACTCCGGCGATGGACGACAAAGCGACAATTGACCCGCCACCGCGCGCCTTAAGTGGCCCAACGCAATGCTTCATCGCAAGCCAGACGCCGGTGACGTTGGTCCGCATCGTGTCTTCAAATTCCTCGACCGACAGCGCCTCGATCGGCTTGACCACGCCCTCCGTTCCGGCATTGGCGATCAGGATGTCGAGACCGCCAAAACGATCGAGCGTAGCTTCAACCGCTGCCTCCATGCCGGCCTCGTCGGCTGCTTCGGAAATGCTTCCTGCAACCTCGCCATGAGCTTCAAGCCGGCCCCTGGTCGCAGCTAGTTTGTCGGCGGAGCGAGCGACTAGCATGACCTTTGCGCCGAGGTCGAGAAAGAGCTTTGCGGTAGCTTCGCCGATCCCGCCTGTAGCTCCGGTGATGATTGCGACCTTGTTGTCGAGCCGCTGTCGTTGGGCCGCATTGTTCATCACTGCCTCCACCGGAAAATCCAAGAGGTCACGATGTGCGACCGGGACGAGGCGCCACTAGCACGGCCGTGACCTCAGAAATACGATAAGCCTTTTTCCGGCTATGTCCGCAATGGGTGGAAAGCGGACGTTAGCGTGATCTGGGAACGTCGGGTTTTGGTCGTACGCAGAATCGTCCGGTTTGTTTTCATGACGAGGAAATGTGGCCCGTTCACAATGGAGCGAATGGCCTGAGGGATGAGACATCCAAACCGGACGAGCTGGCATCGCCACGCTAAAATCCAGCCTCAAGCTCGCCTTCAATAATCCAGCAGGGCGGTAATCTGATCGGTGTAACGGCCGACAGTCGCCGAGGTCTGCAACGCCGGGATTCGGCCGTAAACCACGATGACGCGTCGGTATGGAGTGGCGGGCCCAACCGTTCCGGAGACGGGAAGCAGGGCGCCTTCGCCGCTGCCGTCGCCCCAAGGCTGGGTTCGCGCCGGATCGAGATAGAGCCGATAATCGAGGGGATGCGGCCCCTGCCGGAGCTGGCGAGCACCCGGTCGGCCAGCGCCGATCAGGGCGATGGTCCCGTCCCAGGGTTCGGCTGCGATTGCGGCGGTGGTGCAGATCACGGTGATCGTGGCGGTGAAATCCGATGGCGCGCCGAGAAAGGGCGCATATTCGCCGAACTGGAGCGGGGTTGTGGCGAGGGCGCAGTTAACGCTTCCATTCGAGTGGGCCGATGCCGCCGTCGGCGCCGAAAGCATCGGCAGGGCCGACAAAGCGATAGCGAGCTGTTTGATGATCCTGAAACGGGTCATTGACACAGAACCGGTCCAATGACGGGAATATCGCCGTTGACCGCCATATATTCGAGGTGCGCGATACATGTCGATCCGTTCGGCTGCGTCACTTCGAGCCTGTTGATGGGTCGCAATTCGGTGAGGTAAACCTCGCCGTCATAGCCGACGGGCCGCGCCGCCTCCGCGGCGACCTGGACGGTCGAACCCAAAGGTATCGGCCTGTCCTTCATGTCGCGCAGCCTGACCAGGGCGCCGTGAACTTTCTTGACGCTGAAATCGACTCTAATGCCTGATCCATCGGCTGGGCGAACGACGGTAAATGTCTGTCCAACCTCGACATCCGGCGGGAGGCGGATCGTATCCAGCGCGATGCGGTTGTTCTGATAAGAGAGCAATGATGGCACCAGCAGCCGGCCGCTCTTGTCGGTGACCCCGATTGATCGGTTTTCGTACCGCACAGGGACGCCGCCGACATCACCGGTCCGCACGATCGCAAAACTGTCGTCGACGTGATCGCTGGCGAACAATTTGCCGTCGAACAAGGCCAGGGCGCCGCGTGCGCCGAGGCGGCCGATGACCTGGCCAGAATATTGCTCTAATCCTCCCGAGACGCGTCCCCACGGGCTTAGATACTCCAGCTCCGCCATCCGGCGGGCGCCGCTGCCTTCCTGAACCAACAGACGATAGCCTATGTCGTTCGGCTCCACGGCGCTTCTGAAGATGCTGGCTGAACCCATCGACCGTCCGCTGTCGAGCGAAGCGCCGATCGAGGCGGAGGTGCTTCCGCCCAGCAAGACGCTGAACCCGGCGCTGACCCCGTATCCGCTGCGATGGGTGAAATCCCTGTAGCCGTTGACATAAAAGGTGCCGGCGCTGGACGCGCGAACGCTGTAGCTGGCATTGGCGATCCTGAAACGAATACGCTCGGCAGGCCTCAAGCCCGAATCCTCGGTGCCGGAATCCTTCAGCCTGCCATAGGAAGTCCGGGCGATATAGGAGAGGCCGAGGACGCCCCAGCGATCGAGCTGATAGCCAGCGCTGACATTAAGCGTCGTTCTGGGCAAAGCGAAATCCTTGATCGCCGCATTATCCCGATAGCCGATCGTGGAATATGTGCCGTTCACACTGAAATTGAACCGGCGTGTGACCCGCTGGAATCCTGCCGCCACCAGCCCGCCATAGCGTCCGTCGGCGCCGGAGCCGCCGCCCCATCCGGAACCCGATAGTGCGAGGTTGGCGATGCCGAACGTGCCGATCCGCGCCGCTATGCCTCCGCCCAAAACGCCCAGTCGGCTGCTCGCTTCGCCATGGGCTTCCACCGTCAGCCAGTCAGTCATGCCCCGGCGCGCGGATCCGGTTGCCGCCCAGCCTGCATAATGATCGTGGCGCGATCCGAAGCCGTTGCGGATCATGCCGGCATCGACGGAATAGTTGGTCAGCCCCGGCGCGAGGAGCGCGTTGCTGGCGTAGAAGGGCAAGGTGATGAACGTTTGTCGTCCAAGTGCGTCCTGTATCGTAATCGACACCTGACCGGCACCCGTTATGACCGGGAGTACATGCACCGCGAACGGCCCGGGCGGGACGGCCTCGCTCGACTGGCGCACGTCGTTTACGATCAGGTCGACGGTCGCGGGCACGGTGGTCGATGCGCTTATCGTCGGCAGCGGGTAGGTGACGAGATCGGGACGCAGGTTGAAATCGCTGCTGATCTGGATTCCGCCGATCCGGACCGCCCGGTTCCATGGCAGCGCCCCGGTGACGACATCGCCGATACGCAATCGGCGCAACCTGTCGGGGTCCGAATGGGTGTAGGTCGTGTTCAGGCGGATGAGGCCGCCCGATCCGCCGGATGTCGGGATGGTCGCGACGACCGTGCCCTCAACTATCCCATAGGGGCTAAACCCCCGCAGATTGATGAGGGCGCCCAGATCGCCCTGCCCGTGCGACAAGGTGCCGACCATATCGTAATTGAGCACCGCTCCGTAACCGGACGGCGACAGAGGCGCCAGCGAGGTGGCGGGCTGGCCGCTTACCTCGCTGGGACGTAAGTAGGCATCTTCGGCCGTGACGTCGATCATCTGCCTGGCCTCGTCGACCGTAGCCTGAACACCAGGCAAAATCGCAAGCCGAATCGGCCTGTCCCCAGCCAAAAGCTCCGGCGGGACGATGAACCCCAGCGCGACCAACTGTGCTGCGGAAGCGCAGGGCTCCCCGTCGCACCGCGCGAACTCGCCGACCAGCCCGGTGATATGGCCATTCAGGACGAGGCCGAGAACCTTGGGGGGAGATCCTTCCGACGCTGCCGTGGCCTCCGCACCAATAAACATCATTGCCCCGGCCCATATCGCCCGGTTCACTGGCCGATGGACAGATTCTGTTCTGTCTTTCCGTTTCGAGTCGTGATGTTGAGGCGGATCGGGCCGGTTCCGTGCCCGCCTGGTATGACCCACTGGCGCTGGGCATGGGGCAGGACATAGGCGTTCGTGCCTCGCAAGACTCCGTTGCGGACGCTCCCATCATTCAGGGTCGCCGTCAGTTCGAAGATTCTGTCATAGACCGCGGCCGAATTGGTCGCCGTGATGACGACCTGCCCATCGCCGTCGCGGGTCGCCCGCCAGCCCAGGCTGGGCGTGGGCGGCTGCGGCCGCATCACGAACACGGGAATTGAGGATCGCATCGCGAAGCTCACGCGGCCACGTCTTGCGTTTGCGTCGGGTATCTCGTCCAGCAAGATGCGATAGTGACGCTCCCGGTCCGTGCCGGCCTGAGCGCCGGGGCGCAACAGCAAGCGCAAGGTCTGGGATCCCCCGGCCGCGATGGTGGCGATCGGGGGCGACATGACGATGTCCGATGTCGGTGCCAGTACGTCCTCGTTCCCTGCTTGGGACCAGCCGTAGATTCGGGCCTGAACCGTCACTGGATTCGGTTCTGAATTCTTCACTTCGATCACGGCCGAGGTCTGGCCGGAGTCTAAAATCACGCTGACAGGGGCAATCGTCAGCGTTGCCGCGTTGGCGCCGGCGGCGCAAAACACACTGAGCGAGAGCGTGGCGATGGAAGGCCAGGCGCCCGGTCTCATATCAATATGTGAGCGTGACGAGAACGGTATCGGTGTAGGGCGTGCCGTTGCTGACCGCAAAGGGCAGTCCGGCGGCGATCCGGCCGTAGACATTTATGACCTGGGCGGCCGCCGTGCCGGTGCCGGTGACCGGGGCCGCCGCGCCGGTCCACACGGTGCCGCGGGCAGGATCCTTGTAAAGGTCGTAGGCCAGCAGGTTGCTGCCGCTTTGCGCATTGCGCTGGGCGGCGACGTTGTGCAGGCCATTGTCCAACGCGATCGAATAAGCGCCGCCGGTCGTGCAGGTGACTGTGATCGTGCCTGTACTGTCGGTCTGTGATGTCGTTGCACCCGCCGTCCCGACTTCGCCGAAATTGATGCCGGTCGCACTCAAGCTGCAAGTGGACGAGATCGTCGCGCTAATTGGAAAATCGGCGCTGGTGGTCTCGGTCATTCCTGGTTGCGCGAATGTAAATAACGACAAGAATCCCACTGGGATCGCGCGAATGATGGTAAAATTCATGTTTAATTCCATTTTTAAAAACAAATCTGGGTATGCAATTCGCTAGTCAAAACCCTAAAAATAATGCGCTGTTTATACACTTAAAGTTTTGGAATTAATGAAACGAGAAGTATCACTACAGTTTCGGACGTAAATTGAGGTTGTCTGGCGACAATTTATTCGAATACCAATTGATCTGGAAGTGAAATATCTTAATTTTTACGAAGTGCAGGTCGATCGTCCAGATAATAGATCGAGGCGCGATACGGCTAAGCCTAGGCGTTGTGGAACAATGGGCAGTTAAGCTTGCGTCCGTAATGGATGCGTCTTCTCGCCTTGCGTCAGCGGAAAGACGGATGCTACGAATTCCCGTATCGCGGCCCGACGGGACTGATGAAACGCTTACTTTAGAGCCGAGGCATGACGCCGGGCCGAGCACGGATGGCGTGCCGGCAATCACTAAGCGCCGACGAGCGCCTCGGACTGTGTTAGCTGCCCCCTCTGCTAGGGCGGCTGATTAGAGAGGCGGCCGCTCTGGGCGCGGGGCATCCAAACCTAGGGGTACCCCCAGAGCCATTCCCAGAACCGATCACCAATCGCTTATGGCCGGAATGGGTGGAAAGCGGACATTAGCGCGTCAAAAAGCAGGGTTCAGGGAATGCTCGATGGAAAGGTCAGGCTGGAACCATATCCACGCGCGGTGTTGGGCGCTTACCAACGAGCCACCCGGAGTAAGCGATTATTATCCCGGCCACGCCCCCGGCCAATGCGGCGAACGGCAGCGGAACGCTTGCCAGATGAGCAAAAAACCGTTCCCAAGAAGGCATCACGCCGACCGTCTGGAGCAGAATGTCGTTGACCAAGACCACGGCACCCGCCTCCGCAAATGGACGGCCATGCTTGCCGGCGCGCCACGCTAGAATGAACGCAAATGCGGCGACGAGAATGTTGGCGAGTTGGATATTGAGTGCGAGTTTCCAGAAGTCCTGAGGCCCCCGAATGTCCAGGAGAGGAAGGTATCGGCAAAGCCGCACAAAGATCGGCGACAACAAGAATAGAACGGTCGCAAGCATGTAACGGCTGTGCGGATGCACTTTTCGGCGCTGCCGGAGGCCCTGCCAATAGCAGTAGGCGAAGCCCATCACTAAGCCGGCAGACCCTAATCCAAGCCGAGGTCCATACGTCACAGAAACTGGCGACAATCTGCTGACGAACTCCTGCGCCATGAGGACGACAACGGCCGCGCTGGCGGCCACGAAGAGTGGAAAAATAGTGAGACTGGCAACGCCCGTTTGACGGTGGATGTCGCGCTCGCCGTGATGGATCATCCAGCTCTGAACAGCGAGGATAGTAATCCACAGCGTTCCGACAGCCGCATGCGCGTGGAGCGCGGCGGGCGAAGTCGAAAATATGGCGAAATAGGTGGGCCAAAAAGCGAGTCCGACCAGCGGAAACAACGCCAGGAGATACCAGTGGGCGTGACGGTGAGGCACGTCGTTTAGACTCCCGTAACCGAAGGGCCGAAATTACGCGCTCGCCGACCCGCTCGCAAACTCTACTACGCGGCTAATGTCCGCAATGGGTCGAGAGCAGACCTAAGCCGTTAGTGTCCTGAATGGGTGGAAAGCGGACAAGCTAAGCTGCGGACTGAAGTTGCTTCAGCCATGGCAACTGCCCCACTGCGTCAGCTCTGGCCTCTTCCGCTGTCTGAAAGAGGCCCGAAAAATGCGTGGGGGTCCAATACTCCATTATGCCGCCTCCAAACTCGGTCAGGTCTTCGGAGATGAAGCTGTCTTCAGAGTAGAGGAAGAAACCGTCGCTCCGATGCACAAGCTCCCAGCGCCGCAACCCGTCGGCGCTCGTGGCAGCCTCTACAGTCTTGGTCTCCGACGACATCGGATGCGAAGATGCCGAGTAGTCGCAATGTCCGCAATGGGTGGAAAGCGGACACTTGTGCTCAGCATCCGCCACGGCTGCAAAGGTCACGTTGCTCACGAACGGTGTAAAGCGCATACCGTAAATATGCGCGCTCCGTTACTCGTCTTCCTGGCATTGCTTGCGACCGGATGCGTCCCAGCCAATGTTGCAGTCAATGCTGATAGCTACGCGCACACTTTCAACTGGCTAGGATCGATGGCAAACAGGTCTGTTTTGTTCGTTGGGGCACATCCTGACGACGAGTGGGGCGTGGCTCCGTTGTTGGCTGACGCCTGCATTGATCAAGGCGCTCGCTGTCACTTCGTAGTAACGTCTGAATCGAAGAGTTACGGCTGCTTGCCAACAATAGGTCTTCGCGATCCCTTTAAATGCAGCCAAATTCGGCGAGAAGAAATGCAGCAGGCTGCTGCTCTGTTTGGCGGTTCGGTAGAGTTTTTCGGGTGGGAGGACCTGTTCTATTCGTTCAGCAACGTTGGCGTCGATCGCACCCTGGCGGGCTGGGCAAACGCTGCGGGAGGCCACGAAGCCCTCGTCCAGCGCTTCGAACGGATGCTCAAGGAGCAAAAGCCCGACGTGATTTTCACGCTGGATCCCCGGCACGGATCGACGTGCCATCCCTCACATCGAGCGACGGCAATGCTGTTGCTGGAAGCAATCAAACGTCTGCCGATGTCTGAACGCCCAATCGTTTGGCTGGAGCAAACTGACAACATTGATGAGCGCAGCGAGGAGGTCGAGCGGGTGAATGCTCAGCTTGGCTACATAGGCTGGCCGGACACCGCAGCGGACACGGTTTGGTTCGATGCCACCAAGCGCTTCCGGAGCGGCTCGACAGGATATGATTACATGCTTGCGGCCCGGCGACTGCACAAGTCCCAATTCCCTGACGAAGCGTCGGGCAAGACAAAGAGTTCGGCTCCAAGTGACGCCAAGCGCGTCCCTCTTGCGCCACTGACATCTTACCAATCCGCGGATTACTGTTCAGCTCTTCATCTCGACCGGCCCACGCTCGACATCCCGGAAAACCGAAAGCGGTTCGGCATCGACCCGTCTTAGCGTCCGCAATGGGTCGAAAGCGGACACTTGTGGCCACTGAGGTCAGCACGCGCGAACCTCAGATCGATCGACTATCATATGCCCATTGGAGCAAAGCCTGGCGCTGGCGCGGTCGGCAGAACACATCTCCGGGATCGCAGTTCTTCTGCACCTGCGCGACATGCCGCCGGAATGCCC
>JBDTON010000105.1:0-9214 GCA_039933195.1 Sphingomicrobium sp. | reverse complement strand
GATGTCCCATTGCGCTTCGTTGGTGTCCTGAGCCTCATCGACGAGGACATGATCGGTGCGCTGGTCGAGCTTGTAGCGCACCCATTCCCCCATTCCCGGCTTGTTGAGCAGCGCGCCCGTCCAGCGGATCAAATCGTCGAAATCGGCCACTCCGGCCGCCCGCTTGGCGTGGGCATAAGCGTCGGCGAACGCTTGCCCCGCGCGAAGGCCCGCCGCCATCTCGCCCGCCAGCCGAGCGGCATTCTGGACGCGCAACAAATCGCTGATGAGATTGGCGAGCCGGCCCGCGTGCGCCTCGTAATGCGGCTCGGCCTTTGACTGCCCCGGGGAAACCTTGAGAGTGCCTTTGTCCGTCAGGACCACCTTGCGCAGGTCCGTCAGCGTAGCAGCGCGCTCAATGGGCGTGAGTGCCAGCCAATCGTCGATAACGCCGGCGTGACCCAGGCCCATCTTTCCGCCCCACCTTCGGTTCGCATCGGCGACCGCCCGGAGAAGGTCACAATCGAGACGGTCGTCGCCGCAATGGTGGGCGAGGTAATCCTCGATCGATTCATTCGGCAGCTCCATCATCGCCCGCAGGCGCGCCTCGATTGCTTCCGGCGCGCCCAAAACCGCGAACGCCTCGGTCGCCCTCGCGCAGCGCATCAGATAATCGACCGCCGCACCTTCACCGAGGCGCAGGCTAAGGCATTGGACGTCGCGGATCAGCTGCTCATTGCCCCCCGCCTCGGCGTCCGCGAGCAGATTAGCGAGAGTCGTGCGCCCAAGCTCCTGCTCGGCGCGGCCCTCGAGTGGCTGGAAACCGGGCGCGATCCCCGCCTCCGCCGGGAAGGACGCGAGCAACGTCTGCGCGAAGCTGTGAATGGTCTGGATGCGCAGCCCGCCGGGCGCTTCGAGAACTTTCGCGAACAGCCTCCGGGCGCGCTGCACGGTCGGTGGATCGTTCCGCTCGCCCAATGCGAACAGGTCTTTCTTCAGGTCCGGGTCCTTCATTCGCACCCATGCCGCGAGCCGCTTGCCAATGCGGTTGGCCATTTCGGCTGCCGCGGCCTTCGTGAACGTAAGGCAGAGGATCGTCTCGGGTGCAGCGCCCGACAGTAGCAACCGGAGCACTCGTCCAGTCAGCACCTGGGTCTTGCCGGTGCCTGCCGAGGCAGACAACGCCGCGTGCGCCAGCGGGTCGGCGGCGCGCGCCTGATCCCCATGAAGCGCGTGGAGTGCCTTGATGCGCTGCGCCATCAGCCTTCCCAAGCTCGCAATGACGCAATATCTGGAACGCCGAGGAGCGGACGATGGCCGAAGACAACGACGAGGCGGACGAACAACGGCGCAGCAAGCTGGTCAAGGCCGGGGTTGCCGTCGGCATCGGCTCGGCCGCGATCGTCGCGGCCTTGCTCTACGCGTCCAAGATGAAGAGGAAGCCGAGGCGCTAGACTGCTCATTCGCGCCCGTACCACTCTTCGAGCCGCATCAACTGATCGTAATCGCCGTAGGGCGCGTAAGCTGGATGGAGCTTGGCGGTGAACGGCTCGTCTCCCGTCAGCCATTTGCCGGCTGCATCGCGAAAATGCGCCTCGGCGTGCGCAAGGAAATCGGCCGCACCCATGGTCTTGTCGGGGCAAACCCGCTTTCCGAACTTGTCGCGATCCTTCGTTAGCGACCAATATTCGTGCGCTTCGGGCTCGCCTTCGACATCGGGAAAACCGCCCGCGCGTGCGATCAGTCCGAGCAAACCGAGCTGCAGCGCAAATCCTTTGTCCACGGCTTTTTGCGCCGGTGCCTTGCCTGTCTTGTAATCGACGATGGCAAGGCCGCCGTCGGCGAGCCGATCCAGGCGGTCGGCTTTACCGTGGACCGTGACTCCGGCGATCTCCGTTTCGCCGTCGATTTCGGCCTTCAGCGGCAGGCGTCCGGCCTCTCGATCTTCGCGCTCCCACTCCGCGACCTGGTTGATCGCTTCGATCAAACGCGGCTGCCACAATGCGCGCAGCATCGGGTGGATCGTCTCGCTCTTGAGCAGCGCACGCGCGCGAGGCAGCAGCTTCTCGGGCGCGCAATTGTCGTTGATGAGCCACTCTTCGAGGACTTTGTGGACGGCGATGCCTTTCCACGCCGCGCTGTGGTCGGCGTCGAGCTGGTCGAGGCGACGCAAACGCAGCATCGCCTGGGCGTAGAAGGCGAACGGATCGGCCTTCAGGCGGTCGACCGAAGTGACGGAGATACTACGCGGCCGAGTTTCGCTCGGCGGCCGCGGGCGGGGGCGTGCCGTGGATGCCGGTTCGCCGGGATCGTCGAGCGCGCCGGCGAGCCGCTCGAGCCGCGTGTCGCGCGTCACTCCGCCGGTCATCGCCTGGAGCCGAAGCCAGAACCGCGACGCCACCGTCGGAGAGCGCGCGTCGCGCCGTGCCCGTGTGACCAGCACGCGAGAGGCGCCGAGCGCACTGGCCAAATCGTGCGCCGACAGGCCAATCCGATAATCGAGGGCCGCCAGTCCGAGGTTCACGCGGATCTTCGGAGCGAGCCATGGATCGGGTGAGGGCGCCGCCGGCCAGACCCCCTCGTTGAGGCCTCCGAGCACCATGTAGTCCGCCTGCTGCAGCCGCGCTTCGAGCAAACCCCAGATGAAGACGCGCGGATGCCCGCCGTAGGGCGGCCGGACACGTTGCTGTTCGAGGAGGTCGCGAAGAACGGGCACGGCGTCTTCGGCGCTGATCGCCATTTGCGCGGCGGCAGGCGCAGCTTCGATCTCAGCGAGAAGATCGGCCGCCATCCGGCCCTCGCTCCCGCGCCACGGGCGGTCACCCGCCAGCGCGTCCGCAGCAGCGACAATCCGTCGAACGAACTCAGCAAGGCTGAGCGGCTTTGCGAGCATTCCGGCAATCTGTTGGACCGCCGGCCTCAGTTTAGCCCAGGCGCTCGCGCAGCCGCGATATTTGGGTTCGCCCTCACGCTCGCCGATGTGCGCCTCGAGGCCGTCCATGCCCGGGCCGGGCCGTGGCCCGCGCAGGGCGAGGTCGAAAGTGCGCACGGTCTCCAGCCAGCGGAGCCTTGCCTCATCGTCGCCGCCAACCAGCGGATGCTTGAGCAGAGCGAGCAAGGGCACCGGAGCAAGATCCTCCGCGACGGCCGCCGCGATTCCGAGCAGCAAGGTTCCGGTCGGCGTTTCCGAAAGCGGCCGTCCGGCGCTGTCGTCCGCTTCAATTCCCCAGCGCTGGAGCAAGGCGGACACCCTCCGCGCCAGCATTCGGTCCGGCGTGACCAGTGCCGCCGTCTGCGCGGGAATCTCCAATGCACGCCGCAGCGCCAGCGCGATGCCCTGTGCTTCCGCGGCCGCATCGGCGAATTCGGCGGCGCGGACGCCGGTGAGCCGCCGCTCGGGCGGCTTGAGGCCGCTCCATTTGTCGCTGAAGTCCGCAGCGGTCATTGCATTCGCAACCGCGCGAGCGCGCACTGCAGGCGAGCTCGCCCGGCCCGTTGCGGGCCAGACCTGCACCTCGCCGCGAGCCACGCCGATTCGGTCCAGCAAGAGCTTCAGATGATATTGCGGATGCGTCTGCTCCCCGCGCCCGCGCTCATCCGGCCCGAGGGCGTCCCATTCCTCCTCAGGCATGACGCTCGCCAGGCTGAGCGCGGGCACGACCACCATCCCGTCCGGCATCCGCGCGACTCGGTGCAGCAAGGCCGTGACCGCGGGCGCAGCCGTGGTAATTCCGGCGGCGGCTGTGAATCCGTCCGCCGGTTTTGTAGCCCAGCGGCGCGCGAGGCCGCGCAACAGGCGGTTGCGCCGGTCCGCGAGGTCTATTCGTCCAAGCTCGGCCAGTCGCCTCGGCCATTCGTCGACGATCGCCCGCAGCCGCTCCAGCGAGACCTGCCAGTGCCGCGCCAGTTCCGGAGCATCGGCCGCCGCATCGGCGAGCCGTCGCGGATCGATCTCCTCGATCAGCAGCAAATCGAGCGTCCGCGCGAGATCCCGTGCCAAACGGAGCGCCTCGGTGGTGCCGACGCCCTCGCCGCGGACCAATTCCACGAGGCCAAGGAGCCGGTGCAGTGGATCGATCGCCGGCGGGACCGGCTCGTCTTCGTCCAGCGGCTCGAGTGCGCCGCCGATGCGCTCCTCGAGCTCGGGATCCCCGATCGGGATCAAGCGCGGCAGCAGCAGCCCGTTACCGCTCGCCCGCACGAATGCCTCGGTGACGGCGCGCACCGCGCGGTTGTTGGGAAGCAGGATCCGGCCTTTGACCAGGCCCAGGGGGTCCTTGCCGAAACGCTGAATCAGTCCTGCGGCAAGTGCGTCGGCGAACGATCGGTGCGCGGGAATGGTGAAGACGGCTGGCCGTTCGGCCGCGCGGTCAGGCATTCTCGAGTGCCGCTTCCGTCATCGGAATCGATTTGGGGGTGCCGACGTCGAACCACAGGCCTTGGTGAACCGCGCCGAAGCAGCGCCCCTCCTCGATCGCTCGGTCCCACAGGATGTTGGTCGAGAACGGCCCCTCGGGCGCATCCCGGAGCAGGTGCTTCGACATCATCTGCACCCCGGTGAAGACGAACGGCGCGACGTGGCTCTTGTCCCGTCGGCGCAGACGGCCGCTCCGATCCATATGGAAATCGCCCATCCCCTTATGATTGAGCGCGCGCGCCAGCGGCACCAGCAGGAGCAGCGCATCCATCTTCGACTCATCCCAGTGCGAGGCCAGCAGCTTAAGCGTGTCCGCGGGACCGTCGACCCACAGATTATCGCTGTTCAAAGCAAGGAACGGGTCGCATTCGATAAGCGGCGCGGCCTTCACCAGCCCGCCGCCGGTTTCCATCAGCAGATTGCGTTCGTCGGAGATCACCACCTCAAGCCCGTGCGCGCGGCTGGCGAGATGCGCCTCGAGCGCGTCGGCGAGATAATGGACGTTGACCACGACTTTTCTTACGCCCGCCGCGTGCAATTTCTCGAGCACATGATCGAGCAGGGCTTTGCCGCCGACCTCGATCAACGGCTTGGGCTTCGTCGCAGTCAGTGGACGCATGCGCTTGCCGAGGCCCGCGGCCATGATCATCGCCGTATGGGGCACATCGGCCGGAACTTCCGCGCGCAAACGCAGGGCGCGCTTCACCTGGCTCACGCCGCCTCCCTCCACGGCTCGCGGCGATGCTCGGCCGCGATGTTGGAGTCGAACCAATCGCGGACGGGCTTCAAATCCGGCTGCGCGAGGTCGCGTTCGAGCAGGCCCCACATGCGCGGCTGGAAACGCCGGTAGTGAGGTTTATTGTCCCTCTTCCACAGGCGCGTGAACACTCCGAGGATGCGCGCGTTGCGCTGCGCCGCGAGCGCCCAATATGCGCGCTCGAATGGGTGACCGTGGCCGGTTGCGGCGACGTAGCGGTCGATCATCGCCCGTTCCAGGTCCGCCGGAACGTCGCGCCGGGCATCTTCAAGCACGGACGCAAGATCATAGGCCGGGTGGCCCGCCACGGCGTCCTGGAAGTCGAGCAGGCCGAAATGCCCGACTCCCTCGCGGTCGCCGACGAGCATGATGTTCTCCGCATGGTAGTCGCGCAGCACCGTGACGGGTCCCAGGCCGTCGCTTGCGACCGGCGCCAGCGCTTCGGTCCAGGCGGCGCGATATCCATCCGCGTCCACCTGGGCGCCGACAGCAGGGCAATACCATTCGGTGAACAGCATCAGCTCATCGAGCCACTGCTCAAGGCCATGGGGGCGAAGCCCTTCCATCGGGGGATGCTGGTGGAGGTGAATGAGAACGTCGGTGGCAACCGCATATAATTCGGGCTCGCGCGCCGGGTCGTGGTCGAGGAATTCGCGCAGGCGCCAGTCGCCGAAATCCCCGAGCAGAAGCAATCCCTTGCCCATGTCCCTAGCGAGGATCTGCGGTGCGCTGAGGCCCACCGACCCCAGCCATTCCGCCACCGCGACGAACGGCCGCGGGTCCTCATGCGGCGGCGGCGCATCCATCAGCACCGCGGTCCGCTCGCCCGCCACCACCCGGAAATAGCGGCGGAACGAGGCGTCACCGGCGAGCGGCAGGATTTGCGCCGCCGGCCACCCGCAAGAGGCAAGGAATTCATGCGCATAAGGGGGCGGAGTCATCGCGGAGGCCATCGGCTCTCCCATGACGGGGGCACCTTCGCTGTCAAGCGCCGAGCGCCGTCTTCGGCGAACTCGAGGCTTAGTCGAAGCGCGTCTGGCCACGCATGGTCGCCTGCCCGCTCCGGCCACTCGACGAGGAGCACGGCGTCCACGGCGGAATCGAGGCCCAATTCCTCCAGCTCGGACGGATCCTCGATCCGGTAGAGATCGACGTGCCACACCGGCGGATCGACGTCTTCATATGGCTGGACGATCGCGAAGCTCGGGCTTGGCACTTCGCCTCGATGATCAAGTGCGGCGAGGAAACCTCGCGCAAGCGCCGTTTTGCCGACGCCAAGGGGTCCCGACAAAGTGATCACGTCTCCAGCGCGGGCCACAGCGGCAAGAGCGGCGCCAACCTGCGCCGTCGCTTGCTCATCCTTCAGGATCATCTCGATCCGCGCGGGATGGTCAAAGTAACGGTAGTGCCTTTGCCCTTCTTGGATTCGAGCTCAACCTTGCCGCCGTGCGCTTCGATGAACTGGCGGGTGAGCGGGAGCCCAAGCCCCAAAGCCGCTTCGCCGCGGACTCCTTCCTCGACCACACGGTCGAAGCGGTTGAAAACGCGGGGCAGATCCTTGGCCGAAATCCCCGCGCCGTTGTCGCTAATCCGGATCACGGCATTGTCCGCATCGCCGCCAGCGTTGAGCAGGATTCGACCCTTCCGGTCGGTGTAAGCGATCGCGTTGTGAAGCACGTGCTCGACCGATTCGCGCAAGCGGCGCGCATCTCCGAACACGAACCCCGCCGCCGCGGAGATCTCGGTGTCGAGCTTCTGCGCCTTCTCGGCGGCCCGCGCCCGGGCCGTATCCGCCGCCGAGCGGCACAAACCAGCAACGTCGACGCGTTCAATCTCCAGCGCCACTCTGCGCGCGTCACCGGTAGTGAGGTCGAGCACGTCGTTGATGAGCTTCGACAAGCGCTCGACCGACTCAAGGATCGCGCTGACATAATCGCGGCCCTTGGAACTGAGGTCGCCGGCATATCCGCCCGCCAAAAGCTCGCCGAAGCCGCCAATGGATGTCAGCGGGGTCCGCAACTCGTAGCTCATGTTGGCAACGAAGTCGGTTTTCACCCGATCGGCTTGCTCCAGCGCGGTCGCGCGTTCGCGAAGGGCGGCCTCAATGCGGGTCGAATCGGTGACATCGACCATCGTGAAGAGCGCATTGCCGTCGGGCAGCGGCACTGCTGCGAATTGAAAATGGCGCCCGTCGGTCATCGAAATTCGCCCGTTCGACGACTGCCGCTCGTTGGTGGTCTTTCGGACCATCTCGCGGATCTGAGCGGCCGCGGTCGGGTTGACCAGCTTGCGCGCCATCGCGGGGACCAGCTCATCGACCCGCGGGTGCGTCGCGAGCCACTCCTCGTCGAGGTCCCAATCCTCGAGGAAGCGGCGGTTCCACAAATAAAGGCGCCCGTCACTGGCGAAGACGCTGATCGCCTCGAACAAATTGTCGAACGTGGCGGCGCGAACGCGCAACAAGGTGTCGCGGGCCGAAGCGAGCCGCAGCTGCTCGGTGCGGTCTTCGAGGAATAGCCTCAGACCGCCGTCCGGAAGCGCCTGGGCGACCACCCGCAAATGGTCGCCGTTGGGCAGCATCCATTCTTCTTCGACGACCTCTTCGGCGCTGGTGAACCAGTCGCGCCGCTCGTCCCTCCAAGCGGGGAAGTCGCGCGTTTCGGGAAGCCGGTGATTGTCGCGCATGCGCTCGAGAATTCGGTCGAACTCGGGCTTTTCCGCGAGCCATTCGGGATCGAGCTGGGTCATCGCGGCGAACGGCCGATTGAAGAAGCTCAAGCTGCGGTCAGGGTCGAACTGCGCCGTGCCGGCAGTCATTCGGTCGGCGAGCTCGCGCTGCGATTCCATGTGGCGCGTGAGCTCGGTCCGCGCGTCCTCGAGGTCCTGCACGTCGACGGCGAACCCGGCCACCGCCGCCGTCGACAGCGGCACGTTGACGATCCGCAACATGCGCCGCTCGCCGCGGATGATCGCCGGCTGCATGCGGGAAACGATGTGCCCCGTTTCCTGGGCCTGGCGCGCAGCTGCAATCGCGCTGTCCTCGCCTTCGGCATCGATGAGCTCGGAGCCGTGTTCGATTACCTCGGCGGCGTCCTTGCCCTCGACGGCGTCGACGAACGCGCTGTTGACCAGGCCGAGCCTGAGGTCGGGGCCGCGGTACCACATCGGGAACGGCGCCGCCTCGATCAGATACGTCAGCGAATTGAGCGCGCCTTCGGTCTGCCGCAGCCGCAGCGCGAGCTTCGAGCGCTCTTCCTCGCCCGCGCTGGTGTCGAAGAACCACAGCAACAACGTGCCCGCCGGTTCGGGAGCGGGCGCGGGGCCGCCGCGAACCTCGAACACCCGGCCGGAGCCGTTCGCCCGCACCTTGCGGGAGATCCGGCCGGCGGACGCGCGGGCCGCCTCCACTTCGTCGATGAGCGATTGAAGATCCTCGGCGACGATCCCGCTGTCGTTGCCGGACAGTTCGGACAATCGTGCGGGATGAGAGCTCAGGCCGAGCTCGCGGATCAGCTGGGCATCGGCCTCGATCCGCCCGTCGGCGCGCAGAACGAGCGGCCGCGACGGCGTAAGTTCGAGCAGCCGCGCATTCGACTGCGCCGCGGCGAGCACGTGCTGTGCCAGCGCGAAACGCCGCGCCGCCATAAAGGCAATCGCCGCCGCGATGCCCAGCCAGAGCAAAGCCAGCGCGACGATCGCCAGAACCGGGCCAGAAAAGGCGTTCATGCTCCCGTGAGCCACTCCCCCCGGCGTTCTTAGGGCGAGCCACCGACAAAAAGGAAGCTATTCGATTGAGACCACGCCCTTAATGCGTGCCGTCAATAGCGGTAGTGGTCGGGCTTGAACGGACCGTCGGACGATACGCCGATATACTCCGCCTGCTTGTCGCTCAGCGTGGTCAGCTTCACTCCGAGCTTGTCGAGGTGCAGCCGCGCGACCTTCTCGTCGAGGTGCTTGGGAAGCACGTAGACGTCGTTTCCGTACTTGTCGCCGCCGGTCCACAGCTCGATCTGCGCCAGCACCTGGTTGGTGAATGACGACGACATCACGAAGCTCGGGTG
>JBDTON010000104.1:0-9697 GCA_039933195.1 Sphingomicrobium sp. | reverse complement strand
GCGGCGCCGCGGCTCGTTTCGAGCAATGCTAAGGCAAGCAACGGAAGCAGCCAGATAGTCCGCGCGCCGTAGCGGTCGACGATGCCCGAGAAATAGATGCACACGACGTCGTTGAAAAGGATTCCGGCGACGACCAACAAGATCATTGGCCGAAGCGACGGATCGGCTCGAAACCGCCGATAGAGCACGACGAGCGCAGCGATCAGGCTGACAGCGGTCAGCCAGTGGACGACGTCGGTCCAGAAATGGCTGTAGCCGGCGGACGCCAGCTGCGGAGTTCCGTCGGGGTCTTGGACGATGCGGCTGTTGAGCAGGCCGACGCCGGGCTCGAACAGGACCAGCTGCCGCGCGAAATTAGTGCCGAGCCGCTCCACCTCGGTCAGCGGATAGGCGCGCGTGGCCGCGAATACGACGTCCGATTCTTCGGCGCGAATACGATCCATCTGTTCAGGCGTCGCGCGCCGCTTCAGCCCGTCCGGACCCCAGAGGAGGGCGTTAATCGTCGCGGGCACGCCGTGCGGGTAGATCTCGCAGATGGCGTATTTGAGATGGCCGCAATTCCGATCGAGATACCATTTGCCCGGCCCCTCAGCGACTGATCGGGCCAGGGTGAGCGGGTATCTCTTGCCGGTCAGGCTGGGGCCGCCGAACGCCACGAAATTGAAGGCGATCGTCGCTGCGGCGCCGAGCAAGAACGGTGCGGCGACCCACAGCCATCGCGCCCGCGGAACGGGTGTTCGCAGTCGAAGCCGAACGAAGGCTGTCCACGCGAGCGCGCACGCGGTCATGCCCAGCGCGATCGGCACATGGCTCATGTGGAAGGCAATTGCCGCGGCCGCGATCAATGTGCTGACGGTCCTGACACCCACGCTCAATCCGTGATGGGCAGTAGCCAGAAGCGTTATGGCGAGGATCACCAGCCCCGCAAAAATGTCCGGAATGGCGAGGCAGACGACAAAGGCCACAGGAGTCGCAACCGCGAGGAGCGCGAGCTTCCACCATACCGGCAGCGTCGGCCGCGCGAAGAGCAAGAGCGTGACCGAGCTCAGGAACCCCGTCGCGAGCGCTTGGAGGACGCACAGCAGCCACATCTGCGCATTGGGCGCGCCGAGCACGAAAGCCGCGATGCTGTAAGCCACCGACCGGGCGCCTTTGGCATCGTTCGGCGTCTGCGGCCCAGGAATTACCCGAGAATCGCCGGCGTTTCCGGCCGCCGGCGCCGCGTCGCGTTGCCCGATCTTGTCGAGCACGAAGGTGACCGCCATGCGCCCGCCTTTGTAATAAGCGGCGCTATCCTGGATGTAGCCCGGGCGACCGTAGGCAAGCAGCGGCCAGAGGAAGAACAGGGCGGCAAGGAGGGTCAGCAGCGACAGGCGCCGATCAAGCGAAATTGGGGATATCGCATTCGAACGCCCGTTGTCGCGAGCTGCGTGTCCGCCCCCCAGATACAAATGCTCTCTCCCCAATCGCGGAAGCGGAAACGAAGCGTAGCCGCTTTCTACTGCAGTGCAACATCACCAGAACGCCGTTGTCTGCGTGCAATGAAGCGTCGGATTCCGCGTGTCCCACAGTAAGACGCTTCACGCGGAGGTCGCGGCGCGCCATTGTTGCCGCCGACGACGGGGCCTTAAGGATCGCGCATGCACAAGGTTCGAGTGGCGATCGCCGGCGTGGGCCGAGCCGCCAAGGTGATTCACATTCCGGCGCTCCGCAAACTGTCCGGCGTTGAGATCGTCGGCGTCTACGATCTGCGCCAGGGCCCGTCGGAGCTTCCGAGTTTTGCTACCCTCGAAGCGTTGCTCGAGACAAAACCCGACGTCGTCCTCATCGCAACGCCGCCTGATTCACACCTTGAAATCGCGCTCGCGGCGCTCGCTGCCGGCGCGCACGTGTTTTGCGAAAAGCCGCTCGCCAACAGCGTCGAAGAAGCGGATGCGATCGCCGCAGCTGCGAACACGGCCGGCCGCCAGGTCTGCGTCAACAGCGAATTTCCGTTCATGCCGATGCACCTTGCTGCCGCGCGGGAGATCGGGAGCGAGCGGTTCGGGCGATTGCTCTTCGTTGAAGCGCATCAGACCTTCGTCGTTACGCCCGAAACAGAGGCCGGGTGGCGCGGAGCGGACCCACAGCGCACTTTCAAGGAATTCGGCACCCACGTCATCGATCTCTGCAAGGCATTCTTCGGAGAGCGCCCGATCGGCATGAGCGCGCGCATGCCGCGCCCATTGTCGAACGGCGGTCCGGATTACCTGAACCTCGTGCGGCTGGAGTTCAGCGGCGACCGCGTGGCGCAGATCACTCTCGACCGGCTAACGAAAGGGAAACACCGCTATCTCGATCTCCGCCTGGTCGGCGAGAAAGGTACCATCGAGACCAGTCTCGGCGGAAGCGCCGAGGTCAGGCTCGGCCTCCGCCCCAAAGGGCGAACGCCCTTCGCCGAATGGAGCATCCACCTCGGCGGAGTTGCACGGCTCTATCACGGCGAGCGGTTCACCACGCTCGCGAGAGCGCCGCTCGATCTTTACCCTGACGCCACGGCGCGGCTCTATCGGGCCTTCTTCGACGCAATCGCGGCGGGGCGCGAACCACCCAACTCCATCGCGGAAGCGCGCGACACGCTCGCACTCCTCTACCGCGCGTATGCGGAGGCCGAGGCGAAGTGGTCTTGACGACCTTCTCGCTCGCAATTGCCGTCAAGGGCGAATGGGACGCCAACCGACTGCTTCACGATTTGCGCAGCGCCGGCGCGGATCCCTCGAGCGAAATCCACGTGGCATGCGATCCCGAGCATGCGCCGGCAACTGTCCCCCAAGGCCTGAATGTTCACGTGAAAGCAAACGCGTCCTTGTTCGACCTCTGGGGATTGGCGATCGCGCAAAGCCGGTCCGAATGGGTCGCGATCCTGCATGCCGATGCGCTCCCGGGGCCGGGATGGTTCTCTGCGATCCAACGGGCCATTGACACGGAAGGTTGGAAGGATGGCTATTGGGGACCCGTCGAGCCGCGATTCGGGCCATCGGATCGGCGGATGATCAGCTATCTGACCGAATATTGCCAATTCCATCGGCCGCTCGATCCGAGCCTGAAGGAGATTCCGGGAAGCAATCTCATCCTACCCCGCAAAAGGATCGAAGCCACCGAAGATTTCTCCAAGACGCGCCTGCTCCAACAGGGCCTCGCACCGCGGCTCGTCGAGGATGCGGTCGCGCTCTACGCCAGGCCATTCCGCTTCAGAGACTACCGCGGGCGCCGGTTCCGCCACGGACGGGCTTTTGCCGCGGCGCGGACTCCTCGCCTGTCGGTGACGGCGGCGGTTCCGTTGACGGCGGCCCTGCCCTTCGTCCGGTGCGCGCGGATCGTGCGCCACGCCTGGCGCCACAAGGACCTGCGGCGTGCAAGTGTGCGCTGGCTGCCCGCGATCCTCGCCGCCGAGACATGCTGGTCCGCCGGTGAGCTGACCGGATATGTCACGCGGCGCCTTGGCGACGCATCCGCTCTCGACTAGACCAGCGCCGGAAGCCGGACGCAATTTCGGCTGGACTCGCTCTCGTACGTGGCGTGGGCGATCTGCACCGCACGAAGCCCGTCGCTCGCGACCGCGAGCCGGCCGCTGTGCGTCACGCCCTTTGCCGCCGCCACAAAGTCGGCAAGCTCCTCGACGAATGTCTGGATAACGGTGCTTTGCCACCCCTTCAGCTTTTCCCGAATGATGGCTTTGGGATAGAAGTGACGCTCAACGGACTTCTTGCCGCCGGGCTTATCGAGGCGGATCACCGTCGCCGTCATCGGCGCGTAATAAGCGCTCACCATTCCGCGATCGCCATAGGCCTCCATGTGGAAGCGGTAACCGCGCCATTCGTGCCAGCTCGCCTCGATTGAGGCGCTGACCCCCTCGGCTGTCCTGAGCAGGGCGATCCCCTCGTCCTCGACCCCAAGATTCCACACTTTGTGCGTCGCGAAGCCGAAGACTTCGGTCGGGTCGCCCATGATGTACCGGGTGAGATCGATGACGTGCGTTCCGTTATCCATGAGCGCACCACCGCCCATGACGTTCTTGTCGTACATCCAGGATGCCTTGAACTCGGCGAGTCCGCTGTGGCCGGTGTAGGCGCGGACGTGGGACAAGGTACCGATGTCGCCGGAGGCGACCACGTCGCGCATCCGCTTCAGCGCTTCGAAGTAGCGGTGATTGTAGCCGACCGTGAGCAGCGTGCCCGCCTTGCGCGCGGCGGCAATCATCCGCTCGCAGGCCTCGGGAGTCGCGGCCATCGGCTTCTCGACCAGCACGTGTTTGCCGGCCGATGCGGCTGCCACGGCGAGCGGCTCGTGCAATGGTGGGGGGGTGGAGATGATCACCGCATCGACTTCGGCCGCAGCGATGAGCTCACTGGCGTCGAGGTAGAATTTCGCCCGCGGACCAGCCGCGCGCGCCCGCGCGTCGTCGAGGTCGCTGACGGCGACCAGCTCACACTCGGGCGCTTTCGCCAGCGCGTCCGCGCGGATCTTGCCGATCGCTCCTGCCCCAATAAGGCCAAACCGCATTACATCGCTCACAGCGTCTTTTCCTTCACGAACATGGTTTGAAACACCGGACCGGCGGCGAGCAGGACCGGACGGAACACGGGCGCCTTTGCCAGCACGGCATAAGCACGTGCGAGCGCCTTGAAGAGCGCCGATCGATGTTCGAGATTGCTCGCGTCGAGATCGAGAGGGCGGGCATCGGCCTGCTGCAGTCCGGCGGCCTCACCCATCCGCCGAACCGAGCCGGGGCTGACAAAGCTTACGGCCCTTAGGATGTCGATCCCGTGCTTGCTTTTTAGCAGCGCCGAACGAAGGCGTTGGGGCACCAATCCCGCCGCCCAGACTCCGGTTGCCGGATGCGGTCCAACCCAGCGGCAGTTGCTCCCCGTCAGATACATGTGGCCGCCATCCTCCATGACCGCGGCCGCCGCCCCGATGGCTGCCGCGGGCGACCTTGTGTTTTCGAGCAGATCGGCGGCCAGGACATGCGTGAAAGTACCTTCGGGAAATGGCAGAGCTTCGGCGTCGGCGCAGACCAGTCTCGCCGACAGGCCCGCTTGATCGAGCCTCTTTCGGGCGATGACCAGCCAGCGCAATGCGATGTCGATTCCTGTCCGATCCCGGAACACGCCAGCCGCCGTCACTAGCGCCCCCCCGCTCCCGCAGCCAAGGTCGAGAAGCGCATCGCCACGTCCGGCTGAACGCAGCGCTTCAATCGATGGTCGCGCGCGGTCCGCCGCGTGCATGACATAGCCAGCGAACAGTGGCGCAAGCCGGTCGGCGACATCGTCCGTAATTGAATAGTAAAAGCCCACGAGCTCGCGAAAGTCGTGCTTTTCGGCAAAATCGTGCAACCGCGCCGCCTTCGCGCGCTCGTCCTCGATTGACAGATAGAGGTCACCGCGAAGGCGAAAGTCGGGAATCCCGAACAGGACTGGGTACAAGCGGCCGCAGGACGCGCATTTGTAACCCCCCTCACCCTCCACGACAGACGAGCGGCATTCGGGACAGACAAACCCTGTCACTCGATCATCGCTAGCGCTTTGCCCGGGCCGCGTAGCGCGCCCACGCTCTCGCCGACGGCCCAGATGCAATAGAAAGCGAGGAGATGCGGCGCGGCCCGCCACATCTCGCGGCCGAGGCCCTTGCGGCGCGCGGCCTGAACCGCACGGACGAGCAACAAAGGCGGAAGCGTGAGCGAGGCGAGCGACGCTGCCGCGCGCTTGGGCAGCGCAGCATCGCCAAAGCGCCGCCCGGCGTAATAGCGCGAGTAGATGAACCTCTGCGAGGCGAAAAGCGCCCACGAGAAACGCTTCTTGTGCAGCATGACGAGTTGGTTGAGCGACAGAAACCGTCCGCCCTTTTCGAGCAGGATCGGATGAAGGGTGGTTTCCCAAAAGCCGCTGGTAAGGAGGTCGCGAGGCAGGCTTTCGAGCGCAGTTCGACGGTAGGCGACGTTCATCCCCGGGAGGATCGCACTCTCGCCCTCGGCAACAGGTGGAGAAAAGAAGCTGTATTCGCAAAGGTAGGTCGCCCAATCGAGACCGCGATCGGTGACTCCGTTCACGACGCTTCCGCCCACGGCGACGAGGTCGGGGCCGGCTTCGTCGAACGCTGTCTTGACCGTCTTCGCCCAGCCGGGCTCTGGCACGCAATGATCCTCGGTGACCGCCACGATCGGCGCCGTGCTCGCCTCGAACGCCAGGGTACGCATTTCCGGCAGCGACATCTCCGCCGGACAGGCGATCAGCCGCACATGCGGGTAGTCGCGCCGGATTTGCCGCGTGACCTCATCCTGAAGCCTGTCGGCGATCACGATCTCGCATTCTTCGCCGCTCACCGTCGGATCGAGCGCCTCGATCGTCTCGATGACTCGGTCGGTGTCCTCGGTGCTGACTCGACCGAGTACTACTGAGATACTGGTCATGCGTGTCTTTTCGAGGTTGGTGGGGCGCCCGTGTGCGGCGCGAACAGGGTTGAAGCATAGCCGGCTGCTTCTCCCGCCGCCCAGGCGAATGTGAAGCGGACCAGCCACGGAAAGGCGGTGAAGAGCATGGCGCGATAGCGCGGTCGCCGGATTATTCGGTCAACGATGCGCAAAAGCAGCAACGGCGGAACCAGCGGGCTCGACAGCAACAAGAGCAGGTTCCGGACGAAGCTGGCCCGTTCAGCCCGTTCGATGCCGTAGGCGCGGCCGTGGAGATAGCGCTGGCGGGCGAAGCTCCGACCGGAAACGGTTCCATGGTGGACGACCAGGAGCTTCGGATCGAGCGCGAGTTTTTTGCCTGCCGCGCGGAAACGTCGGTGGAACGAAGGCTCCCAGAAACCCAGGCGGAGGAGGTCCGGGTGCTCGAGGATCGCGGCGCGGTCGTAGACGGCGTTGTCAGCGGCGATTTCTTCGGTCTCGCCCGCCGGCAACGGCGGGGCAAAGGCGGAATAGCGCAGGAAGAAAAGCGCCCAATTCCTCGCGGAAGCAGCGGGATCGTTGTCGATCGCGCCTCCCACTCCCACCCAGCGGTCGAGGTCCGCTGCGCGCAGCCGTTCGAGCCAATCGTCGGCGGGGACGAACTGCCCCGTCGTCAGCGCAACACGGCTGCCGCGGGCGCGCAGGATGCCTTCGCTCCACAAGGAGGGCACAAGCGTTTCGGCGGGGAACGATAACTGGAGCTCCGCATCGTACTCGCCGGCGCTACAGGGTTCCGCGCAGCAGAGGATCAGTTCCCCGTCGCTTCGGCGGTCCTTCAATGCATCGAGAAGAGCCGGCACGTTGGCCGCGCCATCCCTTACCGCCACAACGATGCTCAGCTTCGGCTGCATTAGTGGCCGCGCAACCGCCGGAGCGAGCGGCGAAGCGCGATGTAAGCGTGCGCACCCCTGCTCAGGAGGGCGCGCACCAGTCGCGACGAGCGAAGATAGTTCGCTGGCTGACCGGGGCAGCGCTTGTCGCGGCCCACCTGACTTGTGATTACGAACACATGGGCCGGAACCTGGCGGCTGGCGAGGCCAAGAAGCTCGTCCAGCTCCAGAACGGGCAGTTTGGCGTCCGCCAGCGCAACGAGCAGTGCGTCCAGCGCTGCCGGAGGAAAGGACAAGGGACCCGGCAGATCGTCGATCGAATGGAAGGTCAGCACCGCTCGCATCTCAGCTCTTATCCTGCAGGATTTGCTCGATGTGGCTCAAGTAGTCGGTGAGGTGCTGTTCCTTTGTGTAACGCGCGCGATAAGCGGCGCGGGCGCGCGCCCCGAGCTCGTCGCGCAGCGGCCGGTCCTCGGTGAGGCGACGGATCGCAGTCGCCAGCTCCGCTTCTCCGTCGTAGAGCAGCCCCCCGCCAATCGCGTTCACTAGCTCTGCGGCCCCTCCGGACGATTTGGCGACGATAGCCGGCGTGCCGCACGCAGCGGCTTCGATGATGGTGAGGCCGAAGGTTTCGGGAACGAGAGTCGGGAGAACGACGGCGGCGGCACTCGCGTAGTATTCGACAAGGTGATGTTGCTCGACCTTGCCGAGAAAGCGGATGTTGGGGTGTTGCGCATAAGCTGCGGTGAGCGAGGGCCGAAGTTCTCCCTGGCCGATCATCAGCAGCTCGACGTCAGGCATTTGCGCGACGACACGGAGGAGGCCTTGGACACCCTTCAGGGCTGTCACTCGGCCGACGAAGATGATTCGGCGCGGATGCGCCTCCCCAGGCTCCGACCCATCGATTGAGGAGAACAGCGGCAACACTTCGATCGGCGCAACGATGCCGTCAGCGACGTGCTTTTCGGCTGTGAACCGGCTCGGCGCGAGCAGGCAATCGACCGATTTCAGCGACCAATCGCGCAGCCCGGTATAACGCCAAAGTTGTGGCGGAATGCCCGAGCGGATCGAGCAAGTGAAACAGGTGCGCTTGTCGCAGGCGCGGCTGCGGTTCTTCCACAGCGCGTGGGTTGGGCAGATGAGCCAGTGATCGTGAAGCGACATCAGCCGCACGCGCGCCTGGCCCATGCGCAGCACGCCCGGCCCGCCCATCAGCGAGACGTTGTGGAAATGCAGGACATCGAACGGCGCGGCGAAGAAGCGTTTGAGCGCTGGTCCGTGGAACCCGGGAAGCCCGGTCTGCTGGCTGACGAGCGGAGCGAGCAGGCGCGCCGAGCTCCGAATCCGGTGGACGCTCACCCCGTCCTCCCAGCTCGGCACCACCTGATCACTGTCCTTGCTGCGGACGAGATAGGCGTCCGTGGAAGCGATCACGTCCACGTCATGGCCCTGCTCGGCCAGCGCCTTGGCCAGGCTTCGAACGTAGGTCGCGTCCCCGCCGTAACTGAAGGGCGGATAGAACGTGGTGACCATACCGAAGCGCATCAGCGGACCTTCCGCGCGTGGGTTTCGAGCAGATCCAGCCCGAAGCCCCGCTGGTTCCACCACGTCGTCGCGTCGACTCCGATCGTCAGCGCCATTGGCTGACACCTCGCGCTGAGCCGAGAACCGCGCCGGTCAATTCGCCGGCTGCCCACGCACTGTGCTGGAGCACCAGCCATGCGAGCGTCGGGATGGAGCGAAGCTGGGCGGGACCACACTGCCTTATGGTCCTGGCGGTCAGCACTGCAGGCAGCAGAAGGGCCTTCGCGGCGCTCGTCGCGCGACTCAGCGGGCCCGTTGCCGCCAAGCTCGCGGTGATCCGACCGTGGTCGAACCGCGTCTTAAGGCGCGCGCCCTCGGGAAATGCCCGGGAGAACCCAACCTTCATGGCCGGCGACCAGATGATCGTTCCGCCATTGTCCTTCAGGCGGCGGAACACCTCGAGGTCGACGAGGCCCTCTGACCCGCGCATCGCCTCGACCAAAGCTTCGCGCCTGAACGCGAAATTGCAGCCCGGCAGAGCGGATATCTCGCCGGCCGGCACGCGCTCATTGTACCGGCCGTACTCGGACAACGTCAGAGCGCGCGTCTGCGCCGGGACGTTTTCGGCCACCATCACCGGACCGCCACATGCGACAACCCCGTCCTGGTGAAGGGTGGCGACGACTGCGTCTGCCCAACCGGCGAGGGGTACGACCGTGTCCTCGACCAGGGCAACCAGCCGCGTCGTTGCCATCTCGACCGCGCTGCGGCGCTTTGCCGGAACGTCGAGGCGATCGGCCATTCCAACTGTGCGCCCTTCGGCATCGGCGATCGTCGCATCGCGGCGCACGACCAG
>JBDTON010000103.1:0-12078 GCA_039933195.1 Sphingomicrobium sp. | reverse complement strand
TGATCATGGCCGAGCTGACCGGCCGCGCGGCCGGCATTTCGAAGGGCAAGGGCGGATCGATGCACATGTTCAGCGTCGACCACGGCTTCTACGGCGGGCACGGGATCGTCGGCGCGATGGTTCCGCTCGGCACCGGGCTCGCCTTCGCCCACAAATATCGCGAGGACGGCGGCGTGTGCCTCACGTACATGGGCGACGGAGCGGTCAACCAGGGCCAGGTCTTCGAAGCGTTCAACATGGCCAAGCTATGGAATCTGCCGGTCATTTACGCGATCGAGAACAACAAATATGCGATGGGCACGAGTATCGAGCGTTCGCATTCCGAGCCGTTGCTCTACCGCAAGGGCGAGAGCTTCCGAATCCCGGGATTTCAGGTCGACGGAATGGATGTCCTTGCAGTCCGCGGCGCGGCCCAGGTCGCGCTCGACTGGGTGCGCGGCGGCAAGGGGCCGATCATCGTCGAGTTTAACACCTACCGATACCGCGGCCATTCGATGTCCGACCCGGCGCGATATCGCACCCGCGAGGAGGTGCAGGGCGTGCGCGAACACCGCGACCCGATCCTGCATGCCGAACGCGATCTCGTGGCGATGGGCGTCAAAGAAGAGGATCTCAAGGCGATTGACAAGGAAATCAAGGACATCGTCGTGGGGGCTGCGAAGTTTGCTGAAGACGCGCCGGAGCCGGACGCGTCCGAACTCACCACCGACGTGCTGGTGGGGAGTTACTGATGCCCACCGAGCTCAAGATGCCCGCCTTGTCCCCCACGATGGAGGAGGGGACCCTTGCCAAATGGCTGGTCAAGGAAGGCGATGAAGTGAAGTCGGGGGACATCCTCGCCGAGATCGAGACCGACAAGGCGACGATGGAGTTCGAGGCCGTCGACGAAGGCACGATCGCCAAGATCCTGGTGCCTGAGGGCACCGACGGAGTGAAGGTCGGGGCGCCGATCGCGCTGCTGGTGGGGGATGGCGAGCAAGTCACCGATGCGCCCGCCGCCAAACCCGTTGCCGACACAAAGGAAAAGCCGGCCCCCGCGATGACTCAAGAGCCGTCGATTCCGGCACCCGCGTCGCAGCAGGGCGAAGACACGCCGACCCCGCACGTGTTCGAGACCGCCGCGCGCGATCTCGTCGCGGATGTCGCCAGGACTCACGACGACCCGGAAATGCCGGAAGGCACGCCGCTGGTCAGCACGACGGTGCGCGACGCGCTGCGCGACGCAATGGCTGAGGAAATGCGCAAGGACGAGCGCGTGTTCGTCATCGGCGAGGAAGTCGCCGAGTACCAGGGCGCGTACAAGGTGACTCAGAACCTGCTGCAAGAATTCGGAGCCAAGCGCGTCGTCGACACCCCGATCACCGAATATGGCTTCGCTGGCCTCGGCACCGGAGCGGCGATGGGCGGACTGAGGCCGATCGTCGAGTTCATGACCTTCAACTTCGCGATGCAGGCGATCGACCACATCATCAATTCGGCGGCGAAGACCAATTACATGTCGGGCGGACAGATGCGCTGTCCGATCGTGTTCCGCGGACCCAACGGCGCAGCGGCGCGCGTCGCGGCTCAGCACAGCCAGAATTACGGCAGCTGGTACGCGCACGTGCCCGGGCTGGTGGTGATCGCGCCCTACAGCGCGGCGGACGCGAAGGGTCTGCTCAAGGCCGCGATCCGGACCGATGATCCGGTGGTGTTCCTCGAGAACGAGCTCCTCTACGGCCAGCATTTCGACGTACCGCAGCTCGACGATTACGTGCTTCCGATCGGCAAGGCCCGGATCGTTCGCCCGGGCAAGGACGTGACGATCGTCAGCTACTCGATCGGCGTGGGGGTGGCGCTCGAAGCCGCGCAAGAGCTGATGGGGCAGGGCATCAACGCCGAGGTGATCGACCTCCGCACCTTGCGCCCGCTCGACAAGGGCACCGTCCTCGAGAGCCTGAAACGCACCAACCGCATGGTGGTGGTCGAGGAAGGCTGGCCGGTGTGCTCGATCAGCTCGGAGATCATCGCCATTGCGATGACCGAAGGCTTCGACGACCTCGACGCTCCCGTATTGCGCGTGACCGATGTCGACGTCCCGCTCCCCTATGCCGCGAATCTCGAGAAAATGGCCTTGATCAAGGCATCGCAGGTGGTCGAGGCCGTGAAAGCCGTTACCTATCGCTGAGCGGGCGCTCGATTCCGACCGCCTGACGGCGCTTGCCACCATGCCGGCGGATGTCCGCGCCGCATTTGCCACCCTCTGGGACCTCGATCTGGCGCTCGCCGACGTCGTGGCGACGACGAGCGAGCCTGCGCTTGGAGCGATCCGGCTCGCCTGGTGGCGCGAGCGACTGGAGGAGCTGGATGCGGGAGCGCCGCCCCCGGGCGAGCCGCGCCTCGGCGCGATCGCGCGTGAGCTGGTCGCGCGGGGGATCACCGGCACGGAATTGTCGCAGCTCGAGGACGCGTGGCTTCCGTTGCTGCACCCCTTCCCTTGGGGCGAGCCGCAGGCCGAAGCCCTGCGCCTGCGCGGCTGCGTTCTGTTCGGCATCGGCGCGCGGCTGCTTGGCAGGAAACCCGAAGACGCGGAGGCGGCGGGCGCATTGTGGTCGGTGATCGATGGCGCGCTCCACTGCAGCGATGCAGATTCGCGGCACCTGTTGTGTGCTGCAGCGCAGGCGGTGCGTCTCCCATGTACAGTACCAAATAGCTTGCGCCCGCTGACGGTGTTGGCTGCGGTTGCGGTGGCGGCGGTGACTCATCCCGGCAGCGGCGCGGCCCGCGGGATGGCGGCAGTGCGTCACCGCGCGACCGGACGCTTTGCCCGGCTTAGTTGACAGAACTGCCTCCGGAACGGATCATTACGCTGCCGAATCTCCGCTTGGATGGAGGTGCCCATGTGGCGTTTCTTCGCCGGGGCTGCGGCCTGCTTCCTGCTACTGACTGGCGCATTCCTGTTGTGGCAATCGCGAGCGCAAGGTCCCTTGCTTCCCGGAGCGCCCGAAGCGCGCGGCGCCAGCGCGCCATTCATAAGCGGCGGCCAGCAGATCGAAGCGCCCGAAGCGAGCCCCAAGAATCGCGAGGAAAGACGCTTCTCGCGCGCCGACAAGAATAAGGACGGCAAGATCGAGGCCGACGAGATCTTCGGCGCCCGCCACAAGGCGTTCGCCAAGCTCGACATCAACGGCAACGGCGCGCTGAGCTTCGAGGAGTGGGCGGCGAAAACGATCGACAAGTTCAAGGGCGCCGACAGCGACCACTCGGGCTGGCTCACCCCGGTGGAATACGCGACCACCGCCCCGCCGCCGCCCAAGCGCAAGACCTGCAGCTGCCGTCAGCCGGAGGCGCCGAGCGAAAACACGGATCAATGAGGGTCAGGCGGGTTCGCCGACCTTCGCCTGAGTGAGCCACTCCGCCAGTGCGGCTCTTGCGCGGTCGGTGTACGCCTTTTTCCGGTCGGCGCGTTTCCAGCGGCCTTCAATCGGCGGCATCAGGCCGAAGTTGACGTTCATCGGCTGGAAGGTCTCGGCGTTCGCGCCGGCGGTGATGTGGGCCAGCAATGCCCCAAACGCGGTCTCCAGCGGAGGCGCGGGCAGACTCTCGCCGTCCATCTCGGTCGCCGCAAATCGCGCTGCGAGAAGGCCGACCGCCGCGCTTTCCACATAGCCTTCGCAGCCGGTGATCTGGCCGGCGAAGCGGATGTTCGGCTTCGACTTCAACCGCAACTCGCGGTCGAGCAGCCGCGGCGAGTTGATGAAGCTGTTGCGGTGGATGCCACCGAGCCGCACGAACTCCGCATTCTCCAGCCCGGGGATGGTGCGGAAAATGCGCACCTGTTCCTTGTGCTTCAGCTTGGTCTGGAAGCCGACCATGTTCCACAAGGTGCCGAGCGCATTGTCCTGCCGCAGCTGAACGACCGCGTAAGGCCAGCGGCCGGTACGGGGGTTGTCGAGGCCGACCGGCTTCATCGGGCCGTGGCGCAGCGTCTCCACCCCGCGCTCGGCCATTACCTCGATCGGCATGCAGCCTTCGAAGTAAGGCGTATCCTTCTCCCAGTCGTGGAACGGCATTTTCTCGCCATCGACGAGCGCCTGGACGAAATCCTCGTACTGCGGTTTGTCGAGCGGGCAATTGATGTAGTCCTTGCCGCCCTTGTCCCAGCGGGCTGCCATCCAGGCGACGTCCATGTCGATGCTGTCGCGGTGAACGATCGGAGCGATCGCGTCGAAGAAGGCGAGGGCGCCTTCGCCAGTCTCGGCGGCGATGGCGTCAGCCAGACCGGAGCCGGTCAGCGGCCCCGTCGCGATGATGGCTGGATGGTCCGGCAAAGTGTCGATCCGCTCGCGAACGACATGGATGTTGGCGTGGGTCTCGATCGAACGGGTGATTTCTGCGGCAAAGGCTTCGCGGTCGACAGCCAGCGCCGATCCGGCGGGCACGCGATGCGCGTCCGCAGCGCGCATGACGAGCGAACCTAGCGCACGCATCTCCTGGTGGAGGAGCCCGACGGCGTTGTGCTCGGCGTCGTCGGAGCGAAAGCTGTTGGAGCAAACCATTTCGGCGAGCCGGTCTGTCTCATGCGCCGGCGTCATGTCCCCACCGCCGCGCATTTCGCTGAGCCGCACGCGCACGCCGGCTTCGGCAAGCTGCCACGCCACTTCGGAGCCAGCGAGCCCGCCGCCGATGATGTGGATGTCGAAGGTCATTGACGCGTCATTGCGAGGAACGAAGTGACGAAGCAATCCAGACACGCGTTTGCCGGATTGCTTCGCTCCGCTCGCAATGACAGGAGCCCGTCATGCGCATCTTCACCATCGGCTATGAAGGCACGACGGTGCCGGAGTTCATCGCGGCGCTGAAGCAGGCGGGCGTGGAGCGGGTGATCGACGTCCGCGCCTTGCCGCTCTCGCGGCGGCCTGGGTTCTCGAAGTCGGGGTTGAGGGCGGCGCTCGAGGATGCGCGAATCGAATATGCGCACCTGAAGGCGCTCGGGACGCCCGCCGACGGACGAGCGGCCGCGCGCGCGGGGCGCCACGCGGATCTCGAGCGCATCTATGCCGGTCAACTCGAGCTTCCCGAGGCGATGGCGCAATCGGCTCAGATGCTGGAGCTTGCGCGGGAGAAACCGAGCGCTTTGCTGTGCATGGAACGCGAGCCCGCTCATTGCCACCGGACGCTGCTGCTCAATACCGTCGCGCCGGACGCGAAAGTCACGCACCTCTACGCATGAGCGAGCACGGCTAGTCGGCTGAACTTCGGGAGCGGCAGGACGAGGCGTCCCTCTACTTCCGGCAGCGGTCTCAGGCGCTCGGCAGCTCCGTTTGAGTCTCGCCGAGCAGCAACGCCTCGATGTCCGGGACAGGGCGCCCGCTCATCTCCTTGTTGACGGTGCACACGATCCGCTTCTCGACTTCCTTGTGGAGACACTTCTTCAAGACTCCGAGAGCTCTAGGCGGAGCGACAATCGCCAGCGCCTCGAAATCGTGGCGCAACGCCCGCCTCTTGAGCTCCTCGGCCGCGTCCTTGATCCAGCGGTCTTCTTCCTGCTGGTGGAAATCGGTCTCTTCGTAGGTCGAGTGGCCATAGCCTGCGCTTTGGTGAATGCCGCCCGGCGCGTCGGTCTTGATCTCGCGGTTCTTGCGATCCTTCCGTTGGTCATGCGCTTCGGTGCGAAGGTCAATGTGGTTCTCGTCCCCGTGATTGCGGAAAAAGAGCATTTTTCGGCCATCGGCGACCAGCACCAGCGCATTGTTGGGAAGCGGCATCGGCTTTTTTCCTTTCCTCTTGCGAGGAGAACGCGGGTCCATCCCGGCAAGTTTCAGCGGCTTGGCGCAGACTTAAGCGGTGTTCGGCCCAGTTACTCGCCAGGCTCCGGATCCGCGGGCTTGTCGAGCTCGCTCTCGCCGATGGTCGCACCCTCGTCGGGGGCGATCTCGTCGCTGCCTTCCAGCTCGACCTCCTCGTCGCTCTCATCGATCTTGGCGACGCTGACGACATGCTCGTTCTCGCCAACCCGGAAGATTGTGACGCCCTGCGTGCTTCGGCCCATCACGCGAATGTCGCCGACGGTGGTGCGGATCATCTTGCCTTGGTTGGTAACCAGCATCAGGGCCTCGCCCTGGTGCGCTGGGAAGGACGCGACGACGCAGCCGTTGCGTTCGGACGTATCGATATTGGTGATGCCTTGGCCGCCGCGGTTGGTCCGGCGATATTCATAAGCCGAGGAGCGCTTGCCGTAGCCGTTCTCGGTAATCGTCAAGATGAACTGCTCGTTTTCCGACAGTTCGGCGAAGCGATCGGCCGGGAGCGTGCACTCGACGTCCTCGCGCTCGCGCCACGGTGGGCATTTCAAGTAGGCCTCGCGCTCCTCCTGGGTCGTTCCAACGCGGTGCAGGATCGACATCGAAATGACCTCATCGTCGCCGATCAGACGGATTCCGCGGACGCCGGTTGATGTGCGCGACTGGAACTCCCGTACGTCAGAGGCCATGAAGCGAATCGCCTTGCCATGGCGCGTTGCAAGAAGAACGTCGTCCCCCTCGGTCAGCAGGTCTACGCCGATCAAGCGGTCGGTCGGATCGCCCTGTTCGTCGCTGTCCTCGTCGACCTCGGCAATGCCGAAGCGCATCGCGATCTTGCCGGCGGTCGGCACGTTCGTGAACGCCGCCATGCTGTTGCGCCGAACCGTACCGTGGGCGGTGGCGAACATGATGTGCAGCCGGCCCCATTCGGCCTCGTCCTCGGGAAGTGGCAGCACGGTCGAGATGGTCTCGCCTTCCGCCAGGGGCAGCAGATTGACCATCGGCCGCCCCTTGGTGTTGGGGCCGCCCTCGGGAAGCCGCCACACCTTCATCCGATAGACTCGGCCGAGATTGGAAAAGAACAGCACCGGATTGTGGGTCGAGGTGACGAACAGGTTGGTGACCGCATCCTCTTCCTTGGTGGCCATCCCGGCTCGGCCCTTGCCGCCGCGCTTTTGCTCGCGGAAGATGGAGAGTGGCGTGCGCTTGATGTAGCCCTCCATGGTCACCGTCACGACCATGTCTTCGCGCTCGATCAGGTCCTCGTCTTCGATCCCGTCGGCCGCGGGGGCTAGCTCGCTCATTCGCGGAGTGGCGAACTCGGCCTCGACCTCATCGAACTCGGCGCGCATCACCTCATAGAGGCGAACGCGATTGCCGAGGATTTCGAGTAGCTCGCCGATGCTGGTCGCGAGCCCCTCGAGTTCGCCGGCGATCTCGTCGCGGCCGAGCGCCGTAAGGCGATGCAGCCGCAGCTCGAGGATCGCCTTTACCTGGGCTTCGCTGAGCTTGTATTTCTCGCGCTTGGCCTGTGGTTCGACGGCTTCGACCAGCGCGATATAGGGGCGGATCTGCTCGCCCGGCCACTCGCGTTCGAGCAGCTTCTCGCGCGCCACGGCCGGGCTTGCGGAACCGCGGATCAGCTTCACCACCTCGTCGAGATTGGTGACGGCGACGACCAGTCCGAGCAGGATGTGGGCGCGCTCACGCGCTTTGAGCAGCTCGTACTTCGATCTGCGAGTGATCACTTCCTCGCGGAAGCGGATGAATGCCTCGATGAAGTCGCGCAGAGTCAGCGTCTCGGGCCGCCCGCCGCGGATCGCGAGCATGTTGGCCGGGAAGGAGGATTGGGCGGGCGTGTGGCGCCACAGCTGGTTCAGGACGACGTCGGGAGTCGCATCGCGCTTGAGGTCGATGACGATCCGGACTCCGAGACGATTGGATTCGTCGCGGATGTCCGAGACGCCCTCGATCCTTTTGTCTTTCGCGGCCTCCGCGATTTTCTCGACCAGGCCGTTCTTGCCGACCTGATAGGGAATTTCGGTGAGCACGATCGAACGGCGGTCGCCGCGGCTTTCTTCGACGTGGTGGCGGGACCGAAGCATGATCGAACCGCGCCCGGCGGTGTAGGCGCCGCGAATGCCGGCGAGGCCGAGGATCAGGCCGCCGGTCGGAAAGTCCGGTCCCTTCACATGCTCCATCAGCGCTTCGGAAGTGACCGCGGGATCGTCCATGTAAGCGCGGCAGGCGGCGAGCACTTCGCCGAGGTTGTGCGGCGGGATGTTGGTCGCCATGCCGACCGCGATTCCGCCGGCTCCGTTGACCAAAAGGTTGGGAAAGCGCGCCGGAAGCACCTGCGGCTCGCGCTCCGAGGCGTCGTAATTGGGCTGGAAAGCGACCGTGTCCTTGTCAATGTCGCCGAGCAGGAAATTGGCGACCTTGGCGAGCCGCGCTTCGGTGTAACGCATCGCCGCGGGCGGATCCGGGTCCATCGAGCCGAAATTGCCCTGGCCGTCGATCAGCGGCACGCGCATCGACCAGTCCTGGGTCATTCGGGCGAGCGCGTCGTAGATCGCGCTGTCGCCGTGCGGGTGATATTTACCCATGACGTCACCGACGATGCGGCTCGATTTGCGGTAGGGGCGGCCGGCGACGTAGCCCGCCTCCTGGCAGGCGTATAAAATGCGGCGGTGGACGGGCTTCAAGCCGTCGCGCACGTCCGGCAGAGCGCGACTGACGATCACGCTCATCGCGTAATCGAGGTAACTGGTCTTCATCTCCTCGACGATGGAGATGGGAGCGATGTCACGATCGCCGCCCGGGGGCGGGCCGGGAATATCGGTGCGGTCGTCGACTGGCGGTTCGGTGGCCAAGAAATGTCCTGTCGCTTAAGGGTGCACGCAAGGGTTGCGAGCTGATGCCGCCCCCAAGCGCTTTCTAGTGCATCAACCACGCGAGCGCCACCCCGCGCGCGTACGCGCGCGCGCAAAAAGGAACTCCGCAGGTCTTCATTCGCTTGGCATTTTCGTGGGAAATCAAGCGGTTCAATGCGGGTTCAGGGCAATTATGTTATGCGGCTTGGACTTCCCCCAATCACAGGTCTAATTCGCCGCAGCAATCTAAGGACCCGCACCCTGGTGCCGGGAGCAGGAGAAACACTCATGAAAGTTCTCACCACCACCGCGATTGCGCTGGCGGCCGGTCTGATCGCCGTGCCGGCAGCCGCGCAATATGGACCTGGCGCTGCTGCCCCTCCAGGGCCGACCGCGACAGCGGCAGCGCCGCAGCAGGCGCAGGCGCCGACGCCGTCGGCTCAGCCTTCGATCAAGCTTTCGAGCAAAGCCGGCAAAGCGATCATTGAGTTGCAGAAAGCCGTGAACGCGAATGACGTGGCGAACATTCCGGCCAAGGTGGCGGCGGCGCAGGCCCTCGCCCAGACCAACGATGACCGCTATGCGATCGCCAGGATGCAATTGAACGCCGCTGTTGCGGCGAAGGACTATAACGCCGCCGCGGCCGCAGTAGACGCCATTGCCGCATCTGGCTTGATTGGTGGCGGGAGCGTTGCCGAGCTCTACGACGGAGTCGGAATCGAGTTATACAACGCCAAGCAATATGCGCAGTCAGCCGCGGTGTTCCAGAAAGCCGCGACCCTCAACCCGCAAAGCCCCCAGCCGCTGAAGCTGCTGGCCGAAGCGCGCAATTCGCAAGGACAGCACGCCGAGGGCGCGGCGGCGTTGCTGAAGGCGCTGCAGCTGAGCGCGGCCGCTGGTCAGAAGCCGGAGGAAGCGTTGTACAAGCGCGCAGTCGCCATGGCCTACGATGCGAAATCGCCGTCCGCCGTGGAAATTGGGCGTCAGTGGGTCGGGGCTTATCCGAATCCCGACAGCTGGCACAATGCGCTCGCCATCTATCGCAACCTCAACAACCCCGACCCCGCGACCGCTCTCGACATCCTGCGCCTCTCGCGCGCGACGAACTCGATGCAGGGCACCGGCGACTATCACATCTATGCTTATGAAGCGGCCAACCAAGCCAATTATGGCGAAGCCAAGTCGCTGATCGCCGAAGGTTTGGCTGCCGGCAAGATCAAGGCGAGCGATCCGGTCGTTCAGGAAATCCAGGGCGTCCTTAAGGGCAAGACCGCCCCGACGGCGGCGCAGCTTGCGGCTGCCGAGCAGGGCGCGAAGATCCCGTCGGCCTTCATCCACGTCGGCGACCGCTATTATGGGGCCGCCAACTATCAGAAGGCGGCGGAGCTCTACACCAACGCGCTCGCGAAAGGCGCGGACGCGAACCTGGCCAATTTGCGCCTCGGTGAAGCGCTGGCTCGCGCCGGCGACAAGGCGGGTGCGACTGCTGCGCTCAACAAGGTCGGGGGGTCGCTCGCGGAGATCGCCAAGTTCTGGCTGGTGTACATCCAGCACGGCTGAACCGAAGCATCCATTGCCATTTTCCAGGGAGAGGCGCCGGGCATTGTCCGGCGCCTCTTCTGTTGCGTCGACCGCCACCTTCAAAACCGTCCCGTTTCGGGATAGTTCAACAATGCCGTCTTAGCGCAAAGTAAACGGTCACGTAGAGCTGTTGACCGGTGCGTCTGAAGGATTTGGCCGAACGTGCGTTTTGACGATCGCCTGCTTACCGTATTGAACCAGCCGGCCGGCGACCGCCACGACGCCGCCGTTCGCTGGAGACAGCTGGTCGACCTCGTCGCACGAGCGGGCCCGGGCGGATCCAGCCCGGTCATTGCCCAGGCTCTGGACAGCATCCGCTCGCAAGCTCCGAACGTTGACGAGAACCTGCGAGCAGCAGCTGCGCGGGCGGTTGCGGGCCGGCCTTTACCGGTTGGCTTGCTCGAATATTTTGCGTCCGATCAGCTCAATGTGGCGGCGCCCGTGCTGGCCGCGGCGACGCTCGAGCCGGCGCAATGGCGTACGCTTCTGGCCGTCGCCGACGAGGAGACCCGGCGCTTCGTCGAGACCCTCCATCCTGGGGTCACCTCCGCCGCACCGGCCGCAGCCGACGAGACAGTCGAACAGACGCGTGAGCTCGGCCCGCCGCCGGCGTCGTCCCCTGCGCCTTCGCTGCACGACGTGGTCGCGCGCATCGAGCGACGGCGGCGAAGCCGAGAAGTGCAGCGCTCCGGATTGGCGGCGACAGAGGCGGCGATGCCGATGGGCTCGCCCTCGCTGTTCCGCTGGGAATGCGGCCCAAGCGGAGAGATCGCGTGGGTCGACGGGGCTCCCCGCGGGGCGTTGATCGGACGCACCATCGCTCGGGTTCAGGAAGATGATGCCGACCGCGTCGATGAGGAGGTCGTTCGGGCGTTTGGGATGCGCGCGCCGTTTCGCGATCGTGAAATGAAGCTGTCCGGCAAGGGGCTTCTCGCCGGCCAATGGAAGATCAGCGGAATTCCGGCGTTCGAACCGACCGACGGCCGCTTTGCCGGCTACCGCGGGGTGGCTCTGCGCGAGATTCCGCCAGCCGGGTCGGGGGAGGCTCCACCGGACTTTCTTGCCGACCCCGACTCGCTTCGCGAGCTGGTGCACGAAATCAAGACTCCGCTGACCGCAATCATCGGCTTCGCCGAGATCATCGAAGGTCAGTATCTCGGGCCCGCCGATCATCGTTACCGGCTTAGGGCCGGGGAGATCGTGTCCCAGGCGCGGCTGCTGTTGAGGGGGATCGACGATCTGGATTTCGCCGCCAAGATCCACTCTTCGGCCGACATTGCCGACCGCCGCGCCGACCTTGCCCCGCTCCTCGAGCAAGCCGCCGCTTCGCTGCGCGAGAGGGCATCGGAAAGGGACGTGCAGATCGAGCTGGTGCGGCCGGTGACCAACGTGATTGCCGCGATCCAACCGGAGCTCGCCGAACGCCTGCTGGTCCGCCTTGTCGGAGCGGTTGTGGAAGGCGCCGAGCGCGGCGAAAGACTGCATCTCGCCGCTGAGCAGACGGCTGCACACTGCCGAGTTTCGATCACCCGGCCGGCGGCTCTTCGCAATATTCCCGAAGCTCAGCTGTTCGAAGCCGGACCGCCTTTTGGCGAGGAGCAACAGAGCCAGGCATTGTCCGTGGGTTTTGCGCTGCGGCTGGTTCGCGGCCTGGCGCGCGTCGCCGGGGCCGATCTCGTGCTGCCCGCCGCCGACTTCACCTTGCTGCTTCCGCGCGCCTGACTTGGCGCGGCGGCGCCGCATGTCTATCTGCTGCCAACCGGTGAGGGCCTGTAGCTCAACGGTAGAGCCGGCCGCTCATAACGGCTAGGTTGGAGGTTCGAATCCTTCCGGGCCCACCA
>JBDTON010000102.1:0-11057 GCA_039933195.1 Sphingomicrobium sp. | reverse complement strand
GCCGACTGCCAGCAAATGACGGACCAATGAACCCGCCACATACCGTCCGGATCGTGTCTGAACCCGGCTACGTAATTGCCCTTGTGCGTGTAAGGCACGCCGTTCCGCAGGCTGTCCTCGCGATACGTCGAGCGATAGATGACCATGTCGCCGGCATGCGCGACGTCCACGGCCTCATCAATCAGACTGAGGTGCCAGCTTGGGGCATATTTGAACGCCATCGACAAGCCGTCCCGGTCGGCTTTCGCGCTAGCGCTTCGGCCAACACCGTTTCACAGGCCCATTGCAGCAAATTCTAGCGCTGCCAGGAATGCCCGCAATGGATCGAAAAGGTGCCACTCTTTCCGTCGCCGCCTATTTTCTTCTCTTCGCCGTCAAAGCGCCATAGACTTTGCCTTTTCGGGTGGTGGGGCGCGCGGTGAACGACCAGGGGGCGGCGATTGGCGAGGACGATCGGGCGCGCTCCCCGGTCTTCATCAGCTATGCGACCGTTGATCGCGCCCAGGCGCTCAAGGTCTGCAAAGCCCTCGAACGCCGCGGAACCCGATGCTGGGTTTCCATGCGGGACGTGCCGCCCGGTGCGAATTATCAGGAGGCGATCGTCCAGGCGATCCGCACCGCTCGGGCGGTGACCCTGGTCTTCTCGGATGCGGCCAACTCCAGCGACGAGATCAAGAAAGAGCTGTCGCTCGCAAGCCGCTACCACGTGCCGGTGATTGCGCTCCGCCTGCACGACGTCGAGCCGAGCGACGCGTTCGCCTACGAATTGTCGACCCGCCAGTGGATCAACGCTTTCTCCGGCTGGGACCGGTCGATCGACACGCTGGCCGGCCGAATCGGGCAGATTTCCGGCCTCGAACCGGACGCCGCCGCGGCGCCACCCGCGCCCCACCGCCCACCATTCTTCACCCGGCGTGCGCTGGCGATCGCCGCCGCCGGCCTCCTTGTGCTGGTTGCGGCGGCCGGGTCGTGGTGGGCGCTGCGGCCGCCCCGGGTCGCCGCGCACAGCATGACGGTTCGACTGTCGGGTTTCCAAGCCCTGTCCGCGGACTTGCCTGCAACCCTGCGGGCGACGGTCGATGCGGAGGTGGCTGCGGCGTTCAACGACGACGGCGTGGTCGGGGTTTCGACCGCCTCGGCCCCGGCGCCGGGCGCCGCGCCGGCCTACGCTTTGGGCGGGACGATCCAGCGCGACGGACACACGATCCGCGTCATCACCCGCTTGGTCAACGAGCGCTCCGGCGCAACCTTGTGGTCCGACACCTTCAATTACGACGGCAATGTCGCGCGCGTTCCCCGACACATCGCCGTGGACGCCGGCAATGTGGTGCGGTGCGGACTGTTCGGCGCCTCGACCTATTACAAGTCGCTGCCTGACACAGTCCTCAGGGATTACATGCAATTCTGCCAGGGCCACTGGGATCCCAATTTACAGGAAGGGCGCAAGGCCCTGATCCCCGCGCGGCGGACGGTCGCGGCAGTTCCGGATTTCTCCTGGGGGTGGGCGGCCGTCGCCGGCGCTTACTGGAAAGTCGCAATGAATGCGGACAACCGCGCGATAGCCGAGGCGGCGCGGGCCAGCGGGCGTCAGGCGGCCGACCGCGCGGTCGCGATCGACAACCGGAACAGCGAGGCGCTGTACATCAAGGCGATGCTGCTTGAGCCGCGCGATTGGCTCGGCCGGGACAGTTTGTTCCAGCGCGCCGTCGCGGCTCGGCGTCTCGATTGCGGTTGCGAGCACCATCAATACGGCTGGATGCTGTTGAATGTCGGGCGAACGGCCGAAGCGGTCGAACAATTGCATCAGGCCAACGACATGCTGGCCCTCTATGTCTATACGCCGTTGGCCTTGGCCGGAGCGCTGGTCGTCGCGGACAAACCCGACGAGGCGAAGACGTATTTCGATGCGGCGATCGACCTTGCTCCCAATGTCGGCTTTGCGAAACAACTGGCAACGTACCGGGCCACCCAGATTGGTGGCGTCAACCTCCTGCTCGACCCGACCATGCCGATTTCCGCAGACCTGCGCGCGGCCCTGCTCAAAGGGTATCGCGCCGTAGCGTCGAACAATGCCGACGCGAAGGCGCAAGCGGTCCAGGCGCTGGTGGCGCTCCCCGCAGACCAACAGATCGATACCGTCGCCCGGCTGCTTGCGGAGCTCGGCGCCGAGCACCAGGCGTTCCAGCTTGCGGCCCGGTTGGCGACAACCCAGGAATATCCGGGGCCATCGCTATTTTGGTATCGCGCCATGCGCGCCACCCTAGCCGATCCCGGCTTTCCGGCTCTAGCGAAGCAACTCGGCCTGATGAATTACTGGACCACGACCCACACCAAGCCCGATGTCTGCAGCACCAGCGCGCCACCGCCGTTCTGCCGGATGATTTAAGGCGCAGCGCCGGAGGGCGAGTGTCCGCTTTGGGTGGAAAGCGGACGTTAGCCCTTCAGCTACTTCGCTCGCTCAGTGGCCGGGTGAGTTTACCGCATGCAAGAAAAGCGCGGTCAGCGTCTCAGGTTTCGGTGAACAGGCAATCCAGTTGCCGCACCACGCGCGAAAACGGATAGTTCGGGAGCCGTTTAGCGGCGCATCTAGAGCGACGGCGTAGGATGCGTCCGTGTTGGCATAAATCGCAAAATGGGTGAGAATCTCGTGGTCGTTGTCGCGCACTAATGTGAATCGGCTGTTCTCATGAACCCATTCCCGCGCTCGGGCCCACCGCTGCTCGCAATCTGGGCCAACTTGGCACATCGCAACAGGCTTGGCTTTCGAAAGCGCCTTCTGGACTGCCTTTTCGGAAACGTCCGGAAGGACGCTCTGCGCCAAGAGTGAGAGAATCATCAACGACATAGCTTATCTTCGCACAAGTGACGCCGGCGAGCCTAAGGTCCGCAATGGGTGGAAAGCGGGCGTTTCGGGCGTTCGCCCATGCATTTGAAGCTGTGTGATTTCAGCTTTGATCGGATGTAGCGAGCGGCGCGTTCGAGCACGGATTCAGGCGACTGAGAAGCATGTCAAATACTGCTGGGTGCAATGGACTATTGTACATCAGCCCCAAGCTCGACTCTTCGATCCAGCACACGGTTGCATGGACTGTTTCGAGCCCCTGAAACTTGATCCATACGCGTTCATACATCGCGGGGCGCTCTACAAATTCGCACTTGCACCCGAACCTCGTGACATCGAACGTCGCGACACGATAGCTTAGGCGGCCAGCTCTTCGGAGAGATGCCTCAGCACGCACTTCTATGCGTTCAGCTTTCCGTGGCCAGTGCGTTCGTGAGACCCGTTCCGGCTGGAACAGCAAGCCTGCCTTCCTTGACTTGTACCAGCGCACAACTGCGTTGACGGCTCCCCGACCAAGGACGCTGAGCTTGACCTTCTCTCCGGGCACCAGCTTAACCAAAGTCCGGATTGCGCAGCCATCGTAGGACAGATCGACAACCTTGATGTCGACGATCTTCTTGTTCGACCGGATCAGATACCCACTCAGCTCAACCGGGCGGCGCTCGTCGCGGCTGGCGGGCGACAGAACGTCGGAAGGCTGCGTGTCGCCCTCGGTTGATAAAACGCGCTCAAGCACCGGTTTCAATTCATTCCTCCGCGTGTGAGCGCTCATTAGCGACTGGAAGTGAAGGAATGTTGGCGACCTTTATCGGCCCGTTAGCCCGTGGTCGTATCACGGGTTTTTGGTTTTGCCGATTAGACCAGGGTCGGTGGGCTCCATGTCGGTTCCTCTGCTTTGCGTTAGGCACATAGGAGCCTGCCGGTCCCGTCTAATGTCCGCTTTGGGTGGAAAGCGGACGTTAGCGCCGCTTGGCTCGGCCGGCGCTTTTCTTGCCGGCGCTCCGGCGGCTTGCAGGCCGACCCGTTGAGCGTGGCTTCTTCGGCTTGGCTGCCGTTCGGCCTGCCGCAACGCTGGTCCCAACCGCTTCGATCGGGCGCGACCCGGACGGTACCTCGGACACATAGTCCTTGGGGTCGCGATATTTCGCTGACACGCTGGGCAGCAGCTTCTTCACGAGAGCGAAGCCGGCAATCGCTGCCAGGGCGGCACCGAGGCCCACTCGAAACTTGAAATTCTTGTAGGGGTCGTAGCGCTGTCGGTCTGCCATATGTGCCTCCGTCCAAGCCCACCGCAGCTCGGCGGTGGCCGCTGCGAAGCGCTGGTTGCGCTCTCGATAGCACAAAAGAAACGGGCCGCCCCGGCAGATGCTGGAGCAGCCTTCCTCGTCTCGCAATGGAAACGGCTGTCACCAGAGCATTTCCTGCTGCATAATCAGATTCAGCAGCGTCCAAGCGACGGTGCAATTCGAACACCCGCGCGCCAAATGTCCGCTTTGGGTCGAAAGCGGACGTTAGGCGTGGCGACCGCGTCACTGCGCTGTCGCCGGCGCTGCCCATTGTAGTTTCACCTCGTCCACTCTCCCGTTGCCGGACTGAACGACCGTTTCAACGCCGCCTTGGCGGAGCAGGTCCGCCACTTCTTCCGCCATCCGCGATCGACCCGTCACGGCGATCGGCAAGTGCAGGCGTTGCGCTGCCCAGATCGCTGTTGCGATCGCTGCCGGGTCTATCTTGCTGCCGTCGATCTTCAGCTCCGGCAGCGCCGCCGCAGGAGGCACAAGCATCACCGACCAGCCGCGGTCAGTCGCGGCGACCCTGGATTCGAGCGCGCGATACGCAGCGAGGTCGGACCCTGGCAGCGGAGCCGCGCGAACGACGATCCGCTTGCCGACCTGATCGACGAATACACTGTCCACCGACACTCCGGCGACCAGCGCCATGCGTTCGGCCATGCGCGCAGCGTTGCGCTGCCGGACTGAAGCACCGCCCGCTTTGGCCTGCCCCTCCAACGAGCCGTCCGCAGTGCGAATTTGGTCAAGCGAGAGCCCAATCGGGCGGCCGACGATTTGCGATAGCTGCCTAGTCAGGCTGGACTGCGCAGAGGCGTTATATTTCGAGGTCAGGACGGTGGCGGTAATTGCCACCGGGTCGACATGGTAATCAATCGCAAGATCGCTCACGCGAGCATTCCGAGGGAATGCGGTTGCGATCGCGTCGTTAACTTGCCGAACCGCAAGCGCTTCCCGCGCAATTTGACGCAACGACAATCCCAGCGGCGCTGCCAGCGCTGCGAGCGTGCCGATGATCAGCATCGCCTGAACTCGCGTCTGCTGCGGCGAAAGATGCGGCGCAAAGCCATACATCCGCGCGAGCACCGCGGCTGAGGCTGCGATTGTCATCAGGTTGGTGAAAAACAATAATGCTGAGCCCGCGACCACCGGCCAATTGGCAGTGGCGAGGCCGAAGCCGATCACCGCCAGTGGTGGCATGAGTGCGGTAGCGATCGCAACCCCAACGATCGCCCCATGGCGACCGCGAATCATCGCGTAGGTGCCCGCCAGGCCAGAAAACAGGGCCACCAGCAAATCGAACAGATTGGGACGGGTCCGCGAGGCAATCTCGCTGGTAACGGTCTGCAGCGGCGAGAAGAACACAATGATTGCGCAAAACAGGAGTGCAAGCCCGACTCCCGCCGCAATTGCCACGCCGCTTCGCCGGATCTCGTCGAAATCGAACATCGCCAGCGCGAAGCCGAGCCCGATGATTGGGCCCATCAACGGCGAGATCAGCATTGCCCCGATTACGACCGCCGGGGAGGACAGCAGCAGCCCAAGCACTGCGATCCCGGCGGACAGCAGCGTCATCGTTGCAAAGTGGCTCGACCAGCCGCCGTCTTCGTGCACCGTGTGGATCACGGACTGTCGATCGACGCCTTCGGTCGCGCGTTCGGACCACCATTCGGTGAAGTCGTTCATCAGCCTCGCCTGCTAGGTCGCTTCCGTCGGCGAGGCAATTTGGTTGCTCGCGATTGCTCTTTAGCGACTAATGTCCGCAATGGGTCGAAAGCGGACCTAAGCCGCTAGTGTCTGCAATGGGTGGAAAGCGGACACGCGACTTCACTTCATGCGCAGGTCTTCAGCTGCCAGCCACGGCGCAATGTTCTGCATCTTAGCTTCGAAACCGCCTGGAGAATTGAATGAGATAAACGCGGTTGATTGTGTGCCCTGATTCTCGAATGCGTGCGGCGTGCCGCCGGGGATAAGAATGTAGCTTCCCTGTGCCGCCTGCAACCACTCACCGTCATTGAAGCGAACGCTCAAGACGCCGGTAATGACGTAGTAGACGTGATCGTCCTCGTGCTCGTGGGAAGTAGGTCCGAGCGTGCGCGGCTCGAGCCACCACTCAGATACGGAATACTGACCGGCAGTTTCGTCGCCGTCCGCTTTGAAAACAGCGCGAATGCGACCCATCGGGTAACTTCGGCCCTGCTCAGGTTGGATGATCGCGGCTCGGCGTGGCTGTTCTGAACGTTGCAATTCATCTCTCATCTCGCGAACATCTCATCTGTGCGGAGCGTCCGCAATGGCTCGAAAGAGACATTCGGAACTTGCCCGCGCCTTTCCCATTTCCCCACTGACAGGTCGCGACGGGGCGGCTAACTCACCAGGCTCCCAGATATCACTGATCGCTGCGACTTGGTGGCCGCAGCTCCGGATTTGGATGCGTCGAGCGCCGCGACAAGCAGTTCGATCGACTCCGTTGCTTTTGCGTTCGGGTGTTCGGGCGGGTGCTTCGAGATAAATTTAAGCTCAGCCTCCGTCTGCTGCGCGACCTTGCCAAGCGGCGCTCTGCCGAACATGCCGGCCGTTCCGGAGAGCACATGCGCAATTCCCATGGCTTCCCGCAGCATTCGCAACGCCCCTTCGTGGTCCGCGCCGGCCAGTTCGGTGCCGATCTCGGTCAGCCGAACGGTCGATTTGCGCATTCTCGCATCGAATCGATCGGCTACGGACACAATCTCAGGTTCGCGAAAATCCGTCACTGGTGTCGGCGATTCTGCAATTATGCACCACAAGTCGATCGCTTTCTTGAGCTCCGCAGAGCCGCTTGGCTTGGCGACATGGTCATTCATCCCGGCATCCGCGCATTCTTGCATTTCGGCCGCGAATGCGTTGGCGGTGAGCGCGACGATGGGGATGGTCCCGGCCCTTCCGCCAAGCGCCCTGATCGCGCGGGTCGCGGTCAGGCCATCCATCACCGGCATCTGCACGTCCATCAGGATCATGTCCCACATTTGCGGATTCTCTTCGAGCCCATGTGCGAGCGAAAGCGCTATGGAGCCATTCTCCGCGACGTCGACCCGGTGACCAAGCCGCTGCAGCATTTCAGTGATCAGCTCCCGGTTGATGTCGATGTCCTCGACCAGCAGGATCGACGCTTGCTGCCTCATCGGGCCCACGGTATCCAAAATCGCGCCGATATTCGGCACGACGGGCGTGATTCCTGCGAGCGCGGGCGCAAAGACCTCGTCGAGCGGCAGCGTCAACGTGATCGTCGTGCCTTCGTTCTCCGCGCTGTCGAGCGCAATGGCGCCGCCCATCAGGAGGGCGAGTCGCTGGCTGATGGCGAGGCCGAGCCCGGAGCCGCCGTAGCGGCGGGAAATCGATGCATCGGCCTGGACGAAAGCATCGAATATCGCCCCCTTGCGCGCCTCCGCGATACCCACGCCAGTGTCGGCGACCTTGATTTCCATGATCCTTTCGCCTCCGGACGCTTGCCTTTCCGCAAGCGTCACGCAGACCGAGCCTTCATGGGTAAATTTGACCGCGTTTCCGAGCAGATTGAACAGGATCTGGCGCAAGCGCAGGCTGTCGATGAGCACGCTGCTGGGAAAGCCGTCCGCAAAAGTCGCGCGCAGCTCGAGGCCCTTTTGCTCGGCGATCGGAGTCATCAGGCGCACGCACTGCCCGATATCGTGGCGGATGTCAGACGGCTCGGCGCTAAGGTCGAATTGATGGGCCTCGATCTTCGACAAATCCAGGATGTCGTTGAGGAGCTTAAGCAACACCTGCGCTGAATCCTGGACCAAGAGGAGATGGCGGCGCTGCTTGGCGTCAAGCTCGGAATCCATCAGTAACTCGACGAACCCCATAACGCCGTTCATCGGCGTGCGGATCTCGTGGCTCATAATGGCGAGAAAAGCGGCCTTGGACGCGGTCGCGGCCTCGGCTTCGCGCTGCGCCAGTTCGAGTGTGGTCATGTCGGCGAGTACGCCGAAGATGAGGGTGATATCGCCCTGGGCATTGCGCTCCGGAATGCCGTGCGAACGAACGTGGCGAATTTCGCCGTCCGGGCGCAGGATGCGGTGGCTGACCTCCCAACCCAATCCGTCCCGGATCGCCGCCGCAACAGTCTCGCGCGCGTCCTCACAGTCGTCCGGATGGTACATGGCATACTTGATTTCCATGCTTGGCTTGGTCGTCTTGGGCAGGCCCATGATCTCGTAAAGCTCGTCCGACCAATGCACCGACCCGGAGGGATATTCGATGCGCCAATGGCCGATATGCCCGACCTGTTCGGCATGGCGGTAATGACCCTCGCTAAGCAGCATCGCGCGCACACAGCTGCGGCGCAGCCGGTCGATGTGGAAGAGGGTGACGATAGAGCCGGTCAGCAGAGTCAGCGCAATGAACGCGAGGAGGAAGGCGAACGAAGCGACGGGAGTCATCGCGATCAGCCATAGGCCGGGGCGGCCGAACGCTTCATAATTGAACGCCCAGCCGACGAGGCCGAGCAGGCCGAGACCTGCCGCGCACGCAGCCGCCGACCAACAGAGGGGCTTAAATCCGATAGCTAAAGGATGTTCAACCGTCGGCCCGCTCTTGCTGCGGCGGTCGCTGCTCCAGCCCGTTTCCGTGCCCATCACCTTTGTCCCTAGTACCGCTCAAGCGGGGCGAGTGGCTGACGGAGCGGCAAGGCTTTTACCCCCAAACGATTCTGTCGCTGGGTGCGATCGAGCAGCAGCTCAACCCGAGAGACCAACTCATCGGGATCGAAGGGCTTGCGCAGATAATCATTGGCGCCGGCACGCATCGCGATGTCTTCATCGGCTTGGCTGCCACGCGCGGTCAGCATCAGCACGGGGGTTGGGCCGCAGTGTGGGGAGAGGCGGATTTGCCGTAGCGCCTCGATGCCGGAAACGTCCGGCATCGAGCAATCGAGGATTACCATGTCGGGCTGCCTCACCTCGACGATGACGGCAACCAGCTTCCCGTCACCAACCGCGCCGACAATATGACCACGAGCGCTGAGAGCATCGCGGACCCTCTCCACGACCAGCTCATCGTCATCTGCAATTAGAAAAAAGGCCACGCAGGTCTCCCCAATGCGCCAGGGTCTTTGCCGTGCGGCCCCCGGCGGATCGCAGTGGTTCACCGTTAGGACAAAGACGTTAACAGTTTGATTTTGTTTAATTATATCCATTTTGGACTGATTTTGGACAGTGCAGGGCGGGCGACGATTTGGCCAATCTCCCCGTGTCCGGTTTGGGTCGAATTGCCGAGTTTTGGGGACGCGCTTGTCGCCGGAAGCGGGGGGTCGCCCGGAGCCTGTGCAACACGCAGCATGGCCGGGCAGACCGGCGATCCGCAAGACCATTGAAGACGCACTGCGCAGCGCCGGATTGATGAAGTGAATCGGCGCTAGTTGTCCGTCGCGGCGCGACGCAGGGAATGCGCAATAGCATCGAGTTTCAGAAGCTCCTCGCCCAGTTCGACCGACATGTTGGGCATGGCCGCCACGCGTTCACAGACCTCATCCAAAGCGGCACTAATTGAAGCGAGCGATGCGATGTTTGAGACAGCCTGGAGTTCCTCCGGAAGTGAAGCCGAACGCCTGAGCGCCGAAATGACTCCGTCGACCCGCTCCTGCCCAGCATGGCCGCTGCGTTGGACCCAGTCGTCGACCTTGATCTCATGTCCAAAGGTGACGCCGGCTTGCCCTGCCGCTTCCCATGCAAGCTCACCGGCCGCGCTCAGTCGACCCCGCAGCAACCGAACGCTTGCTCCGGCGGAGGGAAGCGCGGGGCCGTCGATCAGCGCTCCTTTCGCGGAGAGATTACGGATTCGGACAGGGATTGAACCGTCCCCTGTGTCGAGCGTCGCAGTGAGGAAAACGTTGGACCTTCCGGCCGACCGATTGTCAGTTTTTGACTTCAACCCGCGTCTCCCATGGGGGCCTATTTACAGCATTTTGCGCCGTAGTGTCGTTAACGAGATCGTCGGCCTTCAGAACTCACTCCTCGGCGTTGCGGATCAAATCAGTGTCAGGAAAGCGGTTCCTGCGTGTCCTTGAGCGCATCGAATCAAAGGCAGAAAAGGGTGCGTCCCAAGCCGAACAGGCGTCGGATTGCGCGCGATGTGGTTCAGGGTCGAAACAAGGCGCGACAGGAGCGGGAAATAACCGTAGTTAAGCCGCTCGCATGGGGACGGGTCGAGGGAGAGGAACTGCATGACTCCGCTGCAAATGTATATTGAGCGGGCGGAAGAGTGCCGCCGCGAAGCGGAGGCCGCCACCCTGGCGAACGTTCGCGAGCGGTGCCTCGGCTCGGCGCTGGCCTGGGAAGAGATGGCCCAGCGGGCGCAGCGAACGGCGATTTACCGGGCGAATGATGCCCAACGAAAAGCGGAGCAAGGGACCAGGACCGCCTGAGAAGAAGCGGCCCGACCCGCTCGCTAAAGAGGCCGAACCGCTTCACGCGCCGAAGCGCGCGAACGATCAACCGAAGCTCGGATAACCTGTTCCCCGTTGTCCATGTTTGGCACGTCCGCGATGCATCGCAAGCGGACATCCGGCCGCCGCAACGGGGGCGCGTCTACGGCTCGCCGGTCTTGTTCAGCAGCTTCGTCAGTTCGGCGCGGATTTTCGGCCCGGCGAGATGGGCATCGACGTTGGAATAACCCTCGCGCCTGAGGGTCTTTCGAATCTCGTCGATCTGGTGGCAGCTGGGCGCGAGCTCGAACGCTCTCTCAATCACATTGTCCATCGCTTAGCCCCCAAACCGGGCCCGGCCGGAATCGCGCCATCGGCCACCAGGGCGCCATAGCGACTGGCGGAGGAAAATAGAAGCGGGCCACGAGGCGCGACACCACGCCGAAAGTGCTGATCTTCGCCGCGCCAGCTCATTCGGTCAGCGGCACGGCATCGCGTTCATGGC
>JBDTON010000101.1:0-7799 GCA_039933195.1 Sphingomicrobium sp. | reverse complement strand
TGAAACGCTCCAGCTCGGCGAATGCTTCGTCGAAACCGCGCGAGCGCTCGACCGGCTCTACGGACGTTAGCGCGTGGCCGTGAAGATGAGCGCCCCGGTGCGGTAGACGAGCTTGCAACCGCGACGGACGTGCTCTTCGCATGTGGCGATGTACTGGCGCTTCAGCTCGTCCTGTTTGAGGTCGTCCAGAGCCGTCAGCGTGGCGCGCGCGTCGCTGTCGAAGACCGCCTGAACGTTCCAAAATTCTTCGGCCGAAAGGACGTGGCGCTCTCCCCACCACTCCTGCCCGACATCCCGGAAGCCGACCGAGCGGAGCATTTCGCCGACATCGCCGAGATGGCTGTGTGCCGCGTGATCCCCGCCGAGTTTAAGTCCTTTGCTTCGAAGGAATTCGCGTAAGCTTCCGGGCGCGAGCAGAACGCGGCCCAGCATGTCGTTCACCCGGTCGGAAGCGGCGCCCAATCCCGATGCGGAGAACAAGCTCGGGCGAGCGCCAATGCTGGTGACCAGTCGCCCGCCTAGTTTCAGCGTCCGATGCATTTCCCGCGCGGCGGTAAGCGGATTCGGCAGATGGCGCAGAACGAACAAGGAGACGGTGACGTCAAAGGCTTCGTCGTTGAAGTCGAGAGCTTCCGCATCCATCGCTACGAATTCCGTACGGCCGCCGACACCGTCCTGGTCCGCGCTGGCTTGCGCTTGCCCGAGCATCCCTGCGGAATGATCGATGCCGACGGCGTTCGCTCCACGAGCGGCGGCGAGCCGCGCAAGCAGACCCGTTCCCGTGCCGAGGTCGAGCAGCCGGTCGCCGGACGTCACATCGGCCAAATCAAGCATCCGTTCGGCGATGCCCTTGGAATAGCGCTCCGTTAGTGCGCCGAATTCCGCGGCCGTCGCGTCGTAGCTCTTGGCATCGGACTGCTTCACCTCTGCCGATTTGCGAACCGTGTCGGTCATTGCTGCCGGTTCCCGATTTGCCGGATGACATCGAGCGTCTGCAGAGCGAGCTTGTCCCAACGCAGAGCGGCACCGCGTTCGCGCGCTCGGCGGCTGAGGTCCGCGCGCAGCGGGTCGTCCGAAAGGACCGTCCGAATCGCGTCGACAAGGGAATCGACCGTCGGCTCAATCATGTAAGCATGGCCGCGGGCGATCTCGCCGAGGCCGCTGCGATCGGTTGCGATGACCGGGGTGCCGCTCGCAAGGGCCTCGACCGTGGTCATGGACCAGCCTTCATTCTCCGATGGCTGGACGAAGATGTCGGCTGCTGCGTAAATCGGCGCGAGGTCCGAATGCCGTTCGATCACGCCCGGGGTTTGAACCACGTCGTCCTGAACTCCGAGATCGCTGCACAGTTTCTCCAGCGGCACGTCTCCCATGTAGGGCCCGAACAGGAGCAGCCCGTGCGGAAATTTGCCCTCGTGCCGCAGCTTGGCGAAGGCTTCGACCAGCATGGGAATGTTCCGCCTTGGGGAACCTTTTCCGACGAACAGAAGGTAAGGCCGGTCGGAGCCGAAGAACCGTGTCCGGGTGGCCGAGAGGAGCGCCTGGTCGTCGATCGGATGAAAAGCCTCGTCGGCACCCTGGTGCACGACGTGGAGGCGCCCATCGGGCACGCCATAATGCTCGGCCACTGCACGCCGCGTACGCTCGCCGGGCACGATCACCGCATCCGCCCGCCGCGCACAGTGCTGATGCAGGCGCGCATAGGTCTGGCGATAGAGCCAGCTATGCGCATTGGGCTCGGTCTCATTCACGCTGTGGTTCGCCACGACAAGGCGGCCGCGGTAGCCGAGCGGAGCCGAATAGGCCGGACAGAACAGAACGTCGTGATTGGCAGCAGCGGGGCCGAGGCGCAGGGTTTCCCATGGCAGTCCAGGCAGCCGGCTTTCAAGCAGCACCGTGCGGATCCGCGGCCCAAGATCGGATAAACGCTCTCCTAACGGTCGCCGGACGAACAGGCTGACCTCTTCGCCCTCGACCAGCTGCTCTTTCCAGTAGCGCAGCAGATATTCGAGGTAACGCCCGACGCCGAATGGCTGGCCGGCAAGCCGCTGGCCGTTGAACGCGATGCGCATCGGCTACCGCTGCCCGGCAAAGGCGCGAAAACGGTCGTGGACATAAGCGAGATCGGTTTCGCTGAGGCCATGATGACAAGCGACGAGCATTCCGCTGCGCATGACGCGATCAGCGTTCGGATAGCCGCGCGGCGCCTCACGTCGATCGATGTGGCGGTAGCCGGGCTGGCGCAGGATATTGCCGGTGAAGACGGTGCGCGTCTGGATTCCTTGACCCTCGAGGTAAGTCTGCAGCTCGCGCCGGGTGAAGGGCGCGTCTTCGCGGACGATAAGGGGGAGCGCGAGCCATCCCGTGCGGCTCTCCGGACACTGCCGCGGGAGCACGAACCAATGCTCGTAATCGGCGAAGAATTTGAGGTGCGCATGGAAATTGGCGATACGCGCGTCGATGTTCGACTGCAGCCGGCCGAGCTGGACGAGCCCGAAGGCGGCCCCGATCTCCGACGGTTCGAGATTGTAGCCGATCCGCTCGAACACGAACTTGGCATCATATTCGATGCCTTCGAGCGTCACTCCAAAGCGCTTCTCGGGGTCCTCGGAATCGACGAACAGTGACGAACTGCGCCCCCAGCTGCGCAACAGCCGCGCCTCGTCGGCCAAAGCCTCGTCGCTGACGCACAGCATTCCGCCATTGCCGGCGCAGTTGATCACATGCGAGCCGTAGAAGCTCGTCGTACTGATGTGCGAGCGGGTTCCGGTGCTTGTGCCGCGGAGTGTGGCGCCGAGCGTATCGGCCGAATCCTCGACGATGACCAACTGATGCGCGGCCGCAATCGCCGCCAGCCGGTCCCAGTCGGGCAGGTTGCCGATTAGCGATGGGACCATCATGGCTTTCGTGTTCGGGCCGATCATCGCCTCGACTTGCTCTGCGTCGATGTTGAAGGTGTCCGGCTCGACGTCGACGAACGCCGGCACGAGCCCGTTCTTGACGAGCGGAGCAACGGTGGTGGCGAAGGTCAGCGCCGGTGTGATGACTTCGGCTCCATGCGGCAGCCCGAGCAGCTCGATGGCGAGGTAATTGGCGCTCGACCCGGAGTTGACCATGACGCCGTGATTCTTGGCGAAGAGCGCGGCCACCGATTCTTCCATGCGCCGGACGTTCACGCCCATTTGCGTCGAGGTGCGCAGGACCTCGACCACAGCAGCGATCTCCTCCTCGCCGTGAACGGTGCGCCCGTAAGGGACCCGGACCGCCGGGGATTGGCCGGCCGTGCTTGACTGTGCATTGGCGGTTTGGGTGGGGCTCACCGACAAAGTTCCTCCTGTTTCATCAGCAACTGCTCATATTCCGCGATCTGGCGGTCGGTGATCTCGGCTGCGGATCCGGAAGCGGCTTCGCGGTACCACGACGCCGTCATGTCGAGCGTCCGATCGAGGCCGAGGACTGGCCGCCACCCAAGCTGGGTCCGGGCTTTGCTGCAATCGAGCCGCAGCACCGCCGCCTCGTGCAGTCCGCTTTCGTCCGCGCGATAATTGACTTCGACCTCGGGCCAGCAATGGCGCAGCTGCTCGACCAGGTCGCGGACAGCCACGCCGTCCTCAAGCGCAGGGCCGAAGTTCCACGGTCCTGCCAACCTTTGCCCTTCGTCGGCCGCGCGATGGGCCAGCAGGAGATACCCTCCGAGCGGCTCCAACACGTGCTGCCACGGGCGCACGGCTTTGGGCTGCCGGATCACTGCCGGAATTCCCGATTCCGCCGCTCGGGCGAGGTCGGGCACGATGCGGTCGACCGCCCAGTCGCCGCCGCCGATGACGTTTCCCGCGCGAGCACTGACCACGGTGCATTGTGAGTCCGCGAAGAACGAACGCGCATAAGCTGCCGTCACGAGTTCTGCGCAGCCTTTGGATGCGCTGTACGGGTCGTGCCCCCCCAACGCCGCACTCTCGATGAAGGGTTCGGCCCGACCGTCGTTTTCATAGCATTTGTCGCTGGTGACGATCACCACCGAGCGTACCGAGGGAACCTCGCGCACGGCCTCCAGCAAATGCGCTGTGCCCATGACGTTGGTGGCAAAGGTCTCGACGGGCGTTTCGTACGACAGTCGGACGAGCGACTGGGCGGCCATATGGAAGACGATCTCCGGCTGCGCCTCTCGCACCGCCGCGCGTACGCATTCCAGGTCGCGCACGTCGCCTTCGCGCGAATCGATGCGTTCGGCGATTCGCGCCTGAAGGAACAAGCTGCGGCTCTCCGGCGGCAATGCATAGCCGGTTGTCCTGGCGCCGAGCCGGTCCAGCCAGACACAGAGCCACGCGCCCTTGAAGCCGGTGTGGCCGGTCACGAAGACACGCCGACCCGAATAAGCATGAAGCGCTTCGGCGATCATGGGCGGCAGATCCACGGCGGACTGCCGCTCTCCCAGAGCTCCTCGAGCAGCTGCTTCTCGCGCAGCGTATCCATCGGCTGGAAGAACCCGCGGTGGCGGAAGGCCTGGAGCTCGCCGTCGGCCGCGACGCGCTCGAGCACGTCGCGCTCGAGCGAGCTTTCCGGCCCGTCAATATAATCGAGGATTCCCGGCTCGAAGACGAAGAAGCCGCCGTTGATCCAGTCCGTTTCGGTCTGCGGCTTCTCGGAGAATGCAGCGACCCGGTCGCCGTTAAGCTTTAGGAGGCCGAAGCGCGCAGGCGGGTGCACCGCGGTCACCGTGGCAAGCTTGCCGTGGCTCTTATGGAAGGCGACGAGCTCGTCCAGCGCGACGCTGCTGAGGCCGTCGCCATAGGTACACATAAACGAACTATCGCTAAGATGGTCCTTCAGGGCGAGGAGCCGGCCGCCCGTCATCGAGTCTCGTCCCGTGTCGATCGCACTGACGCGCCAGTCGGGCGGCGCGCCGCCGACCATTTCGACCTTCCCGGACTTGAGAGAGACGATGAGATCCTGGGCGTGGTAACAATAATCGGCGAAATATTTCTTGATCACTTCGCCGCGGTAGCCGCAGGCGATGGTGAAATCGCAAAACCCGAACGAAGCGTAATGGCACATCACGTGCCACAGGATCGGCCGCTCGCCGATCTCGACCATCGGCTTCGGCTTTTGCGCAGTCTCTTCCGATATGCGGGTGCCGTAGCCTCCCGCCAGAATTACGACCTTCATCACGCCCCCGCCGCGGCCGGGCGGTTCACCCGGTTATCGTACCTTATGCAAATTTTCATTCAAAAGAAGCGGAAAACCCTTGTCAGGGAAGGGCTAAGGCCGCGCGTGTCCCAATCAGGGAAGAACCGGGGGCCGTCCTTGGCAAGCGATTATCGCTGTTTTACCGTCAGGTCTCCGTCTCTAAGCATGCGGGGCCTTTCCGCGACGGCGAGTGCGCACCTGCGGCATTCCCATCAGATTTTGATCAGTACAGGAGCGCATAGATGAAAATCGGTTTCCTCGGCCTCGGCAAGCTCGGCCTGCCCTGTGCGTTGGCCGTCGACATGAACGGCCACGATGTGATGGGGTATGACATCAACCCCAACGTCCTGCAGAAGGATCACGTGCCTTATCGCGAGGCCGGACCGGACGGCCAGGGATCGATCGAGCCAATCCTCAAGCAAAGCAGTCTCAAGTTTGCGAAGACCGTTCGCGAGCTCGTCGAGCATTCCGAAATCATTTTCGTGCCGATTCAGACCCCGCACGAAGAGCGCTACGAGGGCATCACGCGACTGCCAGACGAGCGGAAGGACTTCATCTACCGTTGGCTCATCCAGGGGTTGAAAGGCCTTTCGGACGAAATCGCAGCTGTTGGCGAGGACAAGATCGTCGTCGTGATCTCAACCGTGCTGCCGGGGACGATGCGCAAGTACATTTTCCCGTTGCTCAACGACCATGTGAAAATTTGCTACAATCCATTCTTCATCGCGATGGGCACGACGATGCGGGATTTTCTCAATCCCGAGCTCATCCTCCTCGGCGTCCGCGATGAAGGCGCCGCGCAGAAGGTCGAAGAATTCTACAAGACCTTCCTCGACGCGCCGATCTATCGCACGAGCATCGAAAATGCCGAAGCCATCAAGGTCGCCTACAACACCTACATCAGCATGAAGATTGCGTACGCGAATACCTGGATGGAGATCTGCCACAAGATCCCGGGGACGGACGTCGACCAGGTTACGGGCGCACTCGAGCTAGCGACCATGCGAATCATGAGTCCCAAGTATCTCAAGGGCGGGATGGGCGACGGCGGCGGCTGCCATCCGCGCGACAATATCGCGCTCTCATGGCTCGCACGTGAGCTCGACCTCAGCTACGACTTCTTCGAGAGCCTGATGATCGCCCGTGAATGCCAGACCGAATGGCTCGCTGAGCTGATGGAAAGCTTCGACCCGCCGGGTGGCGAGAAGCGGCTCAAGGTCATCCTCGGCAAGTCGTTCAAGATGGAGACGAACATCACGGTCGGCAGCCCCGCCATCCTGCTCAAGAACCTGCTCCAGGAGCGCGGACATGACGTCGACATGTACGACCCGCACGTTGACGTTGGAGCGCCGCTGCCGCCGTACCCGGCAAGCACCTTCTTCATCGGAACGAACCATCCGGAGTTCGTGAACATGAAGTTTCCCGAGAACTCGATCGTCATTGACCCGTGGCGCTACATGCCGCCGCAGCCCGAAGGGGTGAAGCTGGTAAGTGTGGGCCGCGGCACCGAAGCAACTACCTAATTCCCGGGCGGAGACGCGGAGATGACCGTCGGCGTCTACATCGATCCTGCGCAGAAATCGCTGCTGCAGGATCGGCTGTTCGATCGCAACACAGGCCGGTTCCATTCCTCGCTCATCGGCTGCCTCCGGTACATGAAGGAGGTGTTTGAGGCGCAGGGGGTTCCGGTCCACAGCGCCGACCTCATGCCTCCGCCAAATGGCACCGATCGGCACCTTTATGTTTCGATCGGCAACTATGAGAATCACGAACGGATCGCCGAGCGACAGGACGTGATCATGAGCGCATACATGGTCACCGAGGCGCCGGTCGTGGAGCCGCGCATTTACCGCGATCTGCAAGTCGTGAAGCGTCGGTTCAAGCGCATTTACTCGTGCATCGACGGGGATGCGATCACCGAGTTCGTCGGCGAGCCGGTTGAGACGATTCCGCTGTGTTGGCCGATCGACTTCCACGGAGTCGACGAGAAATTATGGTCCCGGTCGGACCGGCAATTCCTGGTCATGATCAACATGAACAAACTGCCGCGCCTGTCGAAGTACGAGCTGTTCACGGAGCGCATGCGCGCGGTCGAATATTTCAGCCGCACGAACGACATCGACCTGTACGGGATTGGCTGGAACAAGGCGTCCGAGCGCATGGGGCGGACTCGGATGCCCTACACCTTTCGGCGGATGCAAATCGCCGCGAAGAACTGGCTCGACCGCATCAATCCGGAGCCGCTGCTCGTCGCGGCGCGCAAAGTCTACAAAGGCGAGCTGGAGACGAAGTGGGAAACACTCTCGCGGTATAATTTCGTACTCTGTTTCGAGAACACGACGCTCCCGGGATGGCTCACGGAGAAGCTGTTCGAGAACCTGCGTGTCGGAACGATCCCGATCTACTGGGGCGCGACCGACATCGCCTCGCTGGTCCCGCGTGAATGTTACATCGATATGCGCGACTTCGCCGGTTACGCCGAGCTCCACGCTTATCTGAAGTCGTTGGATCGCGAGGCGATCGTGGCCTATCGCGAAGCCGGTCGCGCCTTCCTCGAGTCACCCGCCTTCGAGCCGTTCAGCAAGGAGGCTTTTGCTGGTATCTTCCGCGAC
>JBDTON010000100.1:0-3009 GCA_039933195.1 Sphingomicrobium sp. | reverse complement strand
CGTTTGTTCGAGACCTTCGAGCAACTGCGCACGCGAGCTCCAGCTGGCCGCGCTGCGCTCTAGAATCAGTCGCTCATTAGCCGTCAACATGGTGACCGACTTCAAGAGGTCCGCCGAGGCCCGTTCGCGGCACGTTTCAGACGTGTCCTTTCTGCCGCGCGTTTTCGAAGAAACCGTAATTGGGTTGTCAAATGAACGAAGGAGTCCGGACATATGCTGCACCTGCTGGCAAGCGGGAGCATACCGGCTCTCAGTCACTAAATGCCTGCGAAAAAGGACTAGCGATAAATGCGCTTTAGCATAGATTAGCTAAATATTCGATACGCTTCTCGTTACATCAAATAAATTTAGATCGTCTATTTTAGTTGGGAAGTCCTTGCGAACGCGAAACATTATTGCGCCTTCAGGCCGAGGCTCGCGAAATGTTCAATCCGCCGCGGCGCGATGATCAGACCATCCATCCCGGGCGTCTCAAGCACGAAGCGCAGGGCGGTCGCCGCCATCGTCTCCTCCCGCGCCGCGGCCGATCGCCGCAGCCGTCCGATCGCGCTGAAGCCTTCCTCGGTCACATGGCCTCCGAAGGCATCCGGCGCGTGCGCCAAACGGCTCCCAGGAGGAGGCGTCTCGCCAAACCGGTATTTGCCGCTGAGCAGCCCCCCGGCGAGCGGGCTGAAGGCGGTATACCGAAGCGCATGCCCGGCGCAGTACGGGATCAGCGCCTCCGCATCCGCCGTGGCGAGCAGATTATACTCGTTCTGGACATATTCGAAGCGCTCGGCGAAGCCGCTTCCGGCCAGGCTCCTGACCGCCTCCACATCGGACAGCGAAGCGTTGGAAACGCCGAAACGGTCGATTTTGCCGGCTTCCGCCGCGCGCGTCATCGCGTCGAGAGATTCTTCGAGCGGCGTCATTCGATCGAATTCGTGAATGTAATAAAGATCGATCCGCTCGACGCCCAACCGGCGTAAAGACTCATCGAGGTGATATGCGATCTGAGCCCGGCTGAGCGGCGTTTCACCTGGCGGGCAGCCGTGGGGATTGCCGACCTTGGTCGCGATCTGTGCGTTTTGACGGAACGGCGCACCCTGGGAGCGAAGCCACTTGCCGAGCACCTTTTCACTTGCTCCGCCGCCGTAGGTGTTCGCGGTGTCGAATCGCCGCAGCCCGACCCCCCGCGCATGATCGAGCAGCTCCAGCGCCCGTTCCTCGCTGTCGCCGGCGGTGCGCAAGTGGGGCGCCGAGCCGATTCCACCAAAATTGCCGCAGCCAAACACGATCCGGCCGACGTCGCGCTCGGTCAGCACCTCGCCGCCTCCCCACGCTCTGCAGTTCCCCACCGTATCCTGCGCGCCACCATCATGAACGTCGCAATGGCTCGAAAGCAGCGCAGCGAAAAGGCCCCGGAGCAGATGCTCCGGAGCCCTTCATTTGACCGTTCGGCCGGCGCGCTTAGGCCTGCTCTGCCTCGGCGTCGACGGTCTGCTTGGACGCCGGCTGGTCGCCGCCGCTTCCAATTGCCGAGCGCTCGCTCCGCTCGGACCCGCCGATGTTGATCTTCTTCGGCTTCATTGACTCGGGGATCTCGCGCACGAGGTCGATCGCGAGCAACCCGTCGCGGATGTCCGCGCCTTTGACCTGGATATGGTCGGCAAGCGCGAAGCGCCGCTCGAACGAACGGTTGGCGATCCCGCGGTAGATGTAGTCCGAACCCTTCTCTTCGGTCTCGTCCTTCTTCCCGCCGGCAACGATCAGCACGTTCTGCTGGGCCGTGATGTCGAGCTCGTCGGGCTTGAACCCGGCAACGGCGAGCTCGATCCGATATTCGTTCTCGCCGACCTTGATCAGGTCGAACGGCGGATAATTCTCCTGCGCCTGGCCGACACTATTGTTCTCGAGCATGTCGAACAGCCGGTCGAAACCGACGGTGGAACGCCGGAACGGCGCAAAATCGAAAGCACTACGCATGTCATGTCCTCCATTTGAGCGACTGGCGGAGCGGAGGCGCGCGTGCGGGCGTCTCGCCCCGTCGCCGGGCCCGGATGGCACCCGACAGCGTAGAGTTGGAATTGCCGTTCGCCATTTCAAGAGCTGTGGAAAACGGCCCGGCGCAAGGTTGGCACGGCTCGAATCCGCGCCCTATACCCGCAGCGGCATGGCCGACCTCTTCTCGTCTTCCGCATCTTCGGCACCCGACGGCTACGATGCGTCCTCGATCGAGGTGCTCGAAGGCCTCGAGCCCGTCCGCCGGCGGCCCGGAATGTACATCGGCGGGACCGACGCGCGCGCTCTGCACCACCTCGCCGCCGAGGTCATCGACAATTCGATGGACGAAGCGGTCGCCGGCCACGCCACCCGCATCGAAGTCACTCTGGAACCCGGCAATCGCCTGACGGTCACCGACAACGGACGCGGAATCCCGGTCGACGCGCACCCCAAATATCCCGGCAAGTCGGCGTTGGAAGTCATCATGACGACTCTCCACTCGGGCGGGAAATTCGACGGCAAAGCCTATTCGACCTCGGGCGGACTCCACGGCGTCGGAGTGAGCGTGGTGAACGCGCTTTCGACCGAAACAATCGTCGAGGTCGCGCGCGAGAAGAAGCTCTACCGCCAGAGCTTCTCCAGGGGCGTTGCGACTTCGAAGCTCGAGGAGATCGGCGCCGCCCCAAACCGCCGCGGCACAACCACCGCCTTCACTCCCGACCCGGAGATTTTCGGCGCCGACGCCGCGTTCGACCCGCTGCGGATCTACCAGCTCGCGCGGTCCAAGGCCTACCTTTTCGCCGGGGTCGAAATCCGCTGGCATTGCGACCCGTCGCTCGCGTCGGCGGAAGTCCCGGAACAGGCAGTGTTTCAGTTCCCCGGCGGCCTTGCCGACCATCTCGCCGAACAGCTCGGCGACCGCCCCACCGTCACCAACCAGCCATTCGTCGGCAAGCAGGCGTTCCCCAACGACCAGGGCAGCGCCGAATGGGCGGTCGCCTGGCCGCTCTATTCCGACGGCAGCGA
>JBDTON010000099.1:0-2265 GCA_039933195.1 Sphingomicrobium sp. | reverse complement strand
GCGCATCCTTGGTAAGGCTGAGGTCGTGAGTTCAATCCTCACCGGCAGCACCATTTTGCTCATCCGCGCGGCCGGTGGGTCGTTCCCTTTCCGACCGTAATGAAAAGCGCCACGACTGGACCTTCCGTATCGGCCGTGTGCCAGGCGCCTGGCGGGTTCACGGCATATTCCCCGGGCCCAAGCTCGTGCGACTGCTTGCTTCCGTCGGCTAGCTCCTGGTGCAGCGTCATGTGCCCCTGAATACAGCACACGACCTCATCGCCCGACGGGTGCATCTCCCAACTCGTCCAGCTCTCCTCGAAGCGGTAGAGCGCAACCAGACGACCCTCGTCGAGGTCGTCGCCATGGCGCTGATCATAGCCTTCGTACCATTCCATGCCGGTGAATTGCGGCTGCGGCACCGCGCGCGCACCCAGTCCGAGATGAATCGGATAATCGAACAGCGACTTGCCCTGCATGGCCCTACACCTCGATCGGAGCGCACGCCTGCTGAAGCCAGGCGAGGTCGTCGCCCTTCAGCTGCGGACCGATCTTCGCCATCACATGCGCGTGATAGCAATTGAGCCAGATCAATTCCTCCGGCTCGAGCATCTGCGGGTCGATCAGGCGGCGGTCGATCGGAGCGAAGGTCAAAGTCTCGAAGCCGAGCATCTCCTTTTCCGCGCCTTCGATCTCGCGTTGGCACACCAGCACCAGATTCTCGATGCGAATGCCGTATTCGCCGGTCTTGTAGTAACCCGGCTCGTTGGAGATGATCATTCCGGCCTGCAGCGGCTCATCCCCGCCGCTCTGCGCGCTTCCGACGGGCGAAATCCGCTGCGGGCCCTCGTGGACGGCGAGGAAGCTGCCGACCCCGTGGCCGGTGCCGTGGGCATAATCGAGGCCAGCTTCCCACAGCGGCCTGCGGGCGAAGCTGTCGAGCTGCGACCCGCGCGTGCCCTTGGGGAACACCGCGGTGGCGATTGCGATATGGCCCTTGAGTACCCGGGTGAAGCGGTCGCGCATCTCGTCCGTGGGCTCGCCGATCGGCACGGTGCGCGTGATGTCGGTGGTGCCGTCGACATACTGGCCGCCAGAATCGATTAGATAGAGCGTTCCTGTCTCGAGCTTGCGGTTGGTCTTCTCGCTCGATTTGTAATGGACGATGGCGCCGTTCGGCCCCGCGCCGGAGATGCTGTCGAAGGAGAGGTCACGAAGCTCCGGGTTCTCCCGCCGCAGCGACTCGAGATGGTCAGACGCCTTGAGCTCGTCCACATCACCCTTGGGTGCTTTCTCGTCGATCCAGCGCAGGAAACGCGAAATGACCGCGCCGTCGCGTTTCTGCGCGGCTTTCTGGCCGGCGATCTCGGCCGGATTCTTCAGCGCCTTGGGAAGGATGGTCGGGTCCCGCAGCGGAAGGATTTTGGCGCCGGCTTTCTCGAGCGCGTCGAAGATGGCGGCGACGGCCCGTTCGGGGTCGACCACGACCGTCTTGCCGTTCAAGCCGGCGAGCGCGCTTTCGAACGCTGCGCGTTCGTGGAGGCGAACCCCGTTGCCGAGGTGCTGGCGGACGTTCGGGCCGATCTTTTCACCGGCAACGAACAGGTCGGCGGTGCCGTCGGCATTGACCAAAGCATAAGCGAGCGCGACCGGCGTGTGGGTGACGTCCGCGCCGCGGATGTTGAACGCCCAGGCGATCGAATCAAGTGCGGACAGCACCGCCGCGTCGGCATGCTGCGTGGTCAGCCAGTCGCCGATCTCGGTGCGCTTCTCCGCCGCCGACTTGCCCGCATATTGGTCAGACTGGACGATCAGATGCGCCTTCGAAGCTTCCGGCCGGTCCTTCCAGATCTCGTCGATCGGGTTGCGGGCGACCGGCACCAGCTCGGCGCCGCGGCTGGCCAGAGCTTCCTTGGCCTTGACGACCCAGTCGCGGGTGTGGAGCCACGGATCGTAGCCGATGCGCGCTTTCTCGGGCGCATGGTCCTTGAGCCATTCGGTGGTGCTGGTTTCGGGCACCGACTGATAGCTCCACTCAGTTGCCGACACCTGCTGGCGCACCTGCAGCGTGTAGCGGCCGTCGACGAAGATCGCGGCTTGCTCGGGAAGCACGACCGCCGAACCGGCGGAGCCCTGGAAGCCGGTCAGCCACGCCAGCCGCTGGGCGTAGCTCCCGACATATTCGCTCATATGCTCGTCGGTGAGCGGAACGACGAAGCCGTCGAGCCTGTCGGCCTTGAGTTGTTCGCGAAGCGCGGCGAGGCGATCGGCGTAACTGGACATGAG
>JBDTON010000098.1:0-2864 GCA_039933195.1 Sphingomicrobium sp. | reverse complement strand
CGGGCGAGGTCGCGGCTGGTGAAGCTCATGTGGCCCATCGCGTCGACGATCGGGCGGGCGTCGAACTTGGTGATATCGATATGCTCGACCGGCGTCGACAGCAGCTGCTCCTTGCGCGTGTCATTGACTGTGCTGGGCTCGATCAGCGTCTCGGTGGTCATTTCAAATACCTCGTCATTCCCGCGGAAGCGGGAATCCCGCTACTCGCGATGATAAACAAAAACAAAGCGGGATCCCCGCCTGCGCGGGGATGACGCTCGCCAGACGCGAGCTACAGCTTCACGACGTTCGAGCGCCTGAGCTTGCCCGCGCCCGCGTAGAGGCTCGCCATCGGCTCATCCTCGACGATTTCGGTGCTGACCGCGTCGAAACCGTTGAAACGCGTACGCATCGCGCAGCCATAGGCGCCGAGCATGCCGATCTCGATATAGTCGCCGGGGCCAACGTCGGCCGGAAGCTCGAACGGGCCGGCCATGCGATCGAGGTCGTCGCAGGTGGGCCCGTAGAAGCTGAACTGAGCCGGACGCACACGCGATTCTCTCTCGCGCAGCAGGCGGACCGGGTACCGCCAGCCGATATGCGCGGCGTCGAACAAGGCGCCGTACGCGCCGTCGTTGATGTACAACTCATCGCCGCGGCGCTTTTCGACACGCACGATGAGGCTCGCATATTCCGCGCAAAGCGCCCGGCCGGGCTCGCACCACAGTTCCGCCGAGTAGCTGATCGGAAGCGCCTCGAAGCCGGCGTGGATGACCGAGAAATAGGTCACCAGCGGCGGCGGTTCCATGCCCGGGTACGACGACGGGAAGCCGCCGCCGACATCGACGATGTCCACGGTGACCGAAGCTTCGATGATCGCCTGGCGAACGCGGTCCATCGCCTCGGAATAGGCGGCGGGGGTCATCGCCTGGCTGCCGACATGAAAGCAGATACCCAGCGCATCGGCGGCCTGGCGAGCGGCGAACAGCAATGGCTTTACCTCGTGCGGCTCGGCGCCGAACTTGGCCGCGAGGCTGAGCTTCGCATGGTCGGAGCTGACGCGGATGCGCACCAGGAGGTTGAGATCGCTCGCTGCGACCCCGTCGGTGCTGGTCGCGCGGATGATCTTCTCCAGCTCTTCCAGCGTGTCGAGGCTGAAGGTCTTAACATTATGTTCGAAATAGGCCTCGGCGATGACTTCCTCGGCCTTCACCGGGTGCATGAAGCAGATCACCGCTGCCGGCAAAGTCTGATGGACCAGGCGGACCTCGCCGATCGACGCGACGTCATAATGCGTCACGCCCGCGTCCCACAGGATGTTGAGCAGCTCGGGCGAGGGATTCGCCTTCACCGCGTAAAGCGAGCGGCCGGGGAACTTCTCGACGAAGAAACGGGCCGCCCGACGCGCTGCGTGCGGGCGCAGAAGCGTCACCGGTTGGACCGGTCGCAGCTTGGCGATATCGACACCCCCCCGGATGCCGGTCGGGGCGGACGCTAGCCCCAGCGCGCGATGATGCTTGTGCAACTCAAGGGACCTCCAACAGGCTTGTTCAACACAGAGCTGCCTTGCGGTTGGAAGTCCCATGGGGCAGCGGCGCGCGATATATGTATGGGGTGCCTCCCTGTAAAGATTATTTGGTCCTTCCCTTAACAATTCGCGACCGTATGTCGCTGATCTGCAACGGCTGATCGAAAGGGTGAAATATCAACTACTTAACGAAATCGCCTGTCATCGAGCACGGAGACATCGTCGAAGCGGCGAAGCGGATTGCAGGTCAAGTCGCGCGCACGCCGCTGGTTGAAAGCCTAATCGCCGGTACGCGCCTGTGGCTCAAATGCGAGTGCCTGCAGACTGGCGGCGCCTTCAAGCTCCGCGGCGCGAGCAACCGCTTGCTTCAGCTCTCGCCGGAGGAACGGGAGCGGGGAGTCGTGGCGTTCTCGTCGGGAAATCACGCGCGCGGAGTCGCGATCGCTGCCCGGCGGCTCGGCATCCGGGCGATCATCGTCATGCCGGCAGACGCGCCTCAGGTGAAGGTCGAAGGCACGCGCGCTGAAGGGGCTGAGATCCTCTTCTACGACCGGCGCACCGAGAGCCGCGAAGAGATTGCCGCAAAGATTTCCGCCGAAACCGGCGCGACGGTGGTCCCGAGCTTCGACGATCCTGCGATCGTCGCAGGACAGGGGACGGCGGGGCTCGAAATCCTGGAACAGATATCCGAGCCGCCGCGGCGCATCGTCATTCCGTGCGGAGGCGGGGGGCTGGCGTCGGGAATCGCACTTGCCTGTCCTGACGCTGAAATCGTGATCGTCGAGCCCGAAGGCTGGGATGATATGGGCCGTTCGCTTGAAGTCGGCCAGATCGTCCCGGTGGCGGCGGATGCACCGGATACGTTCTGCGACGCGCTTCTGACGCCGCGGGTGTCGCCAATCACCTTCGGAGTTCTGCAGAAGCGCGGTGCAAAGGCAGTTTCGGTCACCGACTCCGAAGTCGCCGATGCGATGCGCGTCGCCTGGCGCACCCACAGCCTCATGGTCGAGCCCGGCGGCGCGGTCGGGCTTGCGGCGTTGCTCGCGGGCAGGGTCGAGCCTCGCGAAGGAACGGTGGTGGTGCTGTCAGGCGGGAACGTCGATGCGGAGTTGCATGCCGCGATCGTCGCGAATGCGGCCTAAGCGGCTCCGCGCGTCCGGTATTCGCCCGGCTCGACGTGCACGGGGCTCGAGCGCTCGACCGCCTGCGTCAATTCCTCGAGCTCGGCGGCAAGAGTCTTGAGCTCGCCGACGAGGAACCGGCGTTCGCCTTCTGCGACCGATTCGGAGGCGTCGATCAGCGTCTGAAGCATCATTGCGATGCACGGCAGGATCGTTTCCTCGATCCGCTCGAACGC
>JBDTON010000097.1:0-11987 GCA_039933195.1 Sphingomicrobium sp. | reverse complement strand
GCCGAGGAGCCTGTCGCGGAAGCTCCGGCCGAGGAGCCTGTGGCCGAAGCCGAACCCGACGAGGAGCCCGTGGTCGCTGAGCCCGACACCGGCGAGGCGCCAGTCGAGGAAGCCTCGGTTCCCGCCAATGAGGGTGATTCCGCCGAGGCGCCCGTCGAAGGCGCCGACGAAGTCGCTCCGCCGACCGATAATTCCCCGCAAGCTACGGAAGCGTCTGCGGAATCCGGTGAATCGACGGAAGAGCCGGCCGAGGGCGCGGCTGAGGACGCGCAGTAATCGTGCCGGCTTCTGACGACGGCAGCGAGCGCAGGATCGCTCTCGCTGCCGTCGCCGGGGCGCACGGGGTCAAGGGCGAGCTTCGCCTCAAACTGTTCAGCGACAGTGTCGAGAGCCTGTCGCGGCACGAAACGCTCTATGTCGGAAGCGTGAAGCGGCGCCTCCTTTCGGTCCGCGATAGCGGGAAGGGCGCGGTCGCGCGCCTCGAGGGCGTTGCCAATCGCTCGGCTGCCGAGGCGCTGCGCGGTTCGCTCATCGAGATCGACCGCTCGGCTCTGCCTCGGCTCCAAGAGGGCGAATATTACCATGCGGACCTGATCGGCCTGCCAGCAGAGGACCGCGAGGGCCGCGCAGTGGGCACAGTGGTCGCAGTCGAGAATTTCGGTGCGGGGGATTTGCTCGAAATCGAGAGAGAAGGCGGGCGAAAGTCACTGATTCCATTCAAGGACGGCATTGCCGACCTCGAGAATGGTCGGATCGTGCTGGATTCGGAGTTCCTCGCCTAGCGCCAGAGCGGCTGCTGCGTCTCAAGATCGTTGCGGACCGCCGTCGCAGCCACTCCGCCCTGGCCCATCGCGTGGCTGATCTGGTCGAGCCCGATGACCACGTCGCCTGCTGCGTAGAGTCCGGGTACGTTGGTGCGCATCTGCCGATCCACGCAAATGCAGCGTTCGCCCGAGAGACTGGCCCCGACCTGCTCTGCCAGCTGGACGTGCGTGTCGGACCCCAGCGCGGGATAGATGCTGTCGAAAGTGTAGTGACCGTCGGCGGTGTCGACGACGATATACTCGCTCGAAATGGCGACCGCCTGCGCGGGACCGTCCACGGTCACGATCTTCGCTGCCTTGAGCTTGTCCCGGTGCTCGGCGGTCAGGCGCATCGCTTTGTCGGGTGCGATCAGCGTGATGTCCGCCGTGTAGCTCCGCAGGAAGAGCGCTTCGGCGACTCCATGCCTGTCGCTGCCGATCACGCCGATCTTCTTGTCGGTGACCTCGTAGCCGTCGCAGATGGGGCAATAGCGAATGAGGCCGCGGGCCAGCGCGTCGTTGTGCAACTGCTCTTCGACCGGAGGGCGCCGGTTGCTGACTCCGGTCGCCAGGAGAATGGTGCGCGCCTGCCGGCAGCCCGAACCCCAGATCGCCGTGAACAGGCCCGTTTCGGCATCGCGCTCGAGCTTGGTGACGAACTCCGATTCGATCTTTGCGCCATACTTGCAAGCTTGCTCACGCATCCGCTGCAGCAGCTCCGTCCCCTTAATCCCGTCCGGAAAGCCGGAGACGTTGCGCGTGCACGGGATCCACGACGCGCGGCTCTTGCCGCCGTCGACCACCAGAATGTCGAGATGAAAGCGCGCGAGATAGATCGCCGCGGTCAGACCCGCGGGTCCGCCGCCGACGACCAGGCAGTCAAGGGGTGGCTCATCCATGCGCAGCCCAATGGATTGTGGTAGCGGCGGTTCCGTTATGGTGTTCAGAACGACCGTTTTAACCCTCTATCCCGACACGCTCCCTGGCCCGCTCGGCACCAGCCTTGCCGGACGGGCGCTGGAGCAGGGCATTTGGTCCCTCGAGACGAAGAACATCCGCGACTTCGCGACCGACAAGCATCGCAGCGTCGACGACACGCCGGCGGGCGGCGGGGCGGGGATGGTGCTTCGTCCCGACGTACTGGCCGCCGCGCTCGACAGTGTCGCCGACGGGCGGCCGATGCTGGCGCTCACGCCACGGGGGGCGCTGCTGACCCAGGCCCGGGTGCGTCAGCTCGCCGCTGGCGACGGCGTGATCCTGCTCTCCGGCCGCTTCGAGGGGTTCGACGAACGCATCTTCGACGCACGTCCGCTCGAACCCGTGTCGATCGGCGATTATGTGCTCTCGGGCGGCGAGCTTGGCGCGATGGTCATCCTCGATGCTTGCGTGAGGCTTCTTCCCGGGGTAATGGGCGCGGCCTCCAGCGGAGAGGAGGAGAGCTTCGAGCAAGGTCTCCTGGAATATCCGCACTATACCCGGCCTGTTACATGGGAAGGGCGCACGATCCCCGAAGTGCTGCGGTCGGGGGATCATGCGAAGATCGCGGCGTGGCGACACGAACGCGCGGTCGAAGACACACGGCTATGGCGGCCGGACCTGATCGAGCGCCACGGGGGCGCATCGCAGGCACCGCCCTCTGGCGCGCGGCGACGAGACACGAAGGCGTAAAGACCAATGAACCTGATCGAAACGCTCGAGCGCGAGGCCATCGACGCTCTGACCAAGGACAAGCCCGTCCCCGAATTCCGTCCCGGCGACACGCTGCGCGTCGGCGTCAAGGTGATCGAGGGCGAGCGCACCCGAGTGCAGAATTTCGAGGGCGTGTGCATCGCCCGAGCGAACAAGGGCGTCGGCTCCAACTTCACCGTGCGCAAGATCAGCTTTGGCGAGGGCGTCGAACGCGTCTTCCCGCTGTATTCGCCAATCATCGACCATATCGAGGTCGTCCGCCGTGGCGACGTCCGGCGCGCCAAGCTTTACTACCTGCGCGGCCGCACCGGTAAGGCGGCTCGCATCGCCGAGCGCCGGACCATCCAGCGCGACATTCCGAGCGGAAAGGGCGCCGAGGCCGAAGCACCGGGCGGCGGCGAGGCTTAAGCTTTGCGGCGGCCGGCGATCGCCTCGCGGTCGATCAGCCGCGTGTAGAGGTGCCAGGTCGAGTAGCCGAGCCACGGCAGGACGAACGCGAGCCCGACGAAAAAAGGGATCGACCCGAGCACCAGTAGCACCAGGACCGTCAGGCCCCAGCGGACCATCTCGCTTTTGTTCGCGTGCGCCGCGCGCCACGAGGCGGACACTGCTTCCGAGGCGCTGACGTCGCAGTCCACCAGCATGGGCAGCGATACGATGCTCAGTGCCAGTACGATCCAGCCGAAGACCGCGCCGATGGCGGCGCCGATGACAATCAGCGCCCAACCGGCCGGCGTCGTGAACACCATGTTGAAGAAGCCGCTGATCGACGTCGGAGTCGCCCAGCCGAACAGCGAAACGTAGAGCACCCCGGCAACCAGTAGCCACAGGCCGAAGATGGCGAGCAGCAGCCCGGCAACGATCCCCATGTCATCGACCGCGGGGCGAAGGCGCACGTCGAAAAAATGGGTCCATCCCGATTCGAGGCCGTCCTCGCGGCGCCGGGCGAGCTCGTAGAAGCCCACCGCAGCCACCGGACCGAGCAGCCCGACGCCGGCAACGACGGGGAAGAAGAAGGGCATCAGCGGCCCGTTGGTCGTCATCACCGCCGCAGCGATCCCGATCACCGTGTAGATCAGCCCGGCGAACACGAGATCTCCGCGCATCGCCTGGAAATCGCCGAGCCCCTGGCGCAGCGACCAGCGCAAGTCCTCGTTCGTGATGGTTTGGACGGGAATTCTGGCGCGCAGCCCGGGGGCGGGAGCAGCAAGCGGTTTGGTGGCCATCACACCTCTCCTCGAAAAGGCGTCTTCGCGATTCATACGCGTGAATCGGCGCTGGAGAGTCCGCTCATTAGCAGAAAAGTTCACCGGCCGTCAGAGCTTGAAGCGTGCGAAGGCGATCGTCTCGTCGCGGTTATATTGCGGACGCGCGAATTTGGGCCTTCGGCGGATGTACGGCGCTGCAGCAGGCGGAAGTTCCGCCTTCGATCCCAGTACCAGCACTTCGATCGGCGAAGCCTTGCCGATCGTCAGCTGCAAGACCGCTGCGTCGCAGCTGCGGCCGAAGCAATCGATCAGATATTTGCCGCTCTCGTTCTGGTCGATCGGCCGAATGAAGCCTTGCACGCCGGCCGAGCGGATCCTGGCGTTCTCCGGCGCGATCAGCTCGACTCGGTCATTGCCGTTTGCAGTGAGGCGCAACGTAAGGGTTCGGTCACTCCCGTTTTGCACTTGCGACACCAGTTGAATGCCCGGCGCCTTGGTGCCCGGATCCGTTGGAGCCGAGGCAAGCCACCGCGGGCGCTCGCTGAACGGCAATCTTGCTCGCGTCCAATTGCTTCCGAAGTCCTGTGGAAGCGGCGCAGCATCGTTGAGCACCGACCACCAGCTTTTGCCCTTTGAAACGTCCGTGACGTGCTGAATTACGAAGCGCTGCTGCCGGTCGGCGGAATAAGCGGGGGCCGCAGCGGATGCGGCGCAGAAGGCGAGCGTGATCAGTCCGCTCATAACGGCGCTCACGCGCGGACCCGCGCGGGCAATCAGCGGCCGAGCCTCGATCAGCACAGGGATGATCAGCAGGCTGCCGAGGGGCGCGAAGATCCACATCGGTCCCCCGTTGAGCAGGTCCTCGAGCAGGCCGAGCATCGCGCCCCAGGTCAGGTACAGGATCACGATCGCCATCCCTGAGGCGACGCGCTCCGCGGGCTGCCACCAGCTAGCAGCGATAGTGCCGATCAATGCCAGCAGCGGCGGGAAGAGGAAGAAGATGATGCCGCCCGGCGCGATAAGGCCGATAGCGCCGCCCAGGACGAGGAAGATGAACCAAAAAGCCGGTCTCAACTTTGTGCGGTCGAGGCTTCCGCCGACGGCTGTCAGCAGCACCGCCGCGGCGAAGATTGTGGCGGCATAGACCGTCAGGTGCGTCCAAATCGGATGTGCTCGCCAGAACATCCCGTGGCGTACTGCGCCGACGAGCGCGAGGATGACCCAGGAGAGCGCGGTTGCCGCGACGACGGTTCCGGCAACCGCAGCCGCTCCCCGCAGCAGCCCTCCTCGGCGCAGCGATATGACGCCGAAACTGATCAGCAATACGATCAGAAGGACGACGCCGATTTCCAGGGGCAGCGTGATTAGCGCGCGGCCCGCCACATCCATGAAGATGCGGTCGCCGGTCGCAATCGGCGTCCCGCCCGCGAGCCCTTTGGCCAGAGCGAGCGTCTGGTCGCCCATATGCTGCAGCGTCGTCGGGTCGAGTGCGGCCATGTCATCGCCGGCGCTGTGATAGCGCGTCTCGTTGCCGATCGGCGCGAGGTTCAACGTCAGCCAGCCACGCTCGGCGAAGCTGTTCACGTCGGTGTAGTTCGGCAGGAGGCGGTAGACGTCCGTCGACAGGGAGTTGGCGACCGGATGCTTCACGGCGGCAGCGAAGACGGCGATCGCAGCGCCGTTCGGCCGGCTGGTCTCGAACATGTTGACCGGCCCGCGCACCCCGCGCGCCTCGAGGTTAATCAGGCTGTCCACGTTGCGGCTGAGCGGGTCGGCGAGGAACGCGCGGGCGCCGACCAGGCCGAGTTCCTCCCCTTCGTTGAAGAGCAGGATCACGGGGCGCTTGAGTGGCTGGTCCTTGAGGATCGCGCCGACCTCGAGCAGAGTCCCGACGCCGATGCCGTCGTCCGCCGCTCCGGGCCCGACGGGCGTGCTGTCGTAATGCGCATTGAGCAGGACGGCCTTGCCCGTAGCGGGGCCCAGCACCGCGATCACATTGCGCACTCGGGCACAGCTCACGCCGCGAGACTTGTAGAGCTCGTTGCAGGCGAACTGGTCGCGGATGATCGGCGTGAGACCCATCTGCTGCAGCGGCCCTACGATACGCTGGCGCACCTGGTCGTCGGCGACAGTGTCCGCTGGGTGTGGGCGCTGATCACCAAGAATGGACGCGAGACGAGCTTTCGCGCGGGTTGCGTCGAACTCGCCCGCGCCAGGCGTCGTAACGCCCTGCGGCGGCTGCTCGAGGAAAGGCGTAAGCGCCAATGCTCCGAGCAACGCGAGAAGCAACAATGCCAGCAGCAGCAACGGTCGGCGCATGCTCCCCCTCTTGGACCGCGCGAGGGGCGAAGCCATATCGCTTTCAAGGGCGGCTTGCGATAGGCGCTGCGGCAATAGCCAGGCGGAGATGATGTGATGGGTTACCGGGTCGCCGTTGTCGGAGCGACGGGCAATGTCGGGCGCGAGATCCTGAACATCCTCGCCGAGCGGCAATTCCCGTTGGACGAGGTCGCGGCGATCGCCTCGTCGCGCTCGACGGGCACCACCATCGAGTTCGGGCAGACCGACGAGATGCTGAAGGTCCGCAATATCGAGCATTTCGACTTCGCCGGCTGGGACATTGCTCTGTTCGCCGCGGGTTCGGAGGTTTCAAAGACTTACGCGCCAAAAGCGGCTCGGGCGGGCTGCACGGTGATCGACAATTCGTCGCTGTACCGGATGGACCCGGACGTTCCGCTGATCGTCCCCGAGGTCAACTCGGAAGCGATCGCCGGCTACCGCAAGAAGAACATCATCGCCAATCCGAATTGCTCGACGGCACAGCTGGTGGTGGCGCTAAAGCCGCTGCACGACTTCGCGAAGATCAAGCGGGTGGTCCTGGCCACCTATCAGTCGGTTTCCGGCACCGGCAAAGCCGGGATGGACGAGCTGTTCGAGCAGTCGCGCAACATTTTCGTCGGGGACTCGACCGAGCCCCGGGTTTATCCCAAGCAGATCGCGTTCAACGTCATCCCGCAAGCCGGCGATTTCCTCGACGACGGGTCGACCACGGAGGAATGGAAGCTGGTGGTCGAGACCAAGAAAATCCTCGATCCCAAGATCAAGGTCAGTGCGACCTGCGTCCGTGTGCCGGTGTTCGTCAGCCACAGCGAGGCCGTGAACATCGAGTTCGAGAATGAGATCACGGCGGACCAGGCGCGCAACATCCTGCGCGAAGCGCCCGGCGTGATGGTGGTCGATAAGCGCGAGCCCGGCGGCTATGTGACTCCTGTCGAGGCGGTCGGCGAATATGCGACCTACGTCAGCCGGATCCGCGAAGATTCGACCGTCGACAACGGACTTTCGATCTGGGTGGTCAGCGATAATCTGCGCAAGGGCGCGGCGCTCAACGCCGTCCAGATTGCTGAGCTGCTAGGACGCAAGCATTTGCAGAAGGCGGCGTAGCGGCCGTTAAGGCATGTCGCTCCAATATCGCAGCAGGTTCTGCTGGATGAGCTGCAGGCGGCCGTAATTCTGCGGGTCCATCTTCAGCCCCTCAAGCGCCGCGACCTCGTTCAGCTCGTAGAGCATGTTGCGGCGGAACGGGTCCTGGATCCGGCTCTGAATAAAAGTAATCGCGACCAGCCGCTCGCCCTTGGTGACCGGCACCACCTGGTGGAAGGTGTCGGACGGATAGACGATCGCCTCCCCGGGCTTGAGCTTGAACGTCAGCTGCGCGTCGCCGAGGCGCAGGTGCAGCTCGCCGCCGTCATAATCCTTCGGATCGTTGAGGAAGATCGTGCAGGACAGGTCGCTGCGGATCGTTGCTCCGGGCAACTGGATGAAAGCGGCGTCGGCGTGCGCGCCATATTTCATCCCGGGTTTGTAGCGGGTGATCAAAGGCGGCGCCAAAGCGACCGGAAAGGCGAACTCCATGAATTCGGGCGTGCGCAGCAGCGCCTGGCGGAGCAGGTCCGAGCTCGCTTTATAGGCGCCGGGCTCGTGGAGCTGCTCGTTTTCCTTGGCAAGATTGTGCGGGTTGGTGATGCGGCCGTCGACGAACGGCGTCGACGCGGCAATCCGGCGGCACTCCGCGACCTCCGCGTCGGTCAGGACCTGCAAAACCCGGTACATCAAACCTCCCTCGCTCGCGCCAGCGCCCGCGCGAGCAGCGGCGACTTTTCGGCCGCGGAGTGAAGCATGGCAAGGGCGCCGACGATCTCCCGGGAAAAGCGCTCCGAGCTCTCGGCGAGCAACTCCTGGCGCAGGCCGGCGCTATATTCATGCTCGGGCGCCTTCGAATAACGGCTCATCAGCGGTCCCGTCGCGAGAGCGTGCACGCGATCCGCATCGGCCGCGAAGCCGAAGAATTCGGTAATTCGCGCGAGCTCGGCTTCCATGCCGCGAAGCATCTTGTCGAAGTCGGCCCATGCGACCTGCCTGTCCGCCATCGCCTCGGCCGCTGCTTCCAGCGCCGTCGTCTCCGCGGCCCAAGCGGCAGCGGCGTGGTCGGCGTCGTTCTGCGCCGGGATGTAGACGTCACGAGCATTCGCCCGTTGTGCGCGCGGGCCCGCGAGCATTCGCAGCTCCTGCAGCGAATTCTCACCGGCAAGGATACTCGCAATGTAGTTCCGCGGGGTCGCGTACATGAACAGCGCTCGCTCACCTGGCGGGACGAGCTGCGGTGCGATCTCGCTCGCGAAGCTGGTGACTTTGACGCAGGCGATCTCATCGGCGGCGAAAGTCCGTGACATTAGCTTCGGCACCGGCGCGAGGTAGCGCCGCTGGGACTCCGGCGGGCTCAGGGCGAGGTCGCGCAGGAGCCGCGGCTCGCGGATCGCCAGGACTCCATCGAGTTCCCCGAGCAATCGCGAAACGAGGGTCGAGCCGACGTGGCCGATGTGGAAGATCCACCGCGCGTTTTGGCGCAGCCCGGCTGACATCGCCTCTTCGACGACGCGCCACGCGACGATCTGCGCGTCAACCGGCGCCTGAAGGATGCGGTCGTCCAAAAAGCTGGAGGCGCGATAAGCCTCGCGCTCCATGGCGACCAGCCGAACCATGCCCGTGGCGGGATCCAGCGCCTGCGCGAGCCAGCGCGCATCGCGGGCGATTTCCTCAGGCGTTGGAGCGCTGGACATAGGGCCCATTAGCGGGCGAAGGGGCCCGCGACCAAGGGAGCGAATCATGGCCGAACAAATGACCGGCGGCTGTGCTTGCGGACGCATCCGCTACACCGCCAACATCGCCGACGACGACGCTTATTTGTGCCACTGCCGGATGTGCCAGCGCTCGACCGGCTCCGTCTCCATCGCCTTTAAGTCCGTCAAACAGGCCGAAGTTGCGTGGGAGCATGAGCCCGACTGGTACGACAGTTCGCCGATCGCCCAGCGTCCCTATTGCCGCAAGTGCGGGACTTCGTTCGGCTTCAAGTTCAAGGAGGGCAGCGACAAGATGGACCTGACCGTCGCCAGCTTCGACGACCCGTCACGCTTCAAGCCCAAGCATCATTTTGGGGCGGAGAGCATGCACCGCGCGTGGCTCAACACCGAGGGGCTGCCGGAAATGCGCACCGAGGATTATCCGGTGCTGGTCGAAAAATGGATCGAAGCGACGGGAACGTTTCCGGGGTGAGCGACGTCGCCGCCCATTTCTGGACTGCGTCCGACGGGATCGAGCTCGCGTTCCATGAAACGGGACGCGGCAGACCCGTGATCCTGCTTCACGGGCTCTTTTCCGACGCTAACATGAACTGGATCAAGTTCGGCCACGCGGCGCGGATCGCCGCCGAAGGCTTTCGAGTGATCATGCCCGATCTTCGTGCCCACGGGCTCAGCGGCAAGCCGCACGGGCAAGAGCATTATCCCAAGGGCATTCTCGCCCGCGACTTGGGCGAGCTGGTAACGCATTTGAACGCCGAGGACTTCGATCTCGGCGGCTTCTCGCTGGGCGCGCGCACCACGGTCGAGGGGGTGGGCGAAGGGCTCCGGCCGCGCCGGGCGGTCCTGGGCGGCGCCGGGCTGGAGGGCCTGCGCAATTGGAAGCGGCGCAAGACCTTCTTTCTCGAGACGATCGACCTGTTCGACCGCGTTCAGCGCGGCGACCCGCACTGGCTGTCGATCCAGTTCATGAAGAGCCAGCATGTCGACCGCATCGCCGCGGGGCTGCTCCTCGAGAGCTTTGAGGACACAGTCATGGACTGGCTCCAGGCTTTCACAATGCCGACGCTGGTGGTTTGCGGGAGCGAGGACGAGGATAACGGTTCGGCGCAAGACCTTGCGGCAGCCTTGCCCGATGCGACGTTTCGAGAAGTGCCCGGCACGCACATGACCAGCGTCACCAGGCCCGAGCTTGGCGAGGCGATCGCACTGTTCCTCAAGGGGTAAAAAAGGGGCGCCCGTGGGCGCCCCCCGGGTGAAGCTTAAGCCGTCGGCGCGCGTTGCGTCCGACCGCGGCCACTCGCCGAAGCGGTAGTCTCGCCACCTTCGCTTTGTGCGCCGGGGGTGGCATTGCCGCCGCCGGTCTGGCCGCGGCTTCGCGAACTCGTGCCGGCCATCTCGAACGCGCCGTCCGAGCTTCCCGACTGCATGTTGCTGGTCCATTCGCCGAGCTGCTCGCTGAGGCCGCTGATCTGGTCGCTGATCTGATTGCGGCGCGACCACAGGAACACGCCCGCGCCAACGGCGGCGGCAGCCGTCGCGGCGGCGGCGAACGGACGCTCGCGCGCCGTGTCCATCCATCCATTGCTGTACTGGTTGCGGCCTTCGGGATTGTTATTGCGGCCGCGTTGATTGGTTCTCGCCATTCCGTCTCTCCTTGGGAAAAATGATTTCGCTGTCGTACCGGTTAAACGATTGAGCGCGGAGGCTGTTTCTTTCGTTTCGGGTCGGTCAGCGGCAAGGAGAGGCGAAGCGGCGGCGAGCGACGGTCCGGGTCAGGCCGTCGCCAGCTGATCGAGCATCGTTTCGGCGCTCGACGCGCGATATTCGCCAGGGGCCTCGACATTGATCTGCTCGACAACCCCGTCATCGACGATCATCGAATAGCGCTGCGAGCGCTGGCCCATGCCGTACTTGCTGCCGTCCATCGTCAATCCGACAGCGTCGGTGAACTCGCCGTTGCCGTCGGCGAGCATGGTGATGTCGGGCGAGCCGTCGCGCTCGTTCCAGGCCTGCATTACGAACGGATCGTTGACCGAAATGCCGGCGATCTCGTCGATGCCCTTGCCTTTGAGCTCGCCTGCCTTCTCGACGAAGGAGGGCAGGTGCCGCGCCGAGCAGGTTGGGGTGAAGGCGCCGGGGACGGCGAACAGAGCCACACGCTTGCCCTGGAAATATTCGCCGCTGGTTGTCGGCTGAGGCCCTTCGGCGGTTGCGATGGTCAGCGGAACGTCGGGCAGGCGGTCGCCCTTGTGGATGGTCATGGTTGGTCTCCTTGGCGTCGGTTGAACCGGGAGATAGGTTCGCCGGAAGGCACTCTCAAGACTTGCCCGCCGCGCTGCCGCGGCTCATTGTCGCGCGGTGATTGAGCTGCATGGCTGAACAGCCGACCTTCCTGTCCGGCAAGCTGTTGCTTGCGATGCCGGGAATGGCCGACCCGCGGTTCGAGCGCGCGGTCATCGCCATGTGCGTCCATGACGAGAATGGAGCGATCGGGATCGGCATCGGTCACAAGCGCTCCGGAATCAGCTTCCGCGCGCTCTTGCGTCAGCTCGAAATCGATCCGGGCGAGGCTCCCGACGTCGCCGTGCATCACGGCGGACCAGTCGAGCCGGGCAGGGGCTTCGTGCTCCATTCGACCGACTGGTCCGGCCAGGATACCCTGCACGTGACCGGCCCCCAGAAAGAGATCTTTGCAATGACCGGCACCATCGATGTGCTGCGCGTGATCGCCGAAGGGAAGGGGCCGTCGCGATGGATCGCGGCGCTCGGCTACGCCGGATGGGGCGAGGGCCAGCTCGACGAGGAAATGACCCGCCACGGCTGGTTCACCGCGGACGGCGACGCCAAGATCCTCTTCGACACGCCTAGCGACGAGCGCTGGGCGGCGGCGTTCAAGGCCGAAGGCATCGATCCGCGGCTTCTGGCGAGCGAGACCGGCGCGGCGTAATCCTCCCCAAAACGGGGAGGGGATCGAAGTGCGCGGCATGCCGGGGGCATGCCGACAGCGCGAGATCGGACGCCAGAGGCGTCCGTGGGCGGAGCATGGTGGAGGGGGCGGCGCGCAGGGCTCCAACCCCCCTCCGTCAGGGCTTTGCCCTGCCACCTCCCCTTCCAGGGGAGGAGCACATATTGGGAATTCCTCGCTC
>JBDTON010000096.1:0-40302 GCA_039933195.1 Sphingomicrobium sp. | reverse complement strand
TGGAGGAAATCGAGATAGAAGGGGAAAGCGAAGGCCGACCAGATATTGTAGCAGAGCGTGTAGGTCAGAATGAGGCCGAGCACGATCAGCACGCCCCAGCCGAGGCGGCCGGAAAGCTCGCCAAGCGGCGCCACGAGTGAAACATATAGGTGGTTGAGCGCCGTGCGGCCGCTCGAATGGCGCGTGTCCGCTGCGGTCAGCACATAGCGGTGGCGGCCGCGCAGCCAGTTGATCACGGCAGCGACGACCAGCGGCACGATCACCGTCGCGAAGATGATCCACGGCCCGTAAAGCTTGGTGAAATCGCTGACGGACGGCTGCTTGGTCCCCGGCGCAGTGGTCAGCATCGAAACCATGAAATGGCCAATGGTGAAGATGGCCCAGGCCCAGCTCACGCCGACGATGGCGAGCGCGGCCGTGCGGGCTTTCGGCTCCAGGGCGCCGGGCTCGGCGAGCTCCTTGTGGAGCAACTTGGAGTCCTGCCGAGGCGTATCCGGCGCCTGCACGGCCGTGATCAACGCGATGACGCCGATCAGTCCGCCCATCACGAGATAGACCAGCGACCAGGACATGCGCGCCGCGAGCACCAACGCTAGGGCACCGCCGACGATCGAAGCGATCCGGTAGCCGAACTGATAGACGGCCGAGAGCAATTCGACCGGAGTTCGCTCATCGGCGACGTCGATCCGCCATGCGTCGACTGCGATGTCCTGCGTCGCCGATGCAAGCGCCCCGATGACGGCGAAAATCGCGAACGTGCCGATGCTCGTCGCCGGATCATTGGCCGCAAGACCGGCGAAGCTCGCCATGAGGATCGCCTGGCACAAAAGGATCCAGCTTTTGCGCCGGCCGAGCCGCTCCAGCAGCGGCAGCTTCATCCGGTCAACGAGCGGCGACCAGAGGAACTTGAAGCTGTAGCTAAGGCCGATCCACGACAGCACTCCGATCGTCGCAAGGTTGATCTTCGCCTCTCCGAGCCACGCCGTGAGAGTACCGATCAGAAGCGCGAACGGAAGTCCGGAGGAGAAGCCGAAGGCGAGCATGATCGCCGCCTTGCGCGTCGAGAGGGCCGCCCTGAGGAGCGCGAATCCTTTCGGACGTTGACCTGCCACCTACCCCTCCTCGGTCGATTGAACGGAACTCTAGACAGCTTTCACGACATGCCTAGCCCCGCGATGAACCGCGGGGCACCGCGGCTATTTCTGCTGATCGTCGTGAACGAACAGCTCGAGCCCCTTGGGCGGTTTGACCTTCTCGCCCTGGAGATGGCGGTCCACGGTTTCAATCGCCTTGCACAATTGCCGCTCGCTGTACGGCTTCATCAGGCACCCCACGGCAATGTCAGAGGCTCCGGGATAGGCGTGCCCGGTGGCGAACAGGGTTGGCACGCCCTTCTCCTTGGCTGCGCCAGCGAGGTGAATTCCGGTCTTCTTGTTGCGCAGCCGGACGTCGCTGAGGATCAGGTCGACTTCCTCGCGATCGAGCACGGCCAGCGCCTCGTCGAGGTCGTCCACCGTCGCTACGATCTCATATCCGGCGTCGCCGAGCACATTTTCGTTCTCGAACGCGGTCAGCGGCTCGTCCTCAACGATGAGGATCCGCTTGACGAGTTGCTTGCGCCTGCCGAACAGCATCAACACCCCATGTCTCCGCCCCCGCAACGAACGAAGCGCAAACCTGTGCCCAGGCGTAACCTCAGCCGTCGCGGTGAGGGGCGTACTGTGCCCGCCGCGCCACTAAGCCGCAATGGCGATGAGCAACGGATTGCGAAATTGCTCGCCCGCGCGGGCATCGCTTCGCGTCGCGAGGTCGAGCGGATGATCGCCGAGGGGCGGATCGCCCTCGACGGCGAGACGCTCATCACGCCTGCGACCCTGCTCAAGGATTTGAGCGGAGTCACGGTCGACGGGAAGCCCGTCCGCCCGGTCGCGGCGACTCGCCTGTTTCGCTTCCACAAGCCGCAGCGGACGATCACTGCCGCTCACGACACGAAGGGCCGCCCCACCATCTACGACCGGCTGCCCCAGGGCTTGCCACGCCTGATGCCGGTCGGGCGGCTCGACTTCATGACCGAGGGCCTGCTGCTGCTGACCAACGATGGCGAGCTGAAACGCCAGCTCGAACTTCCGCGGAGCGGAGTGGTGCGCACCTATCGCGCTCGGGCATTCGGCACGGTATCCCAGGCCGAGCTCGAAAAGCTCGCCGAGGGAATCACCATCGAGGGCGTGCATTACGGATCGATCAACGCGAACCTCGAGCGGCGGACCGGGCGCAATTGCTGGATCGAGATGAGTCTCACCGAGGGCAAGAACCGCGAGGTTCGCCGAGTGCTCGAGCATCTCGGTCTGCAGGTTTCCCGCTTGATCCGCACGGCATACGGACCGCTCACGCTCGCCGGATTGGAGCCGGGGAATGTCGATGAGATCGATCGGGGGGGCCTTGACCAGTTCCGCACTTCGCTAAGATGAGGATCATCGCCGGCGAGTGGCGGGGGCGCGTGATCGAAGCCCCGCCGGGGCAGGCAACCCGGCCCACCGCCGACCGCGTGCGCGAGACTCTGTTTTCAATGCTCGCGAGCCGCCTCGGCGCGTTCGAGGATTTGCGCATCGCCGACCTTTTCGCAGGAAGCGGGGCATTGGGATTCGAGGCGCTGTCACGCGGCGCGGCATCCGCGCTGTTCGTCGAGCAGGACCCGAAGGCCAAGGCGGCGATCAAGCGCAATGCGGAGCGGCTGGGCGCCCTGGAGCGGATCCGCATTCTCGGCAGCTCGGCTTTGGTCCTGCCGCGCTCTGATCCATTCGACCTGATCCTCGCCGATCCGCCTTACGCAGCAGCCTCGGGTACGACAGCCGTGAAGGCCGTCGCCCACGCCAACTGGCTGTCTCCGGGCGGATGGATGAGCGTCGAAACCAGCCGGCGAGACACGGTCGATCCGACGGGCTTCACGGTCGAGGCTACGCGTGACGTGGGCCGGGCCCGGCTTACGCTTTTGCGCCGGACTTAGATTCCTTCGTCGCCCTGCGGATTTCCTCGATCTCGTTGTTAAGGCGCCGCCCGACGGCTGTTGCGGCGGCTGCGCCAGCGGCTTTCACCGCGCGGCCCGCGCGCTTGCCCGTCGTCCCGCCGCCCCCGGCACGGCTGCTGAAGCCCTGCTCGGCGAGGGCCGCGAGGGCGGCCGTCGCGGCGACCGCGACAAGCTCGGCGACAAAGGGGCTCTGAAGCAGCTTGATGAACGCGTCTCCGGCGCTGTCCGAAGCGCGCCGCCCCCTTTCACCGCCGCGGCGTTCCGCCGCTGCGCGCGGCTTCGATTTGGTCTTGGCGGGGGCTTTAGCCCTGGTGCCGGACCGCTTGCTCGTCGTTTTCCTCGCCATTTTTGTCTCCTGCATCGTGGCTTTCACCCGTTCAACTCATTCGGGGCATCGCCGTATCCGCGTCAAGTGACCTACTGTATTGACACTATAATACACCAGGACTATTCTGGACCAACAGGAGGATTGCCAATGTACAGCCAACAGGATCTCGACGATGCGGTGGCTTCGGGCGTGATCAGCGCCGAAGCAGCGGATGCGTTGCGCGGGCACATCGAACGCCAGCATTCGATGCCGATCGCAGACGAGGAACAATTCCGGCTCATCACCGGCTTCAACGACATTTTCGTGTCGATCGCCGCCGCGATCCTGCTATTCGCAGTCGGCTGGATCGGCCAATGGATCGGCCAGTCCGCCGGCCTAATCATTGATGCCGATGGCCCCTCCCCCCTGGCGCCACTGGCCGTTGCAGCGACGGCTTGGCCGCTGGCGATGTTCTTCACCGGGAAGCGACGGATGGCGCTCCCTTCGATCCTACTCCTGCTCGCCTTCGTCGGCGGGGTGTTCGCCACGGCCGGCATGGCGCTCATTCTTGGCGTCGGCCCCGACACGTTCGACAACAACCCGACGCTCGGCGGCATTCTCGCGGCCATTTCGGGCGCCGCCGCCGCCGGAGCCGCATGGCTTCACTGGCGTCAGTTTCGAGTCCCAATCACGATCGCCGCCGGCGCCGGATCCGTGGCCGCAATCGCGGTCGGGCTTCTCATAGCCACGCTCGGCCGTAATGCCGAAAACGCCAAGAACCTGATCCTCGGTTTCGTTCTTCTGCTTGGCATAGGCATGTTCCTGTTCGCCATGTGGTGGGACGGCTCCGATCGCTCGCGACTGACGCGCCGCAGCGACGTCGCTTTCTGGCTGCATCTGCTGGCGGCGCCGATGATCGTGCATCCAGTGTTCACGCTTCTCGGGCTCACTACCGGCCATGCGAACGTGGGCGAAGGGCTGGCGGTCGTCGCTCTCTATGTCGTCCTTGGCATTACCGCGCTCGCCGTCGATCGCCGCGCGTTGCTCGTATCGGCGCTCGCCTACGTCCTCTACGCGCTGCAGGCGCTGTTCCGCGAGTTCGGAGCGGTCGAGCTCAACGTCGCTTTGACCGCGCTCGTGATCGGATCGGCGCTGCTGCTCCTGTCAGCCTTCTGGCACCAGGCGCGCGCAGCGATCGTTCGACCGCTGCCGGAGAGCTTGCGCGATCGTTTGCCGGTCCTCGATCGGACGGCAGTCGCCGTTACCCAACCAGCCGCATAAGCCGGCGCTCGAGCGGGGCAAGCACGGGTGCGAGCTCGTGGCCCCGCTTGAGCACCAGGCCATGTTCCCCGACCAAAGCGAACGCCCCCTGCTTCAAGCGAAGCTCGGGGCGTTTTTCTATGCGAACCTCGGGGCGCTCGGAGTGACGGCGGTAAGCAGCGAAGACCGCAATGTCCGGGTCGATCCTCAGTGCATAGTCGCGCCAGTGGCCCGCCGCGACCATTCGCCCGTAAAGGTCGAGGATGCGGGTGAGCTCACGACGGTCGAAGCTGGCAATCGGGCGCCGGTCCCAGTTGCGCGGGAACGGCGCGATGACGCTCAAGCGCTCTTGGCCTTCGGCCGCGGCTGGTTCGCGGTCTTCAACACCGCGACCTCCTTCCGCAGCTCCTCGAGTTCGCGTTCGAGCTCGCCGATGCGTGCGCGCACCGGATCGGAATCCTCGCCGCACGGTGTTCCGTAAGGGATAAAGCCCGGACTGTAGTGAACGGTGTCGAGCGGCACCGCCCTGGCGGGAATGCCGACGACCGTCGAACTGGACGCCACGTCCCTGGTGACGACAGCATTCGCGCCGACCCGAGCGCCTTCGCCGACCTCGATCGGACCGAGTACCTGGGCGCCCGACCCGATGACGACGTTGTCGCGTAAGGTCGGGTGCCGCTTTCCGCCGACCCCCGTCGAGGGATTGGTGCCGCCCAGAGTCACGCTCTGATAGATGGTGACGTCGTTGCCGATCTCGGCGGTCTCGCCGATCACACTGAAGCCGTGGTCGAGGAAGAAGCGCTTGCCAATCTTCGCTCCGGGATGGATGTCGATACCGGTCAGGAACCGCGCGAAATGGTTGACGAGGCGCGCGACGAAGAAGAGCTGACCTTCCCACAACCAGTGTGCGAGCCGATGCAGCCCGAGCGCGAGGACGCCGGGATAGAATAGCACGTCCCAGCGCGAACGCGCCGCAGGATCGCGGGATTTGATGGAGTCCAGATAGGCGATCAGCCCGGATTGCAAGCGCATCAACCTCTTGCCGTTGCACGTCCAATCTAGGTGCAGGCCGCCGCAAATTCCAGCCGTGTCGAGCAGGCGGTCCCTAGCGCACCTTGTAGAACGCTTTCTCAATGGGCAAAGCCCGCCCTCAAAAGCAAGGGCAAGACGATTCTATCAGCCTACAACCCCCTCTATTCGCTCGCTGGTTTCCTGGTCGGCGTGCTGGTCGGATTGACAGGCGTCGGCGGCGGATCGCTGATGACCCCGCTGCTGGTGCTGCTGTTCGGCTTTCATCCGGCGACCGCTGTCGGCACCGACCTGCTCTACGCGTCGGTGACGAAGAGTGTCGGAACAGTGGTTCACGGTTCCCGGCAGACGGTGGACTGGCACATCGTTGCCGGCCTTGCCTGCGGGAGCGTCCCGGCGGCGATCATCACTCTGTTCGTGATGAGCAGGATCGGGATCTCCGGGAGCGATTATGCGCTGATCCTCAATCTCCTGCTTGGAGGCGTACTCTTTCTCACGGCCATTGCTGTCTTCTTCCGGCCACGAATTCTGCGCTGGGCGGGGCCGCGGTTCAAGGGACTGCCGGAGGCGCGGATTTCGCACTGGACGGTGGTGCTGGGCGCAATTCTTGGACTATTGGTCTCCGTCACCTCGGTCGGTGCCGGCGCGCTCGGGACGACCGCCTTGCTGATGCTCTATCCGAAGCTGCCCGTCTCGCGGATCGCCGGAAGCGACATCGCCCATGCCGTCCCGCTGACCCTGATCGCGGGCATCGGGCATTGGCTAATCGGCTCGGTTGATTTCGTGCTGATGACCGCGCTGCTCGTCGGCTCGATCCCGGGGATTATCGCCGGGAGCCTCCTCAGCAGCCGATCGTCGGACTCCGTCCTTCGACCGATCCTCGCGGCGACTCTGCTGATCGTCTCCGTGAAGTTGCTGGCCAGCTGAAGCGTCTCCGTTGGGCGATCAAGAAAAGGGGCGGGCTTCGGGAAAAGCCCGCCCCTCGATACGGCCGGTGCATGGGGGCAACGCCGGCCGCGCGGGGTCTCTCCAGCAGATGGGGAGAGACGTTAGACGCTAACCCTTGGTGTGCCGGCGACGCGGCGTTTGGTTCATTCGGGCACACTTTCGGAGCTGGCAGTGATCGATCAACTGCATTATAGCGCCAAGCCTGATTGGAAACGTCGATCACAATGACTGTCCATCTACCCACCATCAAGCAGCTTCAATATCTGGTCGCCCTGCGCGAGCATGGGCATTTCGGCAAAGCAGCCGATGCCAGCTTCGTCACCCAATCCACTTTGTCCGCCGGCCTCCGCGAGCTCGAAACGGTGCTCGGCGTGGTGCTGGTGGAGCGCACCCGCCGCATGGTCCGCTTCACCGCGCTCGGCGAAAGGATCGCGGACAAGGCGGTGCGGGTCCTTCGCGAGGCCGAAGAACTGGCCGAACTGGCGCGGGCCGAGGGCAAGCCGCTGCATGGCGAGCTTCGCATGGGAGTCATTCCAACCATTGCGCCCTTCCTGCTTCCGGCGATGCTCCCGCTCCTTCGCAACGAATGGCCGAGCCTGAAGCTCTACCTGCGCGAGGAGACGAGCCACGCGGCCTGCGAAGCGCTCCATCGCGGCCAGCTCGACTGCGTGCTGCTCGCCCTCCCCTTCGCCTGCGGCGAAGTCGATTTTGCGCCCTTGTTCGAAGACCGTCTGTTCGTCGCCTTCCCTCACGGAGAAGCACCCGCGGGCGACAGCGTGGAAGTCGATGCAATTGACGAGAACCGGATGCTGCTGCTCGAGGACGGGCACTGCCTCAAGGACCATGCGCTGGCGGCGTGCAACCGGCCCGAGCTGCGCGCCCACGCGGCGATGATGGGAACGTCGCTCCACACGCTCGTGCAGATGGTCGACAACGGTCTTGGACTTACCTTCGTCCCCTCGATGGCGATCGAGGCCGGCATCCTCGACGGGACTCACATCGAAGCCAAGCCCCTCCGATCGGATCACGGATTCCGCCGAGTGGCCTTGATCTGGCGGCGTTCGAGCCCCCGCGAGAACGAGTTTCAGCTACTCGCGTCGGCCCTGCGGCGAATCATGCGCGAGCTCATCCCTGATGGCGGTGCGATCGAGCCAGCGCTCAAGCAAGCCGTTACCGCGTAGTACTCGGCCGCCGCGGCGCTCCGGGAGGGGAGAGGGAGCGCGCGGCGGCCTGGCGGTTACTCGGCTGGCTCGAGCTGCCGTTCCGAGGCCGTGTCCTGAGCAGTATTCGCGGCACGATCGAACCGGTCGGCGTTCATCACCTTGGTCCACGCCCTGACGAAGTCGCGCACGAATTTCTCTTCATTGCCCTTCTCGGCATAAACCTCGGCGGTCGCCCGGAGCTGGCTGTTCGAGCCGAAGATGAGGTCAGTCCGGGTGGCCCGCCACTTCTCCTGCCGGCCGCCGCGGTCGTAGCCGATGAAGTCCTCGTCTCCGCTCCCGTCGACGACCTCCCAGAAAGTGTCATTATCGAGCAGGTTGACGAAGAAATCGTTGGTCAGCTGGCCCTTGCGGCCGGTGAACACACCGTGCGGGGCATCCTTGTGGTTCGCCCCCAGAACACGCAAGCCGCCGAGCAGCACCGTCATCTCCGGGGCTGACAGCCCGAGCAGGGAGGCGCGGTCGAGAAGCAGCTCTTCGGTCCTCACCGAATGCTTCGTCTTGAGATAATTGCGGAAGCCGTCCGCCGCCGGTTCCATAACCGCGAAGCTTTCGACGTCGGTCAACTCCTGCGTTGCATCGCCGCGCCCGCCAGTGAACGGAACTTCGACCCTGAACCCGGCGTCCCGCGCCGCCTTTTCGACCGCCGCGGTACCGGCGAGCACGATCGCATCGGCCATCGACAAGCTACCGCGCAGCTCGTCGATCTTGCCGAGAACCGTCGCCAGCTCGTCCGGCTCGTTGACGGCCCAGCCATTCTGCGGGGCAAGACGGATACGCGCGCCGTTGGCGCCGCCCCGATGGTCGCTCCTGCGGTAGGTCGAAGCCGAGGCCCAGGCCACCTTAACCAGCTGGCCGACGCTGAAGCCGGAGTCGAGGATCTTCCCCTTGAACGCAGCGACTTCGGCATCCGACGGCGCGACGCCAGCCGGGACCGGATCCTGCCAGATCAGGTCCTCTTCAGGGACTTCGGGCCCGAGATACCGCACCTTCGGGCCCATGTCGCGATGGGTGAGCTTGAACCACGCCCGCGCGAAGGCGTCCTTGAACGCCCCGTGGTCATTGCGGAACTTCTCCGAAATCTTGCGGAACTCGGGGTCCATCTTGAGGGCCATGTCGGCCGTGGTCATCATCGTCGGAACCCGCTTTGACGGGTCGTGCGCGGCTGGCGCCATATCTTCGGGCTTTTGTTTGATCGGCTGCCACTGCTGCGCGCCCGCCGGCGAGCGCACGAGCTCATATTCGTAGTCGAGGAGCAGGCGGAAATAATTCTCCGACCATTGCGTCGGCGTGTTCACCCATGAGCCCTCAATGCCGCTGGTGATGGTGTGCTCGCCCAATCCGCTTTCGTGAGCGCTTGCCCAGCCGAGGCCCTGAAGGGTGATGTCGGCGCCCTCTGGCGCGACGTTGACCAGGCTCGGGTCGCCGGCGCCATGGGCCTTGCCGAAAGTATGTCCGCCGGCCGTCAGCGCGACGGTTTCCTCATGGTTCATCGCCATCCGCTCGAAGGTGATCTTGATGTCCCGTGCCGACTGCAGCGGATCGGGATTGCCGCCGGGGCCTTCGGGGTTCACGTAGATAAGTCCCATCTGGACCGCCGCCAGCGGGTGCTCGAGCTCCATCTCCCGATCGGGCTGATGGCGCGTTTCCGCGCCTTCACTGACCCACTTCTCCTCGGCACCCCAATAGACGTCGCGTTCGGGTTCGTAGACGTCCCTGCGGCCGCCGCCGAAGCCAAAGATCGGGCCGCCCATCGATTCAATCGCCACATTGCCGGCGAGAATGAAGAGGTCGGCCCAGCTGATGTTCTTGCCGTACTTGCGCTTGACCGGCCACAGCAGCCGCCGCGCCTTGTCGAGGTTGCCGTTGTCCGGCCAGCTGTTGAGCGGGGCGAAGCGCTGGTTGCCCGAGTTGGCGCCGCCGCGACCGTCGGCGGTGCGATAGGTGCCCGCAGCGTGCCACGCCATGCGAATAAAGAATGGCCCGTAATGTCCGTAATCGGCCGGCCACCACGGCTGGCTATCGGTCATCAGCGCGGTCAGGTCGTCCTTGAGGGCCTGGTAATCGAGCGCGTTGAACGCCTCGGCATAATCGAAATCCTCGCCCATCGGATCGGGCGAGACGCCGCCTTGGTGAAGGACGTCGATCGGCAAAGACTCTGGCCACCAGTCACGGTTGGTGCGGCCGAGCAGCGAGCGCACGGTGCTGGGACGGTCCACAGGACAACCCATCGATTCGCCGGTCTTCGCGTCCATGATTCTCGCTCTCCTCGTGAATGCTCTGACGAAACGACTAGGCGCGTGGCGTGATCGGCAGAAACGAACAAAGTTCGTCAGTGAGAACTGGAAAATCGATCAAGCAGCAAAGGTTGCTTAGTCCATGTGCCGAATGCCGATGCGGAGGTAATCGTAGCCGGTCACGAGCGTCAGTGCGGCCGCCGCCCACAGGCTTACGATCCCGACCTCATGCACCCACGGCTGCTGCGGAAGCGCGCCGCCGAGGATCAGTGCTCCAAGCGCCACGAGCTGGAGCGTCGTCTTCCACTTGGCGAGCGCGCTCACCGGCACCGAGACCTGCAGGCCAGCCAGGAATTCGCGAAGCCCCGAGACGATGATCTCCCTCAGCAAGATCACCAGCGCGGGGATGATGTGCAGCCCGGCAATCTCGGGCACCGGATTCGACTTGCGGCTGGAGATCAGCATGATCAGGACCGCGCCGATCATGATCTTGTCGGCGATGGGGTCAAGAAACTGGCCAAGCCGCGAAATCTGCCCCTGCGCGCGCGCCAGATAACCGTCGAAATAATCGGTGATTCCGACGATGCAGTAGAGCACGAAGGTGATCGCATAATCGAGCGGCGCAGGCCGCCAGAGCAGGAAGACGAGAATCGGCACCGCGAAGATGCGCGAGAGCGTCAGCAGGTTCGGCAGGGTCAGCATCGTTCCGGGACAGGACCGTTATAGGGTTTGGCGGAGTCAAGAAAGCTAGCTATCGGATGCGTCCATTCCGATGACAGCCGTCGCGCCCCAGCTTTGATTCAGAACGTCACCCATCTGCTCCGCGCGCGGCGGTTCCTGCCGCTGTTCGCGACCCAGTTCCTCGGCGCGTTCAACGACAGCCTGTTCAAGCAGGCGGTCGTGCTGTTCGTAACCTATCAGCTGTTTTCCAATCCGGCGAAGGAGTTCCAGTTCAGCGCGATCGCGCAGGGCCTGTTCATCCTGCCCTTCTTCATCTTCTCGGCGCTCTCGGGTCAGTTCGCCGATGACCACGACAAGGCGCGGCTGATCCGAATCATTAAGCTCGCCGAGATCGGGATCATGATTCTTGGCGGTGCCGGGATCATGCTCGCCAACATTCCGCTAATGCTCGCCGCGGTCGGGCTGATGGGCGTCCATTCGACCTTCTTCGGCCCAATCAAATACGCAATCCTGCCGCAACATCTGCGAAAGGATGAAGTGCTGGGAGGCACCGGCCTGGTGGAGGCGGGCACCTATCTCGCGATCCTTGGCGGGACGATCCTGGCGGGCATGCTGGCGGCAAAACCGCCCGTCGCCGCAGCAGCGACCATCGGTCTCGCGATCCTCGGCTTCCTCACCGGGAGGCAAGTGCCGCCGGCTCCCCCCGCCGCGGAGCGGATTCCATTCAACTGGCACATCATCCACGCCTCAATTGAGCTCGTCAGCGCCACGCTGCACATTCGACGGCTGTTCCTCGCGATCCTGTCGATCAGCTTCTTCTGGACGATCGGCGCGGTGCTGATCATCATCTTCCCGCCGCTGGTGAAGAACGTGCTCGGCGCCAACGAGCAGGTTGCGAGCATGTTCATTGGGATCTTCTCGGTCGGAATCGCGATCGGTTCGGTAACGATCAATCGAATGCTGAAGAGCGAGGTTTCGGCGCGCTTCGCCCCCGTGTCAGTGATTGCGATGGGCGCGTTCGTCCTGCTCCTGCACTTCGTTTCCCTGGCCTGGGGTAAGAATGGACCGGACCTCACCACGCTCGGCAATTTCGTCCTTCATCCGCTGGCGGGGCTGATGATCGTGGCCCTGCTCGGCGTGGCTGTCACCGGCGGCATGTTCGTCGTGCCGCTCTACGCCTTCCTCACCACCACCGTCCCGAAATCGCAAACGGCGCGCACGGTTGCAGCGAACAACATCGTGAACTCTGGCGCGATGGTGATCGGCTCGCTGCTCGCATTTGCGCTCAGCAGCTTAGGCGTCGGCCCGACCGGTCAGCTGTTGCTGGTGGCTGCAATGTGCATCATTGCTGCCTGGCTCGGGTGGAAGCTCCACCTCGCCTGCGACTGACCTCAGGCGATCAGCACCGATACGAAAATAAACCCGGCCAGGAAGGTCGTCGCAAACAGTTTGAGGTCGGCGCTGATGGTGCTCGCCCCAGGGGCCTGCTCGAGCACCCTGCGCGGGCGACGGCCAAACATCCGTGGGTCGGCTGCAAGGGTGCGCCGGGCGGGCTGCATGGGAAATCCTTAACGCGATTTTTACCATGTCTACAACTCCGCTTGGCGGCGTTCGGCACCATCCGTCCCACGCCGGGACGGAAGGTCAATTTCTCACGAATTTGGCTTAGCCGTTGACGGCGCTCGTCAGTGGCGGAGCGCTGCTGTGGCGCGACGCGGCAAGCAGCTCGTGCGCCTGGTCGGCACGCATCGGCTTGCCGAAATACCAGCCCTGGCCGATCGCGCAGCCAAGCGTCACCACAGCATTGAAAGTGGCCTCGTCCTCGATGCCCTCGACGCACACCGGCACCGACAATGCGCCCGCGAGCATTGTGACGGCGCGGATGATGGCGCCGTTCTCGCGCTTCGCGGGAAGATCGCTGACGAAGCTGCGGTCGATCTTGATGATGTCGAAGGGCAGCGAGCGCAGGTGCGCAAGCGAGGAAAAGCCCGTCCCGAAATCGTCGAGCGCGAGCCGGATGCCCTGGTTCTTCAGGCTCGTGACGATCGTCCGCGCAAGATCGATATCGGCAAAGAGAGAGCTCTCGGTGATTTCGACCACCAGCCGCTCGGCCGGGAATCCCGTCTCGGCAAGAATTCGAACGATGCGCTGCGCGAGCCAGCCGTCGGCGAGCTGCGCGGGCGAAATGTTGACTGAAATCTTGATCGTCGCATCCCACGACGCCGCCTGCTTCAGAGCCTCCGTGATCACCTGTTCCGACAGCCTTCCGATCACGCCGATCTCCTCGGCGACGGGGATGAAGACCTCAGGCGAGATGATGCCCGACAGCGGATGATTCCAGCGGGCGAGCATCTCGAATCCGATGATCTCGCCCGTGGCGAGGTCTATTTGCGGCTCGAAAAAGGGCAGGAACTGGCCATGGTCGAGGCCGTAGCGGATGCCTTGCTCGATTTCGCTCTGGGCAAGCAGCGCGCGTTCCATTCCCGCGTCGAACCAGACAGGGCGGGCAACGCGTCCGCTGCGCGCACGGTCCATGGCAATGTCTGCCCGCCGAATGATGTCGGGGATGCGCAGGTCAGCCGCCGGAGCTGACGCAATGCCGGCGAACCCTCCGACCTGGATGATCCGCTCTTCGAACGAGAAGGGCCGAGTGACAGCGCGAAGAACGCCGTCGGCCGCCTCTTCGGCCCGACGATTCTCGGACGGGGCGAGTACCAGGGCCGCCGCGAATTCGTCCCCACTCAGGCGTCCGATCACCACGTTCGGCCCGAGCTCATCCAACAGCGCGTTGGCGATCGATTTCAGCAAGCGATCTCCGGTCTCATAGCCATGCTGATCGTTGATCGCTTTGAACCGCTGCACCTGGAAGGAAACGATGACCAGGTTGCGGCCGCTCGAGTGGCCGCGAGCGCATAGTTCGGCGACGTGATCGGCAAAGCCCTTGCGGTTGTAGAGACCCGTCACCGGATCGGTCGTCGCGAGGACGACTGCGTGCTGCTCCTGCTTGACGCGAAGCTCGGCCTCGTGCTGGAGATCGACGTAGCGCCGCCAACCGAAAAGGATCAGTGCGACGTTGAGGGTCAGGGCCGTACTGGCGATGCGGACTTCCGAGCCGACATCGCCCACGGTGCTGATGTGCCGAAAGAAGGTGCTGCCGTTCCAGATGAGCAGCATGACGGCGAAAATGAGGATGGTGAGAACAAGCGCGTCCCTGCGCGCGCTCACCAAGGGAGCGCTCGTCGCAGGCGCGGAGGATGTTGAACTACTGCGCACCGGAGCGGGATTAACCCGCCAACGCTTAATAAATACTCTATCCGAAATGGAGGTTTAGCCTGCCTGCGGTGTCCCCGTCTGTCGGTCATGTTACGGACAGCATGGGTCTGCGATTGGGCAAGCATGTTTTTGACGCGACGCCATTTCGTCGCTGGATCGGCTGCCGGCGCACTCTTTCACGCCGCTGGCTGTCAGGCAGCGCAAGCGGGCGCACTGATCACGCCGGAAGCATTCGGCGCGGTCGGCGACGGTCTCACCGACGATTATCCTGCATTCCAGCGCATGGTCGCCGCGGTGAATTCCGCGGGCAGAGGGACCGTTACTCTAACGCCCGGACGAACCTACTTCCTCAACACCTACGTGCGCGCGAATAACGGCGTCACCGACGTGACATTCCGCGGCTGCTCGGGGCTAATCATCGAAGGCAATGGAGCGGCGATCTCGACCAAGGGTGATTTCTTCAGGGATGAGCGCACGACGCGGGGGCTGGCCGGCCTGCGGTTCGAGGACTGCAGCAACGTTCAGCTCCGTAACTTGCAGCTGATCGGGAACGTTCAGCGGACGACCCGCCCCGCCACGCTCACCGAAGCGCCAACGCACGGGCTGACCTTCGGCGGCTGCTCCGATGTCACGCTCGACGGCGTTACGGCGCGGCATTTCGCCGCCGACGGCCTCTACATCCGTGAGAGCATGGTGGCGACGGGCGGGCGCTACCGCGCGAGCCGGCGCTTCACCGTCCGCAACTCGCGTTTTCTTTTCAATGCCCGGCAGGGGCTAAGCGTCATCCAGCTCCGGGACGCCACCTTCGATGGGTGCGACTTTTCCTATACCGGATATATCGATGCCCAGTCGAACGCGGGAGCATATGGCAACCACGCCCCGTCAGCCGGAGTGGACATCGAACCGAACTATACTCCGAGCACCCGGCGCGCGGTCGATTTCCTGACCGGCAACATTAATCTCCGCGAATGCCGTATGATGGGCAATCTCGGCGGCGCGCTGCTCGCGGCGGAGGTCCACGGCACTGAACCGACCATGGAGAATGTCACCATCGAAGCATGCATGATGCGCGCGAGCGATGTTTCGCCGTTGCGCTACGGGATGATCTTCGACGCACCCGGCGGCGTTGTCACCGGCTGCACGCTCGAGTTGGGCGACAAGACCGTCTTTCTTGGATGGTATGGGCAAAGCAGCGCCAATCCCACATTCAGCGGGAACACGGTTTCGGGCACGGGCAAGGGACTCAGCCAGGCGCTCCTGATCGTGCGCCAAACCCGCGGTGCGCCGGTCGTCGAGCACAACCGCTTCATTGCCCTGACCGGGGGTCGAGGAGCGCTGCCGAGTGAGGCGCAGCTGGTCCAGGTGGCCAATACGAGAGCGCTGGTCCGCGGCAATAAGTTCACGACTAAGTGAGCAGCTGCTGAAAGAGAGCAACAGTCCGGGCGACCATTGCAGCGACTGAGAACTTCTCGACGACGCGCTCGCGGCCCTTGCTGAATTCGCCATCGTCGAGGGTCGTCAGCTGGCGAACAATGGCATCGGCCAAAAGCTCGGGACTCGACCGTGGTACGGTGATTCCGCAGTCGCCAACGATTATCGGGGAATCGCCGACGTCCGTGACCACGCAGCGCAGGCGGCATGCCATGGCTTCCGCGATCGCATTGGAGAAGCCCTCGCCCCAGACGGATGCCGAACAGAACAGGTCCAGGCCGTTCAAGGCTGCCACGGGATCGTTCGTCGCCCCGACAAACAAAACCTTGTGCGAAATGCCCAACTCAGCTGCGAGTTGTTTGAGCCGACCTTCTTCCCTGCCGTCGCCAATGCAGATGAATTTCACGTCAAAGCGACTTTGTACAACCTTGGTGGCCGCACGGAGGAAGTCGGAATATCCTTTCATCGGGTCGAGACGGGCGAGCATGCCGACGGCGATTTCGCGATCGGAGATGCCCCAAACCTTGCGCTGAGCTTCGCGAAGTGAAGAATCGGAATCGAAGCGGATTGTGTCGATGCCATTGGGTACGATCGCAATCCGCTGACGGGGAAAGCCATGGGCAGCGGCGAACTCCATCCCTGCCTGAGAATTAGACACGATGAGGTCAGGCACCCGCGATAGCCGGCACTCGATTCCGTAAGCCAAGCGATGCGCCCAATCGTAGTGTTCAAGATCCATATCGGACGCACGAATACTCCAGACGAGCTTCGTCCGGGCGACGAAGCGGTGAATGAGCGCCGCGAAGATGTTCGCGCTTCCAACGAAACTGTAGACCACGTCGGGCCTCATGTTCTTGATCACTCGACGCAAGCGCAGGAGAAAACCGAGCGTTTCCCAGCGGCCGCCCTTATTGAGATCGATGACCGGCACCTCCGCCTGCCCGAGATCCGCTAGAAGCGGGCCGCCCCGGTAAAATGTGCCGACTGCCACGCGATGGCCGCGCTCTTTCAGGCTACGGGCGAGTTCGACGAGCTGGCGCTGTGCCCCGCCGAACGCCAAAGATCGGATCAGCAAAAGAACGACAACGGGGTTCGATTTAAGACCCCCGAATTCCTCTCCCTCGCAGTTGCTCAGCGGCGCATGGCCGCCGGACTCCACCACGCCCAAAGAGTTGCTACTCACCGCCCCGCCGTTCAGAGATGCCCATATGTTCAATGTCCCTTATCTCAATGAACTGCGCCTTGTGGAGATGGAGCGGCTCGCACCGTATATTCCAACGGGCGCCAAGGTGCTCGAATTCGGCGCGGGAACCGGCCAGCAGGCGCGGTTTCTCGCCGATCGCGGATTCGATGTCGTGGCAGTGGACCTGGCTGAAAGCAATTATGCGGAGCATCAAGTCTTCCCCGTCCAGCAATATGATGGGGAGCACATCCCGCTCGAAGATCGATCGGTCGACGTCATCTTCTCGTCAAACGTTCTCGAGCATGTCGAGAATGTCCCGGCAATTATGAGCGAGTTCCGGCGGATCCTGCGGCCGGGGGGGTTCGGCATTCATGCGATGCCGACGCCGGCATGGCGCTTCTGGACGTTTGTGACGGGAGTACCGAACGCCGCCATGGCGGCAACGCACATCCCGAAAGACCTAATCAGCCCTCCGGCCGAGCAGAGCCGATGGCTGGCGCTCAAACGAAGTCTGCGGGCGATCGCTGGAAGCCTGCTCCCGCTTGGGCATGGCACGTCGCCGGAAGGCGTCAGTGAGCTATACACCTTCTCGCGGCGAGCGTGGTTGAACACATTCAAGAAGCATGGGTTCGATGTGATCGAAGATCGACCGATTGGTCTATTCTATACGGGCCACATGCTCTTTGGCGATCGGCTGCCCTTCTCCAGGAGAGACAGACTGAGCCGTTCCCTGGGAAGTGCAACGCGGATCTACATCGTCAAAGCGCGAGCCGCCGCCGACCGGATAAACACGAACTCATTGCAGCCGTGACCCCCAGCGCAAGTCTTCAGCCGCTGCAGCTCGAATCCACGGCCGCGAAAGAATTCAAAGATTTGGTCGGGTCTCGCAACTTCAAACGGATATCCGCCGACCCAGTCGAGCACGTTCCGCCACGGATCCATCGCGCGCATCGCATCCGAATCATAGGTTTTCCAGGTGCGAAGCGGAGTTCCGGATAACGAATCCCGCAAGAGAGTCGGCCCCCAAAGACGCGCAAACGCCGGCGCCAGCACGAGCCATTTCAGGACCCCGGGCGCACGCACATAGGCCGTCTTTACCAGCTTCCAGATACGACTAGTGCGACCCTGATCGTTGTAGATCGCGATGAACAGCTGGGCCCCGGGCGCGACCAGTTGCGCCACCTTCTCGAGCGCATTCCACATGGCCCCTGTGTGGTGCAGCACGCCCCAGGAATAGACGATGTCGAACGCGCCAAGGCTGCTTAGGAAATCGGGATCGAGGACGGACCCCTGTTCAACCCGCCACCGAACATCGTCATGAAAATATCGGCGCTTGAGCTCCGCGGTACAACCAACGCTCTGCGGATCAAAATCGAACGAAACGACGTCGGCGCCCAAGCGCCGTGCGGCGAGGCTGAACAGACCGCTGCCCGAGCCCGCATCGAGAAAGCGTTTTCCGTCCAGCCGGTCGAGACGGAGCATGTCCTTGAGGGAGCCCTCGGCCGTGCGGATCCGCTCCTCGGTGAGGAGCCGAAGGAATGCGGCCCAATTTTCGCCAAAGGCGAAGCGCTCGCCACGCTGGACCTCGGCTTCCCAGCTGTGGCTTAACTTGTTCATTAAGCAGCCTTCCGAGCGACAAAGAAGATGCTCCGCGAGACACCGTACGTGCCGATCCCGCGCCACGACAGGAACTTCTTCAGCAGGCCCGTCAAGCGGCGCCCCCAGCTCGCCGAATCCCATTCGTTGAAGAATCGCTCTTCAATGGTTTCAACTGCAAAACAGCGTCGCAGGAGCGCCGTCATCGCCGCCATATCGAAGCTCGCGTGATGTCCCCAGCGATGGAAGTGGTGCTCACAATGGGGGCAGACGACTGCGTTGTCCGACAGCCGCTCACGCGCTGGCACCGTGCCGATGAAGCGCCCACCGGGCTTCAGGACCCGATGCACATCGCCAAGCGCCCTCTGGCGTACGTCCTCGTCCAAATGTTCGAGCACTTCGCTCATGATCACGGTGTCAAAATGCCGGTCTGGAAAAGGCAAGCGTTGGCTATAGCCGACCTGCGCCCGCTCGCCGACGGGCAAATTTTCGCGCAGCTTTTCGATTGCCCTTTCGCTCGGATCTAGCGCCCATATCTCAACACCTTTTGCGTCCGCCAAGCGCTCGAGCACCCCCGACCCGACCCCAATGTTGAGCGCGCGCTCGCCTGGCCGCAGCATCCGAACAAGAAACTCCAGCCGCGGATTCGCGCGATTGAAGGCCCCCACGCCCTCATTTTGAAAATGGTCCCAGATGGCTTCCTGATTCATCGCCGACCGTCGAAAATGCTCAACTCAAAGCGCTCTACCGCAGACCAATCCCGAGACAACCCACGGCAGGCATGAAGCAAGGCTCACCTCCGCATTCCAGCAGCGAGTAGCGAGCAGGTCAGAAAATACATGCCGGCGGTGCCAAGCGCGAGTCCCGCCACCCCCAGTCGGGGGGCCAAAACAGCGTTCAAGGCGACCTTCAGAACGAGCGCACAAGCGGTGACGGCCAGAATTGCGCGGAACCGGTTGGTTGCCGCATACCATTGGACGAACACGATTCCGGTAAAATAGAAAGGCAGCTGCACCAAGCCGAACCGCAGGACATGCGCGACAGCGGCGGAAGCGGACGCATCGAAGGCGCCGCGTTGGAATAGCACACGCACGATTAGCGGCGAAATCCACCACAGAACACATGCTCCAATGGCCGCGACACCGCCCAACAGCGCCGCCCATTGAAGCGTGTGGCGTCGGCCTATCGTGTAATCACCTTCGGCAGCCGCGTTCGAAAGGACGGGCAAGAGCGCGCGAGCGACGACGACGGCGCCGAAGCCGGTCATCAAACCAATGATCCTTGTCGCATACCCCAGCGTCGCAACCGCTCCCGCACCCAGCCGCGCGGCAAATGCCTGATCGATGGGGGCACTCATCGTGATCAGCAGCTGACCTAAGGCCATCAACGTGATCGCACCGTAAAGGGAGTGCCATTCGGGGGACGTGTGGCGGCTCTTTACGGTTCCAATCGGTGGATCACCCCGTTGCGTCAGCCGCCCGAGCACCAGAACTTGAAGGATATAGCCGACCAGAGTTCCGGCGATCAGCGGAACGACGTTGGGCGACTTCAGTGGCAGCACGAGCATTGCGGCGATGGCGAGCGCCGGGACGGCCTCGCTGGCGGTGTAGCTGAACCGTTCGCGCGCCTGGAGGCGCGCCGAGAGATAGCCGCAGACGATGATACAGAAGGCGACGGGCGCGATTTTCGATGCGATCGCCGCGGTCGTACGGAGTGTGTACGGATTGACCCCAGAGGCAAGCAATGCGGCCGCGGCGGGTGCTAGAAGCCAAATCAAGGCGGAAACCCCGATCCCGATGGCGAGGATCGTACCGTTGAGTTCGGCAATGAACTGCCGCCGATGCGGGCTGTCGTGGCCGAGACTCACGAGGCGCGGCACAAGCACCACCGTCGCCACGCCATTGATAAGCATAGGCAGCCATGTCGTGATGGTCATCGCGAGCTGATACGCGTCGACGGTACCGCTAACGCCGAAACGCCAGGCGATAGCCATCTCGCGTGCTGCGACGAATAGTTTGGCGCCCAGCGTGAGGGTGCCGACGAGGACCGCGCCGGTAGCGATCCTCTTGTGATTGTGGTGAACTCCGGAGATGCGTCCGATGAGGCTGGTGATCACACGAAGCTCACACGCTTTCGACGTTCAGATTGGCCAGCCGCGAAACTGCCGGTTGATCGAATTGTCGACTGCAAGTCATCGAGCCAACTCTGGAACATGAGCACGGTCCACAGGCGATGCTCGCCCCCCGCGGATCCCGCCAGGTGCGATTGCCACATGCTCCGGATCGGCCCGGGACGGAGATAGCCATCGTCGGCCAGCCGCCTATCGCCGAGAAGCGCGTCGGCCCAATCGCGCAACGGTCCCTTCAGCCAATCACCGATCGGCACGCCGAAGCCCATCTTCGGCCGTTCGATCAGCTCGCGCGGGACGTGCCGGTACAGAACCTCCCGCAGCAGCCACTTGGTCTGCCCGTCGCGAACCTTGTATTCGAACGGCAACCGCCACGCGAACTCCACAACCCGATGATCGAGGAGAGGCACGCGCGTTTCGAGCGAAACCGCCATCGAGGCGCGGTCTAGCTTCACCAGAATATCGTCGGGCAGATAGGTCACCGTATCCGCGGCCATCATTTGCTCGAAGGGGTTGAGGTTGTGGAGGGGCGGCGTCGAGGATGTCGCCAAGGACGGCGGCTCGGTGGCGCCGACCACGAGAGCGTTGGGCTCCGGCCACTGCGACATGATGCCGCCGTAAAGCTCGATCAAAGAGCGGCTCGCAAAGAGCGGCGCGCGCTGGTGGATCTTGGCCCCGGCGTCGCGGATATGCGCGAGCTCAGGCAATGCCGCCGCCACCCCATTCCACAGCGCCACCGGAAGCGCACCAAGAGCCGACGCCGCGGCAGACCGCAGCGGCCGCGGAACCCAACGCAACCTCCGCCACAATGCCGCAGCCAGTCCGTAACGGCTGTAGCCCCCGAACAGCTCGTCGCCGGCGTCTCCCGATAGCGAAACGGTAACATGTTGCCGCGCCAGCGCGGACACCAGGTAGGTCGGGATTTGCGACGAATCCGCGAACGGTTCGTCGTACATCGACGGCAGCCGCGGGAGGACCGCAATGGCCTCGTCGGGCGTGACGTAGAGCTCGGTATGGTCGGTGCCGAGGTGGCGGGCGACGGCCTTCGCGTGCTTCGCCTCGTCGAATCTCTCTTCCTGGAAGCCGATCGAAAAGGTCTTCACCGGCCTCGACGACTGCTTCTGCATCAGCGCCACGATGGTCGAAGAATCGACCCCGCCCGACAGGAAGGCGCCGAGTGGAACATCGGCAATCATCTGCTGACCGACTGCCCGGGTCAGCAGAGACTCGAGCTCATCGGAGCACTCTTCCGGCGAAATCCGAAGACGGTCGGCGGCGCCAGCCTCGGCGACGCGCGCTGCTGACCAATATTCTTCGATTCTCGGCTCAGCACCGCGTTCGGAAAGAGTGAGGAGGCAGCCCGGCCTTAGTTTCGAGATGCCGCGATAGATGGAATATGGAGCCGGGATGCAGTTGAAACGCAAATAGAGCGCGAGCGCCTGCCGGTCGATCTCGGGCTCAAACTGGGGGTGCTGCGCAAGGGCCTTCAGTTCGGAACCGAAGAGGAATGGACCGCCGGGACTCTGCCGGCCGTAGTAAAGCGGCTTTTCGCCGACCCGGTCACGGGCGAGAAGGAGCTCGCGCTCGCTCCGATCCCACAGAGCGAAGGCGAACATCCCGACCGAGCGCTCGAGGGCTTTTCGCAACCCCCATGCTTCTATGGCGGCAAGCAGGGTCTCCGTGTCCGAATGGCCGGTCCAACTCGGCGCGTTCCCTGCCCCCTCCAGCTGTTTGCGAAGCTCCTGATGGTTATAGATTTCACCGTTGTAGACGATGACGTAGCGGCCGCTGTGCGAGTGCATCGGCTGGTTGCCCGCCGGTGATACGTCGATGATCGCGAGGCGGTTGTGGGCGAACCCGACCATCGATTCGACGTCCAGCCAGGCGGCGCTATGATCCGGGCCACGATGGCGGATGCTTGTCGCCATCGCGGCGAGCGTCGTCTTCTGCTCGGCCTCCGAGGACCATTTGCCGCCGACGAAACCCGCAATGCCGCACATGACTTGGCGCTAGTCTATCTCTCGTGACCGAGAAAGTCCGCAACCGCGCATTTGGATCACAAAGTCTTGCCCGCGACGAGCACAGCGGACAAACGCACGAACGTGCCAGCCCCCGACAGCCCGCCGCCGAACGCCGCACCCAAGCGTGCCTTGTTCATTGTGATTACCGACTACCCCGGCGGGGCCGAGCGCGTCACCTTCTCTCTGGCCGCGGAGCTTGCGTTGCGTCGAGGCTGGCAGGTGGAGGTGAAGATCGTCTGCTCGCAGCTGGCTGATTCCTTTTCCAAGCGGTTGCTGCCGCCGAATGTCCGCATCCTCTATGGCCCCTTCCCGAGCTGGTATCTATCATTTCCCGTACTGCCGTTTCGGTTGTTCTTCAGGCGGTATGACCTTGTTTTCACAAGTCATATCTACACAAACGCGCTTCTCTCGCTAATGCGCAGGCTCGGCCTTCTGGCCGTGGGGCGGCTGATCGTTCGCGAGTCGATGTCGCTGTTCGATCGATTCAGCGGGCTCAAGGCACGGCGGTTCCCGTGGCTTTACCGCGCCTACGGCGAAGAGGATCTGATCATCGCCCAAACCGACTACATGGCCGATCATGTGAGGCCGTGGTTGCCGGTCCGCTCGAGAGCGCATCTGCACACATTGTCGAATCCGACAAATTTTAAGGCCATCGAAGAAGCAGCGGCGGAACCGCTCGAACAGGCGCTGGGCGAACGCCTCGAAGGACGCAATAACGTCCTCTTCTGCGGCCGTCTGGTCGATTTTAAGCGGCCTCAAGCCGCACTTGGTGCGTTCCACATCGCGCTGGCGAACGACCCCACAGCGCAGCTAATCTTCCTTGGAGACGGGTCTCTGGAATCCAACCTTCGGCAGCAGACGGAGGATTTGGGACTTACCGATCGCGTAATCTTCCTCGGCTTTCGATCGAACCCTTACCCGGTCATGGCGGCCTGTCGGTACGGGCTTGTAACCTCCAGGAACGAGGGTTTTCCTAACGTGGTCGTCGAAATGATGGCCTGCGGCATGCGCAAGATCATCGTGACGCCTTGCGCAGGCGACCTCGATCAGCTTCCCGGCGTAACCGTCACTCACACGTTCGACGAACATGCAATCGCCCGAGCGCTCCAAGCCGGGCACGACGGCAGCGAGAACTGTGCCGAAATCTACAGGAGTTTCGCTGCGACGCGGTCCGTTTCCGTCTATCTGGACGCGATCCTGCGCATGGCTTAGGCCGAGAGCGATGTTCGAGAGCCTCAACGAGCTGGTTCTGAGCGCGATCGTCCTTCTCGCCAGCGGGATCTTATGCGTAATCGTCGGCAAGCGCGTGTCAGTTCATCCGCTTCTGACCGCTATCTTGTTCGTCTGGCACACCGCCTTGGGCACATATTATTCCTCCTTTGTGCTCAGCCACGGCGGCGACCCGCTGGAATATTACATGCGGGCAAGATTCGACTTTGTGCAACCAACCCTGGGTACGGATTTCATCGTCTGGATCACGTCAATCCCTGTGGGGTTCGGCCTCCCCTATTGGCCGACGAGTTATGTCTACAATGCTATTGGAGGACTGGCGCTTACCATCTTCGCCGCGGCTTTACAGGAAACTGGAGCCCGCCTCTTCCATCGCGACTTCGGATCCGTTCTTTTTGCTTCATTCCTTTTCATTCCGTCTCTAAGTTTCTGGACCTCGGGCATCGGCAAGGACGCCGTTGCTTTTCTCGCCGTTGCATTGTTCCTTTGGTCGACTGTCAGGATGAATGAACGCAAGACAGCCGCCGCGGCCGCCGTGCTCATCATGCTTCCGGTCCGCCCGCACATCGCCGGACTGATGTTGATTGCTATCCTTGCAGGCATCCTCATGGCGCCGAACATTCGCGCAACTGCGAGGCTGATTATGACGATCGCCGCTTCAACTGCCGTGGGCTTTGCCGTGCCACTCGCGCTGATCTACGCCGGTACTGGCAGCTTCGGGTCGATTGCCGAATATGTCAGTGATCGCCAGACCAAGAATATGAGCGGTGGCTCCAGCCTCGACATCACGGGCATGAACCCGGCGATGCGCCTCTTCACGTTTCTGTACCGGCCGCTGCCGAACGAGGCCGCCGCGCCCGAACAGTTCGCAGCTTCGATCGAGAACGTCCTGCTAATGCTGGTCACCGCGTTCGGAATAATCGTGATCTACCGCGCCGGAATCGTACGCGTACTCCGCCGATACGGCACAGCCGCGACGTACGGCGTGCTTTGCATTCTTCTCCTGTCGCAGATCATTGCCAATCTCGGTCTCGCCACGAGACAGAAGTGGATGGGTTTGCCTGCGCTATTGTTCCTGGTCCTGGGAGCCTGGCAGATTCTTTCAGAGAAGAAGTCACGCGGATCGCGGCCTCCATTCGATCACTTCGCCGATGTTGCAGGGGTTTGATCTTGACGCCGCGCGAAGGCTCGATCCTCGTCATTGCCGGATATGCGCCCTCCCTGACGAACTTCCGCGAGCCGTTATTGAAGACAATTCGAAAAGCGGGAAACAGGGTGATCGCTGCGGCGCCGGGCCTCCTGCAGGACCGCTCAGTAAGCGCGAGACTCGCAAGGCTCGATGTGGATTGCAGGAATATACCCCTCAGCCGGACGGGGCTGAACCCGGTTGCCGACCTCTTGCTGCTGTTGAATCTCGCGAACCTGATGAGGGTTGAGCGCCCCGAGGTGGTTCTCGGTTACACGGCCAAACCCGTGATTTTCGGTCTTCTCGCAGCAGCGACCGCGCGCGTTCCGCGGCGTTATGCGCTCATCACCGGACTAGGGTACGCCTTCGCCGACAATGGCGGTCAACGGGCGTTTCTCCTCCGGTCGATCCAAAAGCTGCTTTACCGGCTGGCGCTCCGACGGGCGACGAAGGTGTTTTTCCAGAACCATGACGACCCCGAGCTTTTTCGTCGGCTCGGGCTCTTGCCCAAGGGCCTCCCAATCGTAATCGTCAATGGGTCCGGGATCGATCTTGAACAATTTCCTCGTACGCCCGTGCCGAACTCTCCGATCCGCTTTCTGCTTATTGCGCGCCTGATCGCGGCCAAAGGAATCCGCGAGTACGCACGAGCAGCAGCGCTTCTACGGGGGAGCTATTCGGACGTTGAATTTCATCTTGTGGGCGGGCTGGATAGCAACCCGGATCATTTATCAGCTGACGAGTTACGGCAGTGGCAGGAAGACCGCATTTTGATGTGGCATGGCGAGGTAACTGACGTTCGACCGCACATTGCGGCGTGTCACGTCTATGTCCTGCCGAGCTATTATCGTGAAGGCACACCCCGCAGCGTCCTCGAAGCCATGGCAATGGGCCGGCCGGTCATCACTACCGATGCGCCCGGATGCCGGGAAACGGTAACAGATGGAGAAAATGGATTTCTGGTGCCGCCCCGCGCTGTCGAGCCTTTGGTTGAGGCAATGGAACGTTTCATTCTGCACCCCGAACTGATTGCCGCCATGGGTCTGCGATCCCGGGAAATCGCCGAGAACAAGTTCGACGTCCACAAAGTCAACGCGCAGATGGTGCGTGAGATGGAGCTTGCATGAACCGCCTGCTCTCGAGAGCACCGCGGGCGGTGCGGTGAAGCAACGCGCCACCGTTCTGGTCATTGGCAACCAGGCCCGCACCCTCGTCAATTTTCGAGGCCCATTGCTCCAGATGCTGCATGAACGCCGATTTCGAGTGATTGCCGCCGCGCCCTCCCTGAGCAAAGACCTGGATTCCGTTGACGAGCTCGCCAGGATCGGCGTGACCGGACGTGACATCTCGCTCAGTCGCATGGGACTGAACGCGTTTTCCGACCTTCGATCGGTCGCGTCCTTGCTGGAGTTGATGCGCCTGGAGAAGCCGCAGGCCGTCCTTTGCTACACCGCGAAGCCGGTGATTTTCGGAACGATCGCAGCGGCGCTGGCGGGCGTGCCGCGGAGATACGCGCTGGTCACCGGATTGGGCTACGCCTTCACAGTCGGCGGCGGGCCCATGCGTGCAGTCGTGCGAGCGGTCCTGATGAGACTTTATCGACTCGCCTTCAGGCGGGCGACTAAGGTGTTCTTTCAGAACCGCGACGATGCCGCACTGTTCCGGGAGCTTGGCTTGCTTCCGCCGGCGCTTCCGGTCGTCGTCGTAAACGGTTCCGGAATCGATCTGCGCACCTTTCTGCCGTCGCCGTTTCCCCAAGGGTCGTTACAGTTCCTGCTGATCGCCCGCGTCCTCTCGGCCAAAGGCATTCGCGAATATGCTGCGGCGGCCGAGCGGGTCCGCAAGACCCGACCAGACGTGCAATTTCATCTCGTTGGTGGAATCGACAGCAACCCCGACGCCATTCCGCCGGACGAAGTGAAGCGCTGGCATGAAGCGGGGACTGTCGTCTGGCACGGGGAAGTCTCGGACGTTCGCCGGCATCTGGCAGCGTGCCACGTCTTCGTGCTTCCGAGTTATCGCGAGGGGACCCCGAGGAGCGTGCTCGAAGCCATGGCGATGGGACGGCCGATCGTCACCACCGACGCACCCGGATGCCGAGAGACCGTGATCGAAGGAGAAAATGGATTTCTCGTGCCGCCGCGTACCGTTGAGCCTTTGATCGAGGCGATGGAGCGCTTCATCGACGATCCGGACCTGATCGCACGAATGGGCCAGCGTTCACGCGAGATCGCCGAAAGCAAGTTCGACGTCGACAAGATCAACGTACAAATGCTTCGCGAGATGGAGCTTAAGTGAAGCGCCTATTCGACCTCTTCATTGGTGCGATCGCGGCAATCATTCTGTCGCCCCTCATGGCCGCGATCGCGCTGCTCGTGTGGATCAGGCTCGGAAAGCCGGTGCTGTTTCGGCAGGTCCGGCCGGGCCTGCACGGTCAGCCGTTCAGGCTTTTGAAGTTCCGCACAATGATCGATGCCGCGGATGGGAACGGATCGCCGCTCTCCGATGCAGAGCGGCTCACTCCTTTCGGTCACTTCCTCCGCCGGTGGAGCCTCGATGAGTTGCCCGAGCTTTATAACGTGCTCCGCGGGGACATGAGCCTGGTGGGTCCGCGTCCCCTGCTCATGGAATATCTGCCGCTGTATACGGCGGAGCAGGCGCGGCGGCACAACGTCCGCCCCGGACTCACCGGCTGGGCGCAGGTCAATGGCCGCAACGCGATCAGCTGGGATCAGAAATTCGCCCTCGACCTGTGGTACGTCAAACATTTGAACCTCTCGCTCGATTTAAGAATCCTCTGGCTCACCATCAGGAATGTCTTCACGAGACACGGGATCAGCGCCGAGGGCGAAGCTACGATGCCGAGATTCACAGGAAGCAAACGCCAATGACGGCGCTCTACGGCGTCTATGGCGCGGGTGGATGCGGCCGCGGGATCATGCCGTTGCTGCGCGAGCAACTGCGCGGCGTCGATGCGAGGCTCGTATTCATCGACGACGGCGAGCAGACGGAGTCGGTCAACGGTCATGCAGTCTGGCCCTGGGAACGTTTCATCGAAGAGCCGGCCGATCAGCGCGCCGCGTGCCTCGCCGTCGCCAACTCGCGAATCCGCGAGCAATTATTCGAGCGGTGCACTCAGGCCCGGGTCGAAATCGCCACAGTTCGCGCAGCCAACGCGGTCGAAATGGATGACGTGGAGATCGAACCCGGGGCGCTCATCTCCCCATTCGTTACGTTCACGTCCAACATTTGTATCGGCCGCTGCTTTCATGCGAACGTTTACTCTTATGTCGAGCATGATTGCCGCATCGGCGATTTCGTCACCTTTGCGCCGGGGGTGCACTGCAATGGCAATGTTCACGTCCAGGATCATGCCTACATCGGCACTGGGGCAATAATCCGACAGGGCACGCCTGAGCGGCCGCTCGTAATCGGTCAAGGCGCAGTAGTCGGCATGGGAGCGGTCGTCACCAAGGACATACCGGCGGGCGTCACCGTCGTCGGGAACCCCGCTCGGCCGCTGGTGAAGGGCTGACATGCTCGGAACCCCCTTCTCGCCCTGGCCGTGCTTCACCGACGAGGAGGCGGAGGCCGCCGCGTCCGTGCTCCGCTCGAACCGGGTGAATTACTGGACTGGCGAAGAAGGTCGCCAGTTCGAGGCCGAGTTCGCCGAATGGGTCGGCACTCGCCACGCGGTTGCGCTGATCAACGGAACGGTCGCGCTCGACGTTGCGCTCAAGGCGCTCGGCATCGGCTCCGGCGACGAGGTCGTGGTGACGCCGCGCAGCTTCATCGCGTCCGCCTCGTGCGTCGTAAACGCCGGCGCGATCCCGGTCTTCGCCGACGTCGACCCCGACAGCGGCAATATCTCGGCTGAAACGATCCGGCCGGTGCTGACCGGCCGCACGCGCGCCATCATCGTCGTGCACCTCGGCGGTTATCCCGTGGACATGGATCCGATCATGGAGCTCGCGGAGGCACGCGGGATCAAGGTGGTCGAAGACTGCGCCCAGGCCCACGGGGCCCGCTACAGGGGCCGAAGCGTCGGCTCGATCGGCGACATCGGCGCGTGGTCCTTCTGCCAGGACAAGATCATGACCACCGGCGGCGAAGGTGGAATGATCACGGTCGACGACGAAGATCTGTGGAAAGCGATCTGGTCGTACAAGGACCATGGCAAGAGTTGGGACGCGGTGTACCAGCGTGAGCACGCGCCGGGATTCCGCTGGCTGCACGAGAGCTTCGGAACCAACTGGCGAATGCTCGAGGTGCAGGCCGCGATCGGTCGGATCCAGCTTCAAAGAATGCCCCACTGGACCGCGGCGAGGAACGCCAATGCAAAGCGCATCCACGATGCCCTGATGCCTCTCGCGGAGGAGAACGGACCGGTCCGGCTGGCGCCGTTCGTCACGTCAAAAACGCGCGGCGATGTCCACGCTTATTACCGCTATTATTGTTACGTTCGTCCGCGGAATCTCGCTCGCGGATGGGACAGGGGCAGGATCGCGGCGGAGATCATTGCGGCCGGAGTGCCGTGTCTTCATGGCTCATGTTCCGAGATTTACCTCGAGAAGGCGTTCGACAATTCCGGCCTCGGGCCGGCACAGCGGCTGCCGCGGGCCATGGAGCTCGGCGAAACGAGCCTCGCGTTCCTCGTTCACCCGACCCTCACCGAGGCGGAAATCGACAAGACCGCAGATGTTGCCGTTCACGTATTGACGGCGGCCGCCGGGCATCGCTGAAAGGCCTCAGGGGCGGCCGAGCACTTCTCGGACGACCCGCGACTGGAGCTCCCGCACATCTGTGCCGGCCGCTCTCCTCTCGTCGACTGGCGAAAGGAATTCCGGAACGAGTTCGCGCAGTATCGCAATGGCAGCCTGGGCATCGGCATCGTCCAGAAATCCGACAAGGTTGCGCAGCTTCGCGTCCAGGACGGACCAGGGGGTCATGCTTTCGCGGGCTTTGACGATCCGCGGATGCGCCGTGCCTGCGCAGTCGCCGCCGATCAGCAGTTCCTCGATCAATTTCTCTCCCGGCCGGAGGCCGATTTCCTCGATCGCGATCTCGCCGTCCGCGTTGTCATCATCGGCAACAGTGAGACCGGAAAGCTCGATCATAAGTCGCGCGAGATCGATGATTCGGACCGGTTCGCCCATGTCGAGCAGCAGGACCTCGCCATCGCCGGCGAGAGCGCCTGCCTGGATGACCAGCTGCGCGGCTTCCGGAATGGTCATGAAATAACGGGTGGCCTCGCTATGAGTAATCGTCACCGGACCGCCGGCGGCGATTTGCTGGCGGAACCGGGGTATGACGGAGCCGCTCGAGCCGAGCACGTTGCCAAAGCGAACGCTGCAATAGCTCGTATCCTGTTGCGCCGAGGCGCGGGCCTGGACGACCAGCTCGCAAAGGCGCTTGGAAGCGCCCATCACATTGGTTGGCCGAACCGCCTTGTCGGTGCTGACGAGGATGAATTTGTCCACGCCGCAACGTTCGCTGGCGAGCGCTGTGCTGAGCGTGCTCAGAACATTGTTGCGAATACCGGCGATCGGATTGCTCTCCACCATCGGCACATGTTTGTACGCGGCGGCGTGAAAGACCGTGTCGACGGCATGGCGGCGCAGCATCCGCTCGCATTGGCGTTCGTCTGCGACGTTCACTAATTCGGGGGTGATTTCGACCGGAAGTTCTTCCCGTTTGGCGATCTCCCGAAGTTCGATGTCGATCGTGTACAGCGCATGTTCCGACTGCTCGGCGAGCACGATCACGGTCGGGCGCTGACGGATGATCTGGCGACAAAGCTCGCTTCCGATTGATCCGCCGGCCCCGGTGACGAGCACGCGCCGGCCCGTGATGTTGCGCTGCATCAGGACCGGGTCGGGCGTGACCTCGTCGCGGCCGAGCAACTCCTCCACCTGGACTTCGCGAAGGTCGCTCATCGAGACTCGGCCGGACGCGATCTGCGACAAGGTGGGGAGGATCCGGACTCGAACGTGGCTTTTATATTGGTGAATTCGCTCGACGATGGCTCTGCGCACCGATCGCCTCGCGGTGGGCAAAGCAATGAGGACTTCGTCGATGCTCTCGAAGTTGAGGACGCTCTCGAGATCGCTGGTGTGCCAGATCCTCTTCCCTTCGAGGATGTCGTCGCGAAGGCTTTCATTTCGGTCGATGAAGCCGACAACATAAAGCGTCGGCTCCTGACGGATCGATGCCGCCAACAGCCGACCGGAGACTCCGGCGCCATAGATTAGCACCTGTTTGCGCATCGGGATGCGCCGGAGCCCCTGCAGCGCATCGACGATGAGCTGCGAAAGCAACAATCGCTCTCCCGCCAAGCCCAGGAAAAAGACCAGCGGATGAATGACGGTCAGCGTTCGCGGCATGCTGTCGATGCGCAGCGTCAGAAGAACGATTCCAAGCATCGCCGACATGAGCATGCATGACCGCATGAGCGCGAACAAAGTATGCTGTCCGGCAAAGCGCGTTACGGAGCGGTAGGTCCGCATTGTCAGCGAGACCACGATCCACGTCGCGAGTGCAATGCCGGCGAAAATGATCACTCGCGGCGTGCGCAGTTCCCATTCACCGAGGCGCAGCCAGAAGGCGATCGGCACAACCGCCAGGCAGACCGCGCAATCGAGTGCCAGCACCAGCGTTTTCCGCGCCGCCCGCGGCAGGGCGACCAAGCGCAGGACCCGCGATTGAATCGCGTTCCCACCCATCCTTAAGTCCCGACCGCGTTCGAGGCTGATACGCGAAACTCGCTCACCGGCATCAGGCCGTCCCGTAGCGGTAGTTGTAACCATAGCCATAGCCATAGCCCGAGCTCTTGCTGTCAAGCTTGGTGAGCACCGCGCCGAGAATGTGCGCGCGGACGCTCATCAGCCGATCGAGCGCGTGGCGGGCCTGGCTCGAACGGGTGCGCCCCGCTTCGATGACGAACACCGTTCCCTCGCAGGCACGTGCGATCAGCGGTGCGTCGGCCAGGCCAAGCACCGGCGGGCTATCGAACAGCACGTGATCGAACGCCTCCGAGGCTGCCTTCATGAATCGGCTGAGCCCCTCACCGGCAAGCAGCTCGGCTGGATTCGGCGGGATTTTGCCTGAGGTGACGATACTGAGCCCACGAACGCCGGTGTCGCGAACAACTTCGCCGAGCGAGGCGTGACCGGTGAGCACGTCGCTAAGGCCTTTGCCGTGATCGGTCCCGAAGGAGCGGTGAAGCGAGGGATTGCGCAGATCCGAGTCGACCAGCAGGACTCGGGTGCCGAGGCTCGCGAGCCCTCTGGCGAGCGCCAGCGCACTCGTCGACTTGCCCTCCTGCGCCTGGGAGCTGGTGATCGCGATCGTCCGCGGAGCTCCGTTCGCGGTGGAGAATTGAACGGCGGTCAGGACTGAGAAATAGGCCTCGGAGAGTTCGGATTGCCGGTTGGCCAGATCTTTGGCCACGTCGGCTGTTTTCGGCGACCTCGAGGGGAGAAGCTGCGACGGGAGAAGCTTCGATGGGAGAAGTTTGGTCGTGGTGAGGGATGAGCGCGAAGCCGGCGTGGAGCCGAGCAATGGAATCCTGAGCTTGCTCTGGAACTCCGCCGGAAGAATGACCGATTCCGCAAGCTGCTCAAGGATCAGTGCGGCCGCGCCGCCAATGACCAGCCCAAGCAGAAGGCCGAGCGTAAGATTGAGCGGTATGTTGGGTGACGATGGGCTGTGCGGCGGGAGCGCGCGATCGACGATCGACACGTTATTGGTCCCGATGCCGCCCGCGATTCCGATTTCCTTGAATCGCTGGAGCAGCGCTTCGTAAAGGGCGCGGTTGGTGTCGACATCCCGCTGCAGGATGTTGAACTGGATCGATCGGCTCTGCTCACCGAGCAGCTGAGCTTTCAATGCATCGACGTTGCCTTGCAGATCGCGTTCGTTGGCGAGCGCCTGGCGGAACCTGCCGCCGAGGTCTTGGGTCACCGACGAGCTCACCCGCGACTGCTCCTGACCGATTTGCTTGTCGATTTCGGCGATTTGCGACCGAAGCGCGACGACGGGGGGATATTGAGGACCGAAATCGCTTTGCAGCTTGCTCAGCTGGCCAAGCAACTCGGCCCGCTGGCTGTGCAGCGCATTCACCGTCGTGCTGGTCAGCGACTGCGCGGCGATGCTTCCGCTGCTTCCGGCACGATACTGCGCCTCGGCCGCCGACCGAGCGGCTCGGGCGGCAGTCAATTGCGTGCTGAGCTCCGACAGCTGATTGGCGATCAGTGATTGGTCGGTCGGATTGTCCTCGCTGCCGCTGCGGATTCTGATCAGTCCTTGCTGCTGCGCGTAGGCCACCGCCTTGCGTTCCGAATCCTCGAGCTTCGAGCGGATCTGGTTGAGCCGGTTCTGCAGAAACTCGCGGGCATAAGCCGCCGCCTCGAACCGGCGCGAGAGGTTGGACTCGATGAAGTTCTCCGCAATCGAGTTGGCGGCCCTGGCCGCCAAAGCGGGATTCGGCGCAGAAAATTGAACGTCGATGATACTCGATCCGCGAACCGGAGTGATCACAGTGTTCTTGCTCACCATCGTCGTCGCCAGCTCCATGCGCTGGCTGACGGCCATCGCCGCGACTTCGTCGGTCTTCGATTTCTGGTAATCGGCGAGGTACAAATAGTCGTTCTCGAGGCCAAGGTCGCGCACCACGGATTCGGAAATCGACCTGCTCTTCAGCAAGGCGTATTGCGTCTGGTAGAACTCGATACTGGTCGTACCCGACTGCTCGTCGCCGACCTGTTCCATGTCGACGACCTTGGGCGCCTCACGCGCCACCTGGATTCGCACAGCAGCCGAATATTCACGCTGCGTAAGCATGCTGACGATGAGCGCGAGCGCCAGGCAGAAGCCAACCGCCGCGGCGACGACCCAGCGGTTCTTGTAAAGGATCCGCCAATATTTGCGGATCTTGGATTCGTTCGTTGCATCCGTCCACGCGCCGTCGGGATAGATGACGCCCTCGTCGGGGCCGACGGGCACGATAAAGCGGTGCTCTTGGCGAGTGGCTGGTAGCTGTGACACGATATCCTCTAAAGCACTGGAATGAAGCGGCCGAGAGCGGTGAAGGGCAGATAGGCGTTCTTGAGGAACTTCTGAATGGCGCTTTCTCCAACGACGACTATGTCGTTGCCGTAGATCTGTGGATCCGCCACCTGTCCGGATCGTATTGACTTCAGATCGAACATCGCGGCGAGCTTTTGGTTGCTGACGGTCCGGAACACGATCACTTTGCGGATATTGGCTTGCTGCGATGCCCCGTGAGCCGTGGCGATCGCTTGCTGAAGCGTCATGCGGCCAACGACCGGATAAATGCCGGGCTGCTGGACTTCGCCGTCAACGGTGATGGTCTGCTGGTTAGCGGATTGCTTGACGTTGAGCGCGACCCGCGGGTGCTTGAGATAATTGCCCCGAAGCTTGTCCTCGATCATCGCCGAGACCTCCTGCGGGGTCTGTCCGGCAACATGGATCGTTCCTGCGAGCGGCATCGAGAAGTTCCCTGCTCCGTCGACCAAGCCGTCACGATCGAGGTCGGAAGCACCGAACACTGAGACGACCAGCTCGTCGCCAGGAACGATATGATAAGGCGCAGTCTCGATCGGAACGACGGTCGAGTCCGGCGGCGGCAGCGCCGTGGCCACGTGAACGGCAGTAGAGGATGAATCAAGTTGCGTGCCGGCTCCACACCCGGCGAACACTAGAATCGCCCCGACGCACGCACCGAATCTCACAAGCATCATTCCCTCCGGCTCATGGACGCGAGCTAATTTGTGTCATCATCATGGATCCCCCCAGGGTCAATCGGCATGTCTGCGTCAACCCGACCGAGCGACAGATCCGCGAACTGAGCTTCCACCGGGCGTTCCGACGGGTTGGCTTCGAACGCAAGGAGCACGAGCGGGCAAGATAGCGTGACGGTAAAGCGAAGGTTCCGCCGAACAAAATCCGAGCTTTGCACCGAATCGGAGGGACTGCTCGCGAGCGGGACGGTTGAGCCCGCACAGTAAACTGCAAGACGCACGGCTGCGGCAGATTCTGGGACACCCTGCATGGAATAGCCGAGCCCGTACGCGCCCGGCGCCAACGCAATGTATTTGCGAACCGGTTGGTATTGGTGTCGCCCATCTGTCCCGAGCACCAATACCCGTCGACTGCCGGATTGTTCCACCGAGGTAACCGTGCCAGGGGCATCGATGATATTCCAGTCAAACGGAGTGACATCAAAGACATAATGATCAGCGGGTTGATCGAAGTTGAGTCTTGCGGCTGGATTGCCCGAACCGCTCCTGGAAACGAGGCGGTCAAGTAAAACGGCACTCGCGTAAGCCCTGCGGTCGATCAATGCCTGGATCGTAGAGCGCGCCTCTTGAGCAGTGATCTGAGCGCCGGCCCGGGAGAGGTCTGAGAGAGTCAGGTAAGCGCCCTCCACCTCTCGGTCGGGCGCGTTCGCGCGGATCGTGAAGTACGCCGCGGCCCATCGCGGCTCGAGCAGGAGGCGGCGGACGAGCTCGGTTCGGAACGGAGCGTAGGTCGCGAACATCCGAATGGTGCTGATCCGAGCGGCGCCGACGTCACGAGAGGTTCGCAACAGCGCGTCGGCGCGAATTGCGGCCGTTGCATATTCATGATTCACCAGCGCTTGCCGCATCGCCCAGAACTGCGTCGGTGGATCGCGCCAGCCCATGGCGCTTGCGAGCCGCCAGGCGTCCATTGCGCGACGGTGCTCGACGTCCTCCACCAAGGCGAGGACACGCACGGCCCGAACAGACAAAGGCGAATGGCGAATTGCGTTGATTGCGAGGCCCTCTGCCGTCGCGAGGTGGTGAGCCACGAACTGTTCCTCGGCGGCACGCGCGAGGCCGGATCCGTTTGACGGGTCTAGCCTCACGGCGGCAGCGCCGTGGCCCGCCCGAACTTCAGCTTGCGCGGCGTACATGCGGACGACCTCCGTTCCCACGACTCCAGCAGCAACGATCGCGATCGCGAATGCTGCGAAGGAGCGGACGGGCGCCGGATTTTTCGGGATCTTTGGCGTTGCGGGCCTGAAGACCAATCCCGCCGCGACTCCGGCGAGCGCTGCAATCGCCTGCGTACGCAACGGGTAATCTGCGAGGCTGTGGAGGCCCAGGAGGGCGAGGATGAAGAAACCGCTCCAGGCCAGGGCCGCCTGGCTGGTCCCCCCGACCCGGTCCCCCCGTTGAACCAGCGTCACCCGGACAACGATTGCCGCGACCGCGACGACGAGCCAGACCAGCCCGGCGACCCCCGTCTCGATCAACAATTCGAGCACGTCGTTGTGGGCGTGGTTGACGAATTCCGCGCCGGCAATGTCGAGGTTCTCATTGATTCCAAAAACCTGCGCGAACGTCCCGAAGCCGCTCCCAAGCGGCCAGAACTGCTTCAGCGTGAACAGCACATCGGGAAGAATGGCGTAGCGCCGGTCGTTGCTGAACAGGAAGCTCTGGCCGACCGGCAGGTTGTTCCCCGCCGGCGAGACCTCGGCCAGGACGAAGGTGACAACGGCAACGGCGAGCAACACGCCGATCAACAGGCGTACCGAGGTGCGGCCGAGCCCGATGATGACGCTCGCAGGCACGGCGAAGGCGACCAAGAGCAAGCCGGCCCTGGACCCCGTGGCAAAGAGAATGACTACAAAGAAAGGAAGGAGCAGCCACGCTGCATTGAATCTCGTGCTGCCTGCGGGCGAGCGTAGGCCGGCCGCAGGCCTGTCCAACCGGATGGTGATTCCGACGCACAAGATTGCCACCAGCAGAAGGGCGGCCTGGTGATTCACATTTGCAAAAACTCCGGCCGCGGCGCCGAAATTCCCGCCTTCATAATATGTCAGCCACGGCGGATATCTGAGCGCGACCTGCAATGCTCCGATGACCGAACTGAACACCGCGCAGCCGATGATCATATGAAGCAGGAGCACGGTCTCCCGGCGTGTCGAGCCGATGACCGCGAACATCATTGCGGCGGGCAACAACAGTGCCATCATCGACCGTCGCGTTGCTTCCGGATCGAGCGAAAGCGGCCTCCACGCATCGCCCGCATGGACCAGCTGCAGCGCGGACACCGCAAGTTCGCGGCCTGGCTGGACGCGCCACAGCTGGGGCGGCAGCGGCACCAGTTGCACTGTGCCGACCAGCAGAAATCCAAAGATGAGGAGCACTGGTACAAGCGTCGAAGCAGGCAATGGCCGAACACCGCTCCAATGTGCCGCAATCAGGCCGAAGAGAAGAACCGCCGAGGCGGTCAGTATGATGCCGTTGTTGAACGATCCTTCCGCCCCGCCGCCGCCGAACAGGATCGAACCGCCGAGGACCGCCGCGGTTGCGAGTGCAAGCCAGCCCAGCGGCTGTTCGGTCGAACTGAATCCCTGCTGAACTCTCATCGGTAAATCAGGGCGGCCCTTCCCCTATGCGCACCTACCGTGCCGGTGTCGAAGCACAACCCATGAAAGGCCGGCGCAACCTGTGGTCGTTGAGCGGCGACGGATAAAGAAGACGCCCCTTCCCAGGTGCAACCCAGGAAAGAGCGTTTCGGAACTCGAGGACCTGTTAAGGTCAGCCTCGGCTCAAGGCTCCGCTGCCTTTACCGTTATGGCCGGCGATGATCACGATCGCCACGATCGCCGCAATGCCGATGGCAATCAGCGGGATCCAGGGCACGCCAGCCACCCCGTCGTCGTACTGGCCAGTCACAGCCTGAGCGCTCGCCATCGGAACCGCCGCGTTCGGGCGGGTGGCGGCAACCGTTGCGGACACGGGTACGCAGGCGATGAGGGTCCCCGCTACTGCGTTGCGGAGGATTTTCTGAAGCTTCACAAGACTGCTCCCTGATTTTACTTCTGCGGTCGGCGGCGATGCTACTAACACCCTCGATCCGTCGCGGGCAAGTCCACGGACCAAGAGCCGCCGCGCCGGACCTAACGCTTGCTCCTAGGCAGCGTTCCTAAACAAGCCATGCGCGTCTCAATTCCTGCCCGCCTACGCGCGGCGCGTCACTATGAAGAAGTTTGGCCTGTTTCGCTGACGAACGCTCTTCCAGTATGTAACTTATTGGCTCTATTGTGTATTAACGCGGAGATAATCGAACCGCTTACTTGGGCTGCGCCATCAACAGCTGTTTATAACTGTGGTATTTACGCCACGCTCCCTCGAAAGTTTCCAGCTTCGCGTGGACAGCCGGAAACATTTTCAAGACAATGTCTGTTACCGGTTTGGCACCGGCCACAACAGGGGTAGACTCTTATGCGCAGATATTTGCTGGCGGCAGTCGCCGTAGCCGCGATCTCAACGCCAGCCGCTGCCCGCGATCATTCGTGGTACGCGGGAATCGAAGGCGGCGTGATGAAGGTCCAGCGCCTGAAGCTGGATTATCGCGATCCCTTCGTATCGCTGGGCGACGGCGTCTCGATCAAGTACAAGACCGGCGTCGATGTCGACCTGATCGGCGGCTACGACTTCGGCATGTTCCGCATCGAAGCGGAGACGGCCTACAAGCGGGCCGGAATCGATTCCGTGTCCCTCGACTCGACCTATTTCGGAGTGCCGGGCGCCGATGCCGGCGGCCACGCGAGCGCACTCTCGGCGATGGCCAACGGCCTCCTCGACTTCGGAAATGATGCCGGCCTCAGCGGCTATGTCGGCGGCGGAGTCGGAGTCGCCCGAGTGAAGTACAATCTCGAAATCCCGTCGATGACGACCGGTTTCAACGATCGTGACAAGGCGTTCGCTTGGCAGTTGATCGCCGGCGCCCGCATGGCCATCAGCGACCAGTTCGATGTCGGCCTGAAGTACCGCTATTTCCGTACGGCAAAGCTGGACTTCAGCAGCGATGCGGCGGGAATCCCGGGTGGCATTCCTTTCAGCGCGAGCGGCCACTGGGCTTCCCACTCGCTGCTGCTGAGCCTCATCTATAACCTGGCTCCGCCGCCACCACCACCGCCGCCGCCTCCTCCGCCACCGCCGCCGCCTCCTCCTCCTCCGGCGACGCAAACCTGCCCCGATGGCTCGGTGATCCTGGCGACGGACACTTGTCCGGCCCCGCCGCCGCCGCCTCCGCCGCCGCCGCCGGCGCCAGAGCGCGGCTGATCAATATTGCTGTCAGGTGACGAAACTGGGGCGGGCTTCGGTCCGCCCCTTTTCGTGCTCCGAAAGTCCGCTGGATTGCTCGGTCGGCTTGTCGCGGGCGACTTCCGCCATGCCCGACGCTCCATGTGCGAGGCTGGTGCGGACGGCGGGATTTGAACCCGCACTCCCTTGTTCGGGAAGAGGATTTTAAGTCCCCAGCGTCTACCGTTCCGCCACGTCCGCTTGGGTCACCGGCGACGGTAGTGCTGCCGGGCTTATTTTGCGTGCACTTCCTGCAGGTTTAAGCGCTCGCGCATTTCCTTCCCCGGCTTGAAGTAAGGCACGCGCTTGGCGTTGACCGAGACGGCTTCGCCGGTCCGTGGATTGCGGCCGACCCGAGCATCGCGCCGACGGGTCGAGAAGGCCCCGAAGCCGCGAAGCTCAACGCGGCCGCCGCTTGCGAGCTGATCCGTGATCGAATCGAAAATGGCGCTCACCACGCCTTCGACCTCGCGCTGCGTGAGGTCAGGAAAGTCGGTGCACAGCATCTGCACCAGTTCAGAACGGATCATCGGCAACCCCGCTGCGATTCGAATTGGACGGGCCCTCACTCCCCCGAACTACGGGCCTTAAGTGTCACGCTGTCAGGAAAATGTGTCCCGCGCAAGAAGGATTTGAAGGCGGCGTCCCAGCAAGAAACGCCGCCTTTCCCGTCACTTCTTCTTTTTCGGCTTCGCTTCCGCTGCAGCAGCCTTCTCTTTCAAGGCTGCTCCCAAAATGTCGCCGAGCGAGGCTCCGGAATCGGAGCTGCCATATTGCGCGACCGCCTGCTTCTCTTCGGCGATCTGCATCGCCTTGATGGAGAAGTTGGGCTTTTTCGATCGGTCGAACCCAACGACCAGCGCGTCGAACTTCTGCCCGACCTGGAAGCGCTCGGGGCGCTGCTCGTCGCGGTCGCGACCGAGATCGGTGCGCTTGACGAAGCCGGTCAGGCCGTCGTCACCGACCTGGACGTCGAGGCCCGCATCCTGCACGGCGCGGACGATCACGGTCAGAACGTCGCCCTTCTTGGCGCCGCCGGCAGAACCCGCTCCGGCGCCCTTGTCCGACGCAGCGCCGGCACCCGCGCCGCCGCCCTCGAGCTGCTTCATTCCGAGGCTGATGCGCTCCTTTTCGACATCGACGTCGAGCACCTGCGCCTTGACCGTCTCGCCCTTGCGGTGAAGCGCCAGCGCTTCCTCGCCCGACACGCCCCACGCAATGTCGGACATGTGGACCATTCCGTCTACGTCGCCTTCGAGGCCGACGAAGAGGCCGAACTCGGTCGCGTTCTTGACCTCGCCCTCGACCGCCGAGCCGACCGGGTGAGCGGACGCGAACGCGGCCCACGGATTTTCCTGCGCCTGCTTCAGCCCCAGCGAAATCCGCCGCTTCTCGCCGTCGACCTC
>JBDTON010000095.1:0-5267 GCA_039933195.1 Sphingomicrobium sp. | reverse complement strand
GCGCCCGGTCCATGATCTCGGGCGACAGCTCGATTCGCGGCTGCAGGTCGCGCAGGGCGACGTAGAGTTTCTCCAGCGTGTTGAGGGCCATGTACGGGCACATGTTGCAATTGCACGCTCCGTCGCCGCCGGGAACTCCGATGAAGGTCTTGCCCGGCGCCGCTTTCTCCATCTGGTGGATGATGTGCGGCTCGGTCGCCACCAGGATGGTGTCGGCGGGCGAGCTCAACGCGAACTCGAGGATCGACCTGGTCGAGCCGACATGGTCAGCGTGCTCGATGATGTGCGGCGGGCATTCGGGATGCGCCGCGACCGGAGCGCCGGGATGCTCCGCCTTGAGCTTCAGCAGCTCGGTCTCCGAAAACGCCTGGTGGACGATGCACACGCCCGGCCACAGCAGCATGTCGCGCCCGGTCTTGCGCGCGAGATAGCCGCCCAAATGCCGGTCGGGGCCGAAGATGATCTTCTGCTCCTTCGGGATTTGCTTGAGGATGATGTCGGCCGACGAGCTGGTGACGATGATGTCGCTGAGCGCCTTCACCGCCGCCGAGCAGTTGATGTAGGTCAGCGCAATATGGTCGGGGTGCGCCTCGCGGAACGCCTTGAACTGATCGGGCGGGCAGCTGTCCTCGAGCGAGCAGCCAGCGTCCATGTCGGGCAGGATGACGGTCTTTTCGGGTGAAAGGATCTTCGCGGTCTCGGCCATGAAGCGGACGCCGCAGAAGGCGATCACCTCGGCGTCGGTCGCAGCAGCTTTGCGCGAGAGATCGAGGCTGTCGCCGACGAAATCCGCGAGGTCCTGGATTTCCGGCTTCTGGTAATAATGGGCGAGGATGACGGCGTTGCGCTCGCGCTTCAGCCGCTCGATCTCGCCGAGCAGGTCGAGCCCTTTCAAACTGGTCGTCTGAAACGTCATTTCCGCCCCTCGGCCGCCCGCCTCCGCTCGGCCTCCTCAATCGCCTGATTATATGGGGTCGAAAGGTCGAGATAAGAAGGTTCGTCCGTGCCTTCCGTGGGGAAGCGAGCGACCACCTTCACGTCCTTGAAGCCCGCGGCGAGCAAGGGCATTGCAAAGCTGCGTTCGACGGCCTGCCGGGCCGCCTGCCGCGCGAGCCGCATCGGCACCTCGGCTGTCGCCTGCTTGCGCAGATCGGCGACCGCTTTCGCGCGGTTGACCTGGTCGAGCTGCTGGTTGGCATTGGTCAGCGCGGAAAGCACTCCGCCCGCTCCGAATTCCCGAACCGCAGTCAGGTCGACGTCCGGTCCCGCGATCTCAACCTCCGGCAACTTCACGCGGAGCGTATGGCTGGCTCCGTCCCAGCTCACGTCATCGGGCTCCAGCTTCGCCAAGTCGATCTCGTAGCGGACGTCGCCGGGCAGCACGAGCGTGCGCTCCGAGCTCACCAGCCCGCCGAAGCGTTGCTGTTCGCTGCTGACCACCGACACGTAGCGCGCGACGAAGGCGATCAGCCGGTTCTGCGCGCGCATCGATTCGAGGCTGGCGCTGGCGATGGTCTTGGCGTTGGGCCCGCCGAAAAGGTGGTCGGCGATGCCGGTCGTCACGCCGACGAACACGCCGAGGATCAGCGCGACCGCGACCATCGCGAGAACGAGCGGCTTGTTCAGGCGGCGGTCCATAGCTCTCCGTCCTGTTCAACGAGACCACGCCGTTGAAGGTCCACCAAATGCGCCAGCACCGAGCCGCCGGCCGCGGGCACGAGCAGCGGATCGAGCCGGGGATAAGCCTTGGCGACGATGTCCGCGATCGGCCGCGGCTGCTCGGCGACAAGCCGCAGGATCTGCCGCTCGCGCTGCATCCGGTGGCCGATCAGCGAGCGCACATATTGCTGCGGGTTTGCCACCGGCGCCCCGTGCGCGGGATAATAGATGCGTTCGGCGCGCTGCCGCAGCTTCTCCAGGCTTTGCATGTACGCCGCCATGTCGCCGTCGGGCGGAACGACGACGGTGGTCGACCAGCCCATCACATGGTCGCCGGTGATCAAGGCGCCTTCATAGGCGAAGCAGAGATGGTTCGATGTGTGGCCAGGCGTCGCAACCGCCGTAATCGGTTTGCCGTCGATGATGATCGCCTCGCCGTCCTCAAGCACGCGGTCCGGCCTATAGTCGCCGTCGAACGACGCGTCGGCGCGCGGGCCCACCGTCTCCAGCGCGAGCGCTGCGCAGCCGACGATCGGAGCTCCGATTGCTTGCGCCAGCGGCTTTGCGGCGGGGCTGTGATCGCGGTGCGTGTGGGTGCACATGATGGCGACGACGGGGCGGCCGGCGATGGCCTGTTCCAGCGCGTCGATATGCTCCGGCAGATCCGGCCCGGGGTCGATCACCGCGACCGCGCTCTCGCCGATCAGATAGGATTGCGTGCCGGTGTACGTGAAAGCGGAAGGATTGTGCGCGAGCACCCGCGCGATCCCCGGCTCGAGCTGCTCAACTTCTGCGTAAGGCGCATCCACGCTCTGGCCTGTGCCACGAGGCGCGGCCGCTTGGCTAGCAGCGCAGGTCGTAGGGCCCGTCGCTGCCGACTTCCTGGCCCGACGGACCCGCGGCCGGGACACTGCGCACCACCCGGATCTCGAGGCTTCCGCCGACGACGTGGCTGCACACCTGGGACGGCAGAGCGAGGCGCTGGGTCTTGCCCTTGCGGAGCTGGGCAAGCTCGACATCAGCGCGGGTATCGCCGTCGCGTACAAAGCGCAGGCTCGTTCCGGCCGGCAGGTCCTCGCCCGCGCGAACGGTGAGCAACGTGTCGCGCGTGAAGCCCGCGCAGGGGATGTCGCCTGTTTCGCCGGGCGTGAAGCAAATGAATTGCATCCGCGGCTTGGGCAGCGCCGGAAGCGATGCCCCGACGCCGCCGGTGAGCACGCGCGTCGGAGCGGTCACCGTCGTCGGCATCGGCGGAAGCGCCGCATAGTCCCGCGACGACGACCTCGGCGCGATCATCCGCGGGGTCGGCAGTACCCCCGCCGTCACCGCCGGCTTCGGCTCGGGCAGCGGAGGAAGCGCCGAAAGGCCATCGAGCGCCGACGTTCTGGCGCTCTGCCGCGGCGGCGGAAGCGCGGCCGCCCCGCCGTTCTTCAGTCGCGCAATCTCGGCATTGAGCGCGGTGACGATCTGCTCGCGGACGGCGGGCGGCATTTGCAGGTTCGCTTCCGTCTTCACCACCGCGTCCTTGAGCGTCCGTACCCAGTCGGCATCGCTCTGTCCTTCGGTGCCGCACAATTTGACTCGCGAGCGCTTTGGCAGCGGTTGGCCTTCCGCCTTCACTTCGATGAATGTCTCGAACTTGTGCGAATCGCAATTCTCCAGCAGCGTCTTCATCTGCTGCGGCGGGGAATTGTCCTTCGGTGCGGCGGCCGCCGGTGCAGCGGCCAGCGCAAGCGCAATAAGCAACATCGTTCGGGCACTCCCCTTTGTCGAACGGGATGTTCTCTTCGGAAAATCAAGTGAATAAGCGTTGAACCGTCAAGCGGCGACGGTTGCGCCCGCTGGCACATCGACGGCAATTCCCGCCCGCCGGGCGAACGCTGCCGGGTAGATGCGACCGAACAGCGCCGCCATGCTTCGCTCCCAGCCGAACTGCAACGCATGCGCACGCGCCTGCTCCGCCATTTGGGCGCGATCCGAGTTCCACACTGCGAGGATGTTTCGGGCCATGCCCGCCGCGTCGCCCACCCGTCCGAGCCGGCCGACGGCGTCGGTCACCCGGTCGATCATCGCGCCCGCGGCGACTCCGACGACCGGGAGCCCGGAGGCCTGCGCCTCGATGATCGACACGCCGAAGGTCTCGTCGGCCATGGCCGAGACATAGACATCCGCGCTCGCCAGCCACCGAGCGAGCTCGGCGCGGTTTTCCACGTAGCCCGGAATGATGATGTTCGTGTCGCCCAGCGCTTCAATCTGATCGCGGAGCGGGCCCTCGCCGACGAGCACCAGCTTCGCGCCTAGCTCACCGGGAAGCTGGCGGAACGCCTCGACCACCACGTCGGGCTTCTTCTCGCCATCGAGCCGGCCGACGTAGATCAGCAGCGGCTGATCGTCGGTGAGGCCCAGCTCGTGCCGCAGCCGCGGGTCGCGCCGGCCCGGACCGAAATCGCCCAGCTCGACTCCCAGCGGGACGATCTGGACGTCGTCGATTCCGAGAGTTCTGAGCTTTGCCGCGCCGCCATTGCCGCTCAGCGCGAACACGGCATCGAAGCGCCGGTAGAGCGCTCCGCAGTAGGAATAGCAGAAGCGTCCGAGCGCTCCGCCGAGCGCTCGGCCGAGGACCTTCGACAGCGGCCGCTCGACATAAACCGTTGGAAAATCGGTCATGTAGGCGGCGACGAGGCAGGTTTCCGGCCAACGCTTGCGGTGCCCGATCGCCGTCCATGGGAGATTGTACGCATCCTGGCACTCGATCAGGTCGGGCCTGAAGCGCTCCAGCGCCGCCCGTACTGCGCCGTTGCGCAGCATCAGCCGGTAATGCGGGCTTCCCGGCACGTGCGGCGAAGCGATGGTGACGGTGGTCGCGCGCTCCTCGGCGATCACTTCGTCGCGAGCGCCCGGAATGATCATCAAATGGCTGTGCGGAGTCGATTCGAGGATATGCCGCCTCTTGTGCAGCAAATAGGTGCGCACCCCGCCGCCGACGTCCGACCAGCTCTGCGTCAAGTCGCAGAACAGCTTTGGCCCGCTGTTCCGATTACGGTCTGGGTCGTCACGGCTCACAAAGCGGTCCAACCCGGCAGCCGCGGCAAAGTGCCAACAGCCGGGAACGGCGGGCAACTGTGTCGGAATATTTTACGCAATCGCCGCGGTCCCTCTTTCTCTGTCGAACAGAAATGGCCGAAATTAGCCGTTTTCTGCAATTGGCACGCGCATTGCTACACTATTAGCGTCCACTTGGTTCCACGCCACGAAGGGACGGTTCAGCGGTTCTCTGGTCCAGCTGCACCGTCCCTTCTTCTTTTCTGCCCTCCCGCGCGGGCGTTTTAAGCCTCCGCTCCAAGCAGCTGCTGCAGCTCGCCGCTCTCGAACATCTCCATCATGATGTCGGAGCCGCCGACGAACTCGCCCTTCACATAGAGCTGGGGCACCGTCGGCCAGTCGCTATAGTCCTTGATGCCCTGGCGAATTTCCGGATCCTGCAGCACGTCGACCGTCTCATACTTGGCGCCGAGGCGGTCGAGGATCGCGATCGCTCGGCTCGAGAAGCCGCACTGCGGGAACAGCGCGGTGCCCTTCATGAACAGCACGATGTCGTTGCTCTTCAC
>JBDTON010000094.1:0-3978 GCA_039933195.1 Sphingomicrobium sp. | reverse complement strand
ACATCTTCGAGCACGCGGACTTCTGTTTCACGCACGTCGAAGTCGCGGTCGTACGTCAGCTCATGGGTCCGGATGCTTCGAAGATAGCACTCCTTGTCAAAGTCCTCGCCCGCACTGTTGACGTAAATGTGCTGCGCATGGAACAGCGGTGCAAGCAAGTCCGCGTCATTCTGCCGCGTCGCTTCAATGCGAAGTTGTTCAAGCTCACGCACGGTCTTGAGATCGTCAGTCTCGAGGATGGCAAGCATTGCTGAAACTCCTTTGTCCATTTTACACGCGTCCGGCGCTCTCGTGGCACCCATCGCTCCGCCTTCGTCCGCCCAGCGATCGAGCTGCTCCCACGCATCGGCGGCGATGAGCGGCCGTTCCTCGTCCACCGGGGAGTGCGGCTCGAACGACATGCGTCTTCCAGGCATGCTGTCCGCCGCGAGTGGATCGAGCGGGGACAACCAGGTTCGCTTTGCGCGCGGATCGCCGTGGTCAGCGGCAGAAACGAACGACATGGCGGCGACTCCGATCGGAGCCGACGGCCCGGAATTCCTCGTTTGTCGACTCCCACCGACAAGATGGGCTCGCCCTTTACGAAAGGCAAAGGAGTATTATTGTGCTATAACAATCGAGTTTTTGTTGTTATTGCGCCCGGCGCTCATTTCGTCTGCGTGGGCGGCAAGAGGATGGCATGGACATCAATGTCGCGCGAACATTCCTGGAGGTCGTGAAGACCGGAAGCTTCGTCAAAGCGGCGGCCAACCTCAACCTGACACAGACCGCGGTCAGTGCGCGAATTCGGGTCCTCGAGGAGAACCTCGATCGCAAGGTGTTCATCCGCAACAAGGCCGGCGCTCGGCTGACCCCGGCAGGCGATCAGTTCTTCCGTTTCGCCACATCGTTGGTTCAGGTGTGGGACCGCGCCCGCCGCGCCGCCGCTGTCGCGCCGGGAAGCGAGACGGTTGTGACCATCGGTGCCGAACTCAGCCAGTGGAATCCCTTGATGCGGGACTGGCTGCTGTGGATGCGGCGCGAGTGTCCTGAAATCGCGATCAGCGCTTACATTGATTCAGCCGAACGATTGATGGAGCAAGTCCAGGAAGGCTCCCTGGACGTGGCGATCGTTTACGCAGCTCCGGTTCGACCCGGCGTCGTTGCCGAATTGCTGTTCGAGGAAAGACTCGTGCTTGTGAGGACCGCACCGGGTCATCGTCCATTGGGACCGGAAGATCATGTGAACATTGATTGGGGGGAGGATTTCGCAGCCAGCTATCATGCCGCATATCCGGATATCGGGTCCGGTGTCGTTTCGATCAGCTATGGACCGCTGGCGCTCGATTACATTCTCGCGCAAGGCGGCAGCGGCTATTTCCGGATGGCAGCAGTGCGGCCTTTCGTCGAGGAAGGCCTTCTGGAGCTGGTGCCCGAAAGTCCCGAATTCTCTTACTCTTCCTATCTGGTCTACTCCACCAGGGCCGACCAAAGTGTGATTGCGCGAGTTCGGCATGGCCTGCATGTCGCGGCTGACCTGGTCAGGCCGCCTGCGGCACATGAAACGCCAGCTCCGCATGACGATCCGTGATCCGCTTCGCTAGCCTGGCCCGTCGCTGCTTTTGTCGTCGCTGTAAGCTGCTCTGGGAACTTGCGGCGCTCGGCCTCAACTTAGATCGGTCGGCATTCCATCCGCAGGAGCGAGCTAATTCGGGAGCTGCGCTGAACGCCCGTCGCAACCGCTCGTAGTCTGCCGGCGCGAACTTCGCGGATTGCTCGCGGAACCTTTCGGCTCGCCTGAGATCAACCTTTGTGACGAGGTGGCCTGTCGCACGATCGGAAGAATTTGAGCCTTAAGATGCAAACACGCGGGGAACAGATGCTGGCGCTGAGGCGCGCCCGCCTCGCAGCATCCCCTCCTTTCTTGAGAGGCGGGTTTCGGCCTTTCTTTTTCGGTGGAGCGGCATGGGCGGTCCTTGCCCTCCTGCTGTGGCTCTTAGCGTTGAGCGGCACGATTACATTGCCCTCCGCGTTGGATGCGCTTGCCTGGCATCGGCACGAGATGCTGTTCGGCTTCGTCGGCGCCGTAATCTGCGGGTTCCTCCTTACCGCCATTCCTAACTGGACGGGGCGCTTGCCAATCGCCGGTTCGCCTCTCGCGGCGCTGTTCGGGTTTTGGCTTGCGGCGCGCCTCGCCCTTCTGTTCTCGGTCGTTTCAGGCATTGCGATCGCATTTGTGCTCGACGTCGGATTCTACATTCTTCTCGCGGGCCTGTTCGCTCGCGAAGTGGCATCGGCCGGGAACCGCAACCTGCCAATTGTGGGCCTGGTGCTACTGTTCTGCGTCGCCAACGCTCTCGACTATGCAGGCGCGGCCGGGGTCCTGAGTGACACGGGAATTGGCTATCGCGCGGGCATAACGATAGTGGTCCTCATGATCTCGCTCGTCGGCGGAAGGATCGTGCCGTCCTTCACGCGCAACTGGCTGGCAAAAAGATCGATCAAGGACCGGCTTCCGGGCCAGGCGAACCGGTTCGACTTCGCGACGATCGCGGTCACGGCCGCGGCGATGATCGCCTGGGCCACGTTACCACACAGCCGGTTCGAAGGCGCGATCCTGATCCTGGCCGGGATCCTGCAGGCAATACGCCTCGGCCGCTGGCAGGGCGCGAGGGCGGCGGCGGATCCTTTGGTGCTGATCCTGCACGTCGGTTACGCCTGGGTGCCGATCGGGCTCTTGCTGCTTGGTGTCTCGATCCTCAGCCCGGCCGTCCCCGAATCCACTGCAATCCATGCGCTCACAGCCGGGGCCATGGCGACAATGATCCTCGCGGTGATGACGCGCGCGACGCTCGGCCATACGGGACGCGAACTCAGGGCCAATGGGGCGACCATTTTCCTGTACCTGCTCGTCACGCTCGGAGCCGTGCTTCGCGTCGCTGCTCCGTTCGGCTTGTTTGATTATATGGGCGGGATCGAGCTTGCCGGACTTGCCTGGGCGGCAGCGTTCCTGATTTTCCTGCTCACCTATGGTCCGATGTTGATCCGGCCGCGAGTCGACGGTCGGCTGTGACTGATAGGCGGTCTCGGCTGACTGGCAAGAACGTCGTGAGGACGTCGCAGATGTCATGGCGACTGTGCAACCAGTTCGTTGTGATCCACCTCATGTCGCGCATGAATATGAGCGAACTGTCTTTACCGATGCTCCTTGATCCGCAGCCGCGGCGAGCCATATCGAAGTCATGACTGGGCATTCTCAGTTTGGACGGTCGCAGCTCCATCCAGAGAGCAGCACCGCACGACTCTAGGCCCTTGGCGCCCGCCCGCTAGGCGGGCCGCGCCCGGGGCGTTCTCCTCATGAACCGCGCTTCGCTTTCGAGCGGACGCTTTTCCTAAATTTTCAGCAGACGAGCGGCTTGCAACTGCGCCTGTCAGTGAGACCGGCGCGCACGAGCGCTCGTCGGGAGATGAGTTGTGTCTACGCAGCGTTTTGCCGTCGAATTCGATCGACGGGTTGTCGGGATCGCAGTCCGAGTTCCCGGCGGATTCATGTTCTTCGCCTCGGATGACGATTTCGAACAGCTGGACGGAGAGCTCTTCCCTCGAGCGCGAGCCATCGCCCGGCGCCTCGAGAAAGTCTCGAAGCGAAAAGGGGTGACGATGCGCGCTCCGAACGAGGCTCTCGCCCTGGGGACGTTATAGCCCCGCAATCTCGCCAACGTCCCAAGATCGCATTTAAGGAGAATGGAAATGAACGCGCACGCTACGCGCATCGAAGCCGGTCCCTGGCAGACAACGCAGCCGCCGCGGCGGCCCGCCGTGGAGGAAGCCGCCGAGCTCATCTACCGCTATCCCAATCTCAGCGAGGTCGAGCTGGCGCGGCTGATCAACCTCTATCGCGATTTCTCGGCCCTCGATTCCGCGCTCATCATCTCGGACCGGAAGCTGGGTCCCAAGCTTGACCGCTTCTACGCGGATCACCGGTCGAAGGTCAGGGCG
>JBDTON010000093.1:0-17532 GCA_039933195.1 Sphingomicrobium sp. | reverse complement strand
CAAGCGTCCGCCGAGGACGAGCGCCCGGGCCGGAAAAGGCGTCGCCGCCGCCGTGGAGGCCGTGGCCGCCGGCGCGAGGGTGCCGAGGGCGAGGCTGCACCTGCACCGGAGCAAGCGGCCGCCACGGAAGAAGTTGCGGCCGAGCCTCACGCCGAAGAGCCAGAGCCTCGAAAGAGCCGCCGGCGACGCCGCGGCCGCGGAGGCGCTGCGCTCGAGGCCCCCGAGCCCAAGATCGAACCGGACAGCTCGCCGATGGTCGAACGCCGGCTTGACGAAGAACCGGCGATCACTGAAACCGAGGTGGCTGAAGAGCCGAAGCCCAAGCGCCGCCGCTCGAAGAAGGCCGCACCCGAAGCCGAAGTCGAAGTAACCGAGCCCGCGCCTTCCGATGCTCCGCCCGAGGAGACCGCCGGCCAGGCTGCGCCTGCCGCCAAGCCCGCGCGCAAGCGCCGCTCCAAGGCGGCCGAATCGGCACCGGCGGCCACCGAGCCGATGCCCGCCCCCGCCGCGAACAATGACACGGCTGAGGAGGACGAGTCCGGGGAGCCTCGGCGGGGCTGGTGGCTGCGGACCTTCGGCTGACCCCGGCGAGAGGCGACCTTCGCCTTTTCATCGCGCGTTCAGGCGCAAAAATGGTAAGCCGCAAGCGATGAAATCGCCGGTTGTCCGCTTTGCGCGCCTGTTCATGATTGGGCTCGCGCTGTGCATGGCCGCAGTCCAGCCCGCATTTGCCCAGGATCAGGGCGACGCCGGTCCGTCCGTCCTTCGCGACACCGAGACGGAGCTGCTGTTCAAGGACATGTCGCGGCCGCTGATCGTGGCTGCGGGGCTCGACCCCAACAGCGTCAATGTGGTGTTGTTGAACGATCCCGAGATCAACGCTTTCGTTGCGACCGGACAAACGGTCTATCTTCAGTCGGGCCTGATCCAGGCCGCGGACAACGTCAACCAGGTCCAGGGCGTCGTCGCGCACGAGCTCGGCCACGTCGTCGCCGGTGACGCGATCCGCAGCGGGCAGGGTGAAAAGCAGGCGACCGGAATCACTATCCTGTCGCTCTTGCTCGGCGCCGTAGCGGTGGCCGCCGGCGCCGGCGATGCCGGAATGGGCATCATGATGGCCGGCCAGCGCGCGGCCCTCGGCGAGCTGCTCGCCTTCACGCGCGTTCAGGAAGCGACCGCCGACGCAACCGGAACGCGGCTGCTCTCGAAGTCTGGCATCAGCGGCAAGGGCATGCTCGATTTCTTCAACAAGCTGCAGCACGAAGAATACCGGCTGGCGATCTATTCGAAGGACAGTTTCGACCAGACCCACCCGCTCTCATCGGAGCGCATCCAGGCGCTGGGGCAGAAGCTGAGGAGCGATCCGGCATGGGGCAAGTCGAGCGACCCATCGCTTGAGGCGCGCTTCCAGCGGGTCAAGGCCAAGCTGCTGGGTTACGTCGACCCGAAGCAGGCCGTCCTCCGCTATCCCGAGAGCGACCAGAGCGTGCCGGCGCATTATGCCCGTGCCTACGCTTACCACCTCGGCGGATACCCGGACAAAGCCGTGGCCGAGGCGGATGCCCTGCTCGCGACCAACGCGCACGATCCCTTCTTCCTCGAATTGAAGGGACAAATCCTTCTCGAAGGCGGCAAGCCCAAGGACGCGATCCCGATCCTTCGCGAAGCGACGCAGCGCTCGAATGACGCGCCGATGATCGCCGCAATGCTCGGCCATGCGCTCGTTGCGACCGAGGATTCGAAGAACTTCACCGAGGCCAAGCAGATCCTGAAGGTCGCCGTGAACCGCGACAACCAGGACCCCTTCGCCTGGTATCAGCTTGGCATCATCTACGACCGCGAGGGTGATCAGGCGCGCGCATCGCTCGCCACTGCCGAGCGCAGCAATCTCGAGAACGACCCCAAATTGGCGCTCGCCAGCGCCGAGATGGCAATGAAGGGAATCCCGCAGGGGAGTCCGGACTGGCTTCGCGCGCAAGATATCGCCATGGTGTCAAAAGCCGAATTGAGCAAAAAGAAGAAAGACAGAAGAACCCAGTGACCGACACCAATGCGGTGCCGCCCAAGCGGGGGAATCTTGGATCGGCGATCGCGGGAGGCCTCGTCGGCTCGGCTGTCACCGCCGCCCTCCTCGTCTTCGCGGCGCCCAATTACCTGAGCAGCCGGATCGTCCGTCAGGGCCTGCTCTCGGACCCGCGCATTCTTTCCGACACGGTGGATGCGCTGCGCGACGCGCAATACGCGCCCGTTCTGACCGCCAACCGCGCCGCGATCGAAACGCCGTTCGCAAGCTCGTGGAAGGGCGCCCCCCAGCCGCAGGTCACCCTGGTCGAATTCTTCGACTACGCGTGCCCCTATTGCAAAGCGAGCAACGCGCATCTCGATCGGCTGCTGGGCGAGGATAAAGGCCTTCGCATCGTCTTTCGCGAGTTGCCGATCCTCGGGCCGGACAGTTTAGCCGCCGCTCGAGTGTCGCTCGAAGCGTCGAAAGCCGGGCGTTTTGCGCAATTCCACGACGCCCTCTGGGCGGCCGGCAGGCCTGCTGCGGAAACGATCGCGACGGCGGCGCAGTCGGCCGGAGTGGCGCCCGCTCCACCGAACGACCCGCTGATCGAAGCCGAGCTCAAGCGCAATTTCACGCTCGCGGGCCAACTCGGAGCGACGGGCACGCCGCTGTTCGTGGTCGGCGACAAAGTGCTGAACGGCGCCGTCGGCTATGACGCTCTCAAGCAGGCGATCGCCCAGGCCCGCGCGAAAGGTTGAGCCCGAGATTGGCGGGAAGTATTAAAGCAGCGCCCAATTCCTGAAGGGCTAGCTGATGTCTGCTTTCGACCCATTCCAGACATCAGCCGCTGACTGAACCCTTGAATCCCTGCGCCACTACGTACCATTCGCTCGAGCCTTTGCGGCTCGCCGGGGGCTTGGCGTGCTTCACCGTCGTGAAGTGCCGTTTCAACACGGCGAGGAGCTCCGTGTCGGTTCCACCGGCCAGCACCTTGGCGACAAAGGCGCCGCCGGGCCTCAGGACCTCTGTCGCGAACTCCAGCCCTGCCTCGACGAGTCCCATCGTCCGCAAATGATCTGTCCGTGGGTGCCCGACGGTGTTCGCGGCCATGTCCGAAAGGACGAGATCGGCCGGCCCGCCGAGCGCGGCCTTCAGCTTGTCCGGTGCCGCCTCGTCGTTGAAGTCCATCTCCAGGATGGTGACGCCCGCGATCGGATCGGTCGGGAGAAGGTCGATCCCGACGATTTTGGCCTGCGGCGAGCGCCGGCGCACGACCTGGCTCCAGCCGCCCGGAGCAATGCCCAGGTCGACTACCGACTTGGCGCCCTTCAGCAACGCGAAACGCTCATCGAGCTCGAGCAATTTGTACGCCGCGCGGCTGCGGTAATTCTCGGCCTTGGCACGGCGCACGTACGGATCATTGAGCTGCCGCTCGAGCCAGCGCGTGGATGAGACTTTGCGGCCCTTCGCGGTCTTCAGCCGCCTCACAAGATCCAGCCGTCGCGCGCCATCAGTGAACGCAGGATTCCCTCGCGGATTCCGCGGTCGGCGATACCGAGATTCTGGGCCGGCCAGATCTCGATGATCGCTTCGAGGATCGCGCAGCCGGCGACCACCAAATCGGCGCGTTCCGCACCGATGCAGGGCAGGCCCGATCGCTCGTCATAATCCATGCTCGCGATCATTGCGCTGATCTTCTGCATCGCTTCGATGGGCACGTGGAGCCCGTCGACCGCCCGGCGATCGTAGGACGGAAGCGCAAGGTGGACGCTCGCCAGCGTGGTGACGGTGCCGCTCGTGCCGAGCAAGCGGATCCCTTCCTTGCTTTCGGGAAGCATGGCCGCGAAGCGCGAGAAAGCGTGGCGGGCGCGTTCGCGCATCCGTTTGTAGGCGGCGATCCGGTCCGGGCCTTCGAGCGCGTCCTTGCCTTCGCTTTCCGTCAGCGAGACGACTCCCCAGGGCGCGCTCCACCACGCCCGGATCCGCGGCGTGCCTTCCTCCTGATCGACGAGCACCAATTCGGTGGACCCGCCACCGATGTCGAAGATCAATGCGGGGCCGTCGCCGGGTTCGAGCAGCTTGTGGCAGCCAAGAACGGCGAGACGAGCTTCCTCGGCCGGCTCGATGATATCGAGGGCGATACCCGTTTCGTCGCGGACGCGATCGGTGAATTCGCGGCCGTTTGTGGCCCTGCGGCAAGCTTCGGTCGCGACCGAACGCGAGAGCGAGACATTGCGTCGCCGCAATTTCTCCGCACAGACGGAAAGTGCACCGACCGCGCGGTCCATGGCTTCGTCGGACAGCCGGCCCGATTGCGACAGACCTTCGCCAAGGCGGACGATGCGCGAGAACGCGTCGATGACGGTGAAGCCGCCCTCGCTCGGGCGAGCGACGAGCAAACGGCAGTTGTTGGTTCCAAGGTCGATCGCGCCATAGGTGCGCCGGTGACCGTCCCGCTTCCACTGCGGTCTTGGTTCCGACGGCCCGCCCCCTCCAGCATAGCCTTGCTGAGGGGCCGGCGTACTGGCGACGCCTTGCGCCATGACACACGCCCGTTCTGTTCTTCACCGTGCGGATACACGGCTGACTTGAACGGGTTTTAACCACAAAGGAGGGGGTCAGGGCAAGGCCGCGCCGCTGCCGAGCGCGGCGTTGACAGAGAGAAGCGCCATTTCTATCCCGCCGCACTCCGCCGCAATTCGGCTGGTGCCCCGTCGTCTAATGGTAAGACTACGGACTCTGACTCCGTCAATTGAGGTTCGAATCCTCACGGGGCATCCAACTCCTCGAGCGAGTATTTAGCTTCCAATGCCCGAAGCGCCTGCCATTCCAGCGCAAACGCCCAGCTTTTCGATCGACGCCTGCGAGGAGGACGAAGGCTTTCGCATCGAGGTCCGGTCGGACGGTACGCAACGGACCTATGTTGTCCCAACGGGCACCCAGCAGGACTTCTCCGACTTCTATCGCAAGCTCGCGGCCGACTTCGGGACGCGCATGCCCGAGATCTTCGGCGATGAGCTCGAGCGGCCGGTCCCCGCGATCCAGTGGCGGCCGCTGCTCACCGAGAACATTCACCCGCAGATCCTCGTCGGCTACGGCGACCCGGCGGTCCTGAAGACCGACGATGGCTATTGGCTGGTCGCAACCTCGAACGATGCGCCGGACGCCTTCCCGCTCCTGCACTCGCATGATCTCGAACATTGGGAGCCGAGCGGCTTCGCCTTTCCGCAAGGCCAGGAGCCCGGATGGGCAGCCAAAGGCCGTAACGTCGCCGACTTCTGGGCCCCGGAAATGGCTAAAGTCGGCGAGGAATATTGGCTCTGCTTCACCGCTCGCCAGGCGAGCAATGCGCTGGCGATCGGCCTCGCGCGAAGCGCCAGCCCTTCCGGTCCGTGGATCGAGAACGGACAGCCGCTCGTCACCGGCAGGCCGATCGACAGCACCGGGCTCGGCTACGATGCCTCGAAGCCGCAAATGAGCGGCGGGGTTATCGACTCCCACATCTTCGTCGATGAAGGCGGTGACGCCTATCTGTTCTGGAAGGACGACACGAACAGCATCTGGCCGCGTCCGCTGGCGATGCTTCTGGGCAGCCATCCGGAGCTGATTGGCCGGCTCTTCGAGGCGGAGGAGGATCGCCGCAGTGCAGCGTTCGCAGCGGCGGTCGTGCCGTGGGCCAATTTGCAGCGGCCGATGGTGCGCTTCTTCCTGATGCATCCCTTCATCGAGGCGGCGCTCGCCAACTGGCAGCGCGTGAAGACGGCGCTGGTGGAATTCGGTCTTGCCGCGGCCATCGTGGAGGCGATGAGCACCCCGGTTCGAGCGCAGCGGATCGCCGCCGACGGCCGGTCACTGCTGGGCGAGGACACGGTCGTCCTCGCTAACGACCTCGACTGGGAAGGCCATCTGATCGAAGGCCCATTCATCACCCGGCAGGAGGGCCGCTATTGGCTGTTCTACGCCGGCAACGACTTCGCGACGCCCTCCTACGGCATCGGTGTCGCTGTCGCCGACCATCCGCTCGGCCCTTACGCAAAGCAGGGCGAGCCGGTGCTGAAGTCGACACGCGAGTGGACCGCGCCGGGTCACGCCTCGGTGGCACCGGGGCTTACCGGAGAGCCGCAGCTGTTCTTCCACGCCTTCCACCCGGGCACCGGCGGCTACAACGCGTTCCGGGCGCTGCTCACCGTCGGACTGAAATTCAGCGGCGAGCGGGTCGAAGTCGTGGAGCTTTAGTTGTTCGGCCCGACGTGGCCGCCGCCGAGGATAGCGCTCGTCACTTGCGGATTGCCCGAATAATGGATCGCGCCGCCGCCATGCACCGCCGCCGACAAAGTCGCGCGGGGACGGACCGAAATCTCTCCACCGCCATTCACGGCCGCCGAAACTGCGGTGGCCTCCACGGCGCGGCCGTCGATCTTGCCGCCGCCGTCGACCGCCGCCAACAGCTGCGATTGCGGCGGGAACCCGCTCTCGACGGTGATTGCGCCCCCGCCAGAGATGGCGAGATCCGGCACTCGCGGCGACCGAATCTCGATGCGCAGGTGATACAGATGCGGACAGCGGTCATTGCACGCATCGATCTTGAGCTGACCGTCGCGTTCGACTCGCAAGCGCGTAAACCGGGAGCTTCCCTCAAGGATCGTCACCCGCTGGGCCGGGCCCGGGACCAGGACGACATTCCCGCCGCCGCGAAGCTCCACCGAGCGGAAGGACGGCACCGGGACGAGCTCGGTCGCGAGCGCCGGAGCGGAAACGGCAAGAGCGAGTGCAAACAGCGGCATGATGGTGCGCATGGCGGTTTCCTTTGGAATTACGCTACATCTGTAGCGCTACAATTGCAGCGTGTCCAGCGGCGTTGCGACTCAGGCTTGACCGCTGCATTCAGGCTCCATGACCCAGCCGCTCACCATCGTCGGAAGCTTCGTCAGTCCGTACGTCCGCAAGGTTCTCGCGTGCCTCAACCTGAAGGGGCTCGCATATGAGATCGACCCGATCACGCCCTTCTTTGGCAACGACGAGTTCGAACGGTTGAGCCCGCTCCGCCGAATTCCCGTGCTGATCCACGGCGACTTTTCGGTCAGCGACTCCTCGGTGATCGCTCTCTATCTCGACGAAGCCTATCCGGGTCACCCGCTGCTCCCCTCCGATCCCCGCGACCGCGCCCGCGCCCGCTGGTTCGAGGAGTTCGCCGATACGCGCCTCGGCGACGTGTTCATCTGGGGCCTGTTCTATCCCAAGGTCGTACACCAATTGGTGTGGGGCGAGCCCGGCGACCAGGAGCGTGTCGCGCGGACGCTGGAGAAGGACATTCCGGCAGCAGTTGACTATCTGGAGCGTGAGCTCCCCGTCTCCGGCTTCCTGTTCGACGAGATCGGGCTTGCCGACATTGCGGTCGCCAGCATGTTCCGGAACGCCGCTTACGGCGGGTTCGAACCCGATCCGGACCGCTGGCCGATCACCGCGGCCTTCGTTGGCCGTGTGCTCGAGCACCCGGCGATCGCTTCGCTGCTGCCGTTCGAGGACGTCCAGCGCGGCGTCGAGATCCGTCGCCGGCGCCAGGCCTTGCTCGATGCGGGCGCGCCGCTCACCGCCGACACGATGGGCCTCCGCGAGCCGCGCAAGGGTATCATGCGGCTTTAGCTTTCGCCGCTTGACGTCGATTAGCCCGCCGCAAGCCGCCGCGCGTAGGTGAGAACCGGCTCGGCGGCGCCGAAGAGGAACCCCTGGAACTGATCGCAACCCGCGGCGAGCAGGATTTCCATCTGCCCCGCCGTCTCCACGCCTTCGGCTGATACCGTTAATCCGATCGCGCGCCCGAGGGTCACGATCGCCGCTACGATTGCCCGGGCATCCCGGGAGTGCTGCAGGTCGGCGACGAAGCTTCGGTCGATCTTGATCTTGTCGACGGCGAGTTGCCGCAAATAGCTCAGTGAAGAATAGCCCGTGCCGAAATCGTCGAGTGCGATTCGGAAGCCGGCGTCACGCAGCTGCTCGAGATTGCGGCTCGCGACTTTGGCCTCGTCGAGTATCACCTGCTCGGTGACCTCGAGCTCAATCCGGCGGGGATCGGCGCCGGCATTCTCGAACACCGCGATCACTTCCTCGGCGAAACCGGGCTCGGCCAGCTGCACCGGCGACAGGTTTACGGCCGTGAACAGCTCGGGCGATTCCTTGGCCGCCTGCGCGGCTTCGTGCAGCATCCATTCTCCGATCGGCAGGATCAGCCCGGTTTCCTCGGCGAGCGGGATGATGTCTTGAGCTCCAATGCATCCGTGGGTCGGATGCATCCATCGCAGCAACAGCTCCTGGCCAATGAGCTTGCCTTCGCGGTCGACCTGCGGTTGGCGCCAAGCCGCGAACTGGCGGCCGTCGAGCGCGAGGCGAAGGTCGGCCTCCAGTCGCGCCCGCGCGCGGTCGCTTTCGTCCATGCCTTCCTCGTAGACTCGGGCGCAGCCACGGCCCTCATCCTTGGCGCGATAGAGTGCGACGTCGGCCCGCCGCATCAGTTCGGTCGAATCTCGCACTCCCGCTTCGGCATAGACCGCGCCGATGCTCGCTCCTCCGAAGACCTGCGTATCGAACAGCTTGAAGGGCACCCGGAACTCTTCGATGATCGCGGTGCAAAGCGAGTCCACATCCGGCCGCTTCCAGCCGTCGCAGAGGATCACCGCGAACTCGTCGCCGCCGAGGCGACCGACGGTGTCATTGGAACGGACGAGCCGCTGCAGCCGCGACGCGAAGCCGCGGATCAATTGATCTCCGGCGAGATGCCCGAGCGTGTCGTTCACCTGCTTGAAGCGGTCCAAGTCGATGAGGAGCAACGCAAGCGCTCCGCCGTGCTGGAGCGCGGCCAGGCAATGCTGCAGCCGTTCGTTGAGAAGCGCGCGATTGGGAAGGCCGGTCAGCGAATCGTGGTAGGCGAGATGCGCGGCGCGCGCCTCGAACGCGGCGCGCTCGTTCAGCGTCTGCTTGAGGCTCCGCGTGAGCAGCAGCATCAGCAGCGCCAGCGCAGCGAGGGCCGACACCCCAAAGGGCAGCATTGCGTTCAAGATTCGGCTTCCGGGGAGCTCCGGTTTCCAGATGATGTAACCGAGGCTAAGCCCGCCTTCGATGTCGAGCGACTCCGCCACTTCGTCGGGTCGGTGCGCGGGCCGAAGCGAGAAGCGCGGCGCGTCGATCAGGTAACGCGACTGGAGCTCTCTCATGAAGCTCCCGTCGAGGTAACGCACGCTGATCAGGACGGGCCAGTCGGGCTGCGGAAGTACGTAGCCTTCAGTCGACGGCTTGATCAGCATCGCGCTCACCGCAGCGGGCCGGCCGCCGACCATCGTCAGGTGCGTTTCGTGGACCGCGCGCTCGGTCGTTCGCACCGTCGATTTGGGCGGCAGCGCGCGGCCCTCTTGGCGGTCGTGCGGACCGCTTGTGCACGCGCGTTTGCAGCGGACCATCTGAAGCAGCGGCGCCAGGTCTCTGCGAAGCGCCTCATAGCGCGACCCGGAGACAATCCGGCCCTCGGTATCGGCCTGGACCATCCGGTCCCGCCCATCGAGCAGGAAGACCTCATCGTGGGCGAATATCCGGTGCAGCCAGAAGCCGACATTGTAATGCAGCCATTGCAGATTGGGCTTGGGCTGCGTCATGTGGAGCGCGCTTTCGTCCCACACGGCGACGGTTTCCTGCTGCTGCGCAAGCTCGTCGAGCGCCATGTTGATCGAATGGCGAGTGACCCGAACCTGGCGCTCGACCGAAACCTCGTCGCTTTGTCGCGTCGACCAGTAGAGGCCCGCGACGGAAACGACCGCTACGGCGAGAAGCATCACGAGCGCTGTGCGCGACAATTGGCTGGACAGACGCGCGGGTGCGCAGCTGCCGTACGGCACACACAGGGACGATTCGGTGGGCATTCACGGCATGTGTGCCAAGGATTTATTAAGGAACCGTCCTGCGCGCGCGCCGCACGCGCGAGACGCAGCTTAGCTGGCGAGGCGCGGGTGCCGCGAAATCCAGTGCTCGAGGCGCGTCCTCAGCGATCGTTTCGAGGGAATGTAACCAGGCTCCGCCGAGGGCGGCGCTTCGGTGGGACCGTAGAGCGTGAGGTTCTGCGGAGGTCTCGGGCGCACCGTCTCGCGTCCGCGGAGGAGGTCTTCAGCCATGGCCAACGAGCGGTGGACTTCTTCCGCGGTGAATGGCTTCATCAGGCAGCCGAACGCCAGGTCCGGCATCGGAAAACTCGGCGCCTTGCCGCTGACGAACAGGCACGGAACGCCGAGCTCGTTGAGACGGACTGCGACGGGAAAGCCGGTGGTGCCGCGGGCAAGGTGAAGATCGAGCAGGACAAGATCGGGATCGTTCGCTTCGGCTGCGGCAATCGCCCCGTCTGCGTCGGCCGCCGTGGCGACCACGCGATAGCGCGGATTGTCCTCGATCAGATATTTGAGCGTCACCGCCAGCCGGTTATCGTCTTCGACTACCAGGATCCTGAGCACTCGCGAGCCTCCCCGATACTCACGAAAATTCCCATCGGAACAAAACCGCCGGAAATCCGTGACTTGCTGTCGCTCCGAACGCGCCCGATGCGTATCCCCCTTGAACGGAGTTAACGCCGAGGCGACGAAAGGCCGAGCCAAAGCGTGGAAACAGACCAAAAAAGGCGCCCCGGAACCACTGCTCGGGGGCGCCTCCGATAGAGCCCGGGGGCCCTTAAGCGCGATAGAAGATGTGCGCGCCGATCTTCTCGACCATGTTCAGGCGGTGGCCCCAGGACGGGGCGACGTAATTCGCGTGGTACCACAGCACGTCGTTGCCAACGCTGGGGATGACATTCGCCGTCGCCAGCCGCGCAACGCCCTGAGCCCGGGCCCATGCGGCCGAGCTGGTGTCGGTCCACGGAAATTGACCGTGTCGAACGAAAGAAAATTGCGCGGGCTGCTTGACGACGCTGCACCAATCCGGCGGGTAGCGTCCCGAGGCGGCGCGGTTCATCACCACTCGGGCAACCGCAAGCTGTCCTTCCACGGACTCACCGCGCGCTTCAAAATAAACCGCGGTCGCGAGGCAATTGCCTTGCTCGTCGAGCGCAGCGCCGGCGCTGTAGCGGTCGACCAGAGCATAAAGCGGCCAGCCGGCGCGAAACAGCCAAGCGGCTTCGGTCGCGATCGACCGGCTCAACGACACCGTCACCGAGCGGGCCGGCTGCGCCTGGAGGACGCTTCCGCTGACCGTTGCCACTGCGGTGGTCGCGGCAACCGCCGGTTGCGCGAGCACGGACCGCGTCGCGGACATGTCGGCGTCCAGCGCCCGAACCGCGGCCGGTACGTTCAACGCGCCGGCACTTTGCGCCGCCGCATTCGAACCCATCGCCAGCATAAAAATCCCCAGCACCGCGGACGCGCCGCGGCTACCCAATAGCTTAATCACTGATTCCCTTGTCCCAATTGGCGGACGACAAGACCGCTGGGGGCGCTCGAAAGCGCTCTTGGTTACCCAGTGGGGAAGTTCGTCCGTCTTGCCCTGGAGCCGGCGTCTAAAAGCGCCATTGGCTCGCTCGCTCTCTATCGCTGAAACCCAGATAGGTGATGTTTCTTACCGATCCAACCGATCATCGGTGAACCGGTCGAGTCGTGGGACGGAATTAGGAACCATTTCATTTTATTGAGTTTTTTGAGCCTATCCGCAGCTCTTCGGCTCGCTTCACCGCAGCTTCCACTCGCTTCGTCTGCGCGGTAACGAGCTTCGGGAGGAGGCGTCCCGAAATGGCCCATTGGCTGATGAAATCGGAGCCCGGAAGCTACAGCTGGGACCAGCTGACGCGCGATGGCTCGACCGAATGGGACGGCGTCCGCAACCCCGCCGCGCGGCTGCACCTCAAGGCGATGAAGGCCGGCGACGAAGCCTTCTTCTACCACAGCGGCGACGAGCGGCAGATCGTCGGGATCATGCGCATCGCCCGCGAGGGCCAGCCCGATCCCAGGGACTCCGACTGGGTGTCGGTCGCGGTCGAGCCGGTCCGGCCGTTCGGACCGGTGCCCCTCAAGCAGGTCAAGGCCGAGCCGAAGCTTGCCAGGATGGAGCTCATCCGCCAGTCGCGCCTGTCGGTCTCGCCGGTGCGCGACGATGAGTGGCGGACGATCCTCGGGCTCGGAGGCGCAAGATGATCCTGCTGTTCCTCGCCGCCGCGGCGGCTCAGCCGCAAGCCGCAACCCCTCGCGCATTCCTCGAGCGCACCTACGCGAGCTACAAGGATCCCAACTTCAACCCGTTCGATCATCTCGACCGCTACTTCGCTCCGCGGCTGATCGCGGCGATGCGCGAAGACTCGCGCCTTGCCCACGGCGAGGTCGGCTACGTCGACGGTGACCCGATCTGCCAATGCCAGGACCCCGACGGGGTGCATGCGAAGGTCACGCGCGTCACCCGGCAAGGTCCGGCCAAGGCGCTGGCCGAGGTGATCGTCGACTTCACCGACTCCACCGCGCGGCGGGTGCGCTTCAGTCTCGTCCGCACCACCGCGGGCTGGCGCATCGCCGATGTCTCCTCGGGCGACGAGCCAAGCTTCCTCCGCGCTATCCTCGACTCCAACCGCAAGGCGCGCCGCAGGCATTAGCGCGAACAGCGCCGCTCCTTCGCGTCGCTCTCCCCCGCCGCATCCCGCCGCGCCAGCTCGTCGTCAATTCAGGCGATCGCGTGTTCGAGCTCATTTGCCGCGGCGCCGCGGCAACTCATCCGCCGGGATAGTGGGTTTGGCTCATGGAGAGCGGTCGGCGCACATTTGCGGCAAGTGCACTTTAACTGGCCGCACTGAGCCTCCTCTTAACCTCGAAGCCGTAGAGAGTTCCCGGTTTCCAGCGTTCCAGAAGCACGGGAGCGCTATTCTTTATAAGTTCGCGCCCACTATTGTCGCCCTGGCGAACTAGGCAGGCACCGCGAGTATTGACGACCCACGCGGATCGCCATGCTTGGTCGGGGTATCTCTTGCGCATGAGTGGTTCGGCTTGTTTCAATAGCGCCATTGCTTCTTCGAATCGGCCCTTGCTGCACAAGAGGTCGGCGAGATCCGTCTGAATCGGGGCAATCAGCCGGTGATCATGAACTTGCGCGGCAACCAAGGCGCGCCTGAAAAGCGTTTCCGCCCCTGCATCGTCGCCCACTCCGCGCCGCGCGAGAGCGAGATTGGAGAAAATGAAGGCGAAGTCATCATGAGTATCCCCACGCTGAGCAAGGAAGATCTTCTCGCTCCTGGCCAATAAGGGGATCGCCTCGCGGAACTTGCGCTGTTCGATCATCACGCGTGCGAGGTTGTTGAGCGTCAACGCGAGATCGGGATGGTTCGGACCAAGAACGCGTTCGTCCAGCGCAAGATTCTGGTGCCAATAGCGCGCGGCCGTGTCCGGATCGGATTGGAAATATGCGTTTGCTCCGAGTTGGTTGAGATCTTCTGAGACTTTCGGGTGGAGTCGCCCTTGAGCCGCTACGCGCATCTGAAGCGCGGTTTGATATGCGCGATTCGACGCCGCGAACTTGCCATCCATTTGATCTATCAGCGCGAGGGCCTCCAGATCGCGCGCGACTAATACGGATCGCCCGCCGGCATGCGCCCGATCCCAAGTCAGCGCTTTTTGGGTCAATGATCGCGCTTCGGCGTAACGGTCGAGTTTGGTCAATGAATCGGCGCGCCCTACAAGCACCCGAGAATAGAGTGTCGGGTCGTTGAGCTTCTGCGGGTCCCCAATGCCCTTTATAATCTGATCGAAAATCGACGCTGCCCGTTCGTAATCGCCCTGCAATGCGCGAGAGGCGCCGAGCGTTGCCAGTTGGCGTGTCCGCGTCTCCCGGTCGGTCACTGGAAGCGAAAGCGATCGGCGGATTAGGTCGTCTGCGCGGCGGAATGAGCCGAGTCCCATGTAAACCTCGCTGAGCGTGGTTACCAACTCGGCCTTCACGTCCGGCTCGTTTGAAAGTTCGCCTTCAAGCTGCCGGGCACCGCGATCCAGCGCATCCACCACGGTGATCTGCTCGCCCTTCGCTTCCTGCGGGTCGGCGACCTCGAACAGGCTCTTGACGAATTCGGTCGTCCGCTGAGCCGTCACAGTCTTTTGACGCGCGACATCGCGCTCGTGCACGGCTTGCGCGCGTGAAACCAGGGCGAATGCGGCGAGGGCGGTCATTATCAGAAATCCGAGGCTTGCGGCACCAGCAAGCGCCAGCAACCGTTTCTGCCGCCTGACCTGCTCGCGCTGCCGGAGTTCGTCGTATTGAACGCCGATGAGACCCGCGAGCAGCTTCAGGAAAGCGTTCCGCTTACCGTCGCCGCTCTTCCGTGCGTCCGCCGCGAGCGGTTCGTCGCCGAGTTCCAGCAAAACAGGGGGAAAGAGTTCCGATTGTGAAACGGCCACTTCCGGCTCTTCGTCGGCTTCCGGTACCAGGAGGCATTGGATACGGTCAGCCCGGCCAAGAGCCGCGAACGTCCGGACTTCCTCGTTAACCCACTGTGATGCAGCGCCATTGCGGGAGCAGATGACGATCAGGGTGGCTGCTTCGCTTAAGGCCTCGCGCACGGAGTTGGCGAGATTGGTCGATGCCGCTAGTTCCTCGCGATCCTGAAACACCGGCGGAAGACGCCGCTCAAGTGGCCCTAACGGGCTTTGGCGACCCACCAAAGCTTGCGGCAAACGATACCGTTCCAGCTCGCGATGCAGCCACGCGGCCCACATGCGATCCTTGTGATTATAGCTGATGAATGCCGAATACCGCATCGCCTTGAAGCGGCGCCGGTTCGGCTACGCCGGCGCTTGGACCAGCCGACGCTGCCGCCGCAGCGCGAAACCGACGAGGCCGAATCCGAACAGCATGCTCACCCAGGTCGAAGGCTCCGGCACGTCGGAGATGAGCGCGCCGGCCGAGTCGAAAACAAAGGTGCGGTCTGTGAGCGGACCGGTGTTTTCAAATTGCGCGGTGGGAAGGTTGAAACCGTACAAACCGATGTCTCCGGTCGCGTCCGGATTATAGCTGTAGTCGACCTGAAAACCGTCGGCCAAACCGGTCAGTGTCATGGTGTAGACAGGAAGGTCACTGAGAAGAAACGATAGTCCCGATTCAAAGTTCTCTTCGTCCGTTCCCGTACCGGGAGGAAGCTGCGATTGTTGCGCAACGGTGAAAGACAATCCAGTGAAATTGTCGAAATCAGTCTGACTGAATGTGGCGGTGGAGAGCAAGTCCGCCGTCCGCGGGCCGCAAAACAACGGACTACCGCACGCGTACCAATTCACCGTGAAACCAGCGGCAGTTAGCATTGCGTCCGCAACGTAATTGCCGTCATATTGATCGCCGTTGGCGAAATCCTGAAAACCAGGTCCGTCGGCGAACGATGGGCTGAAGACCGGGATCGAACCGTAACCGGTCAAGCTGGTCAGAGTCGGTGCAGTTGGCGGAGAGCTGTTCTGGGTGGCCAGGAACGATTCGATCGACGCCAGGGAAACCGTGCCGTTGCTGTTCACCCAGAACGAATTGTACGTGGTCCCGCCAAGCGTGATCGCCATCGGCAAACTAGTGCCGTTGCAATCTGCTGTGCCCACCGCGTTGGGGCTGCAATAACCCCCTAGCGTAAAGATCGCTCCGCCATCCACGGCGGTTCTCGTGGCACTAACTGGCTGAGTCGGAATGAGCGCGACGAGGGCCGCAGCCGATAGAACGCGCAGAAGCCGGATACGCGACATGACTTTGCCCCTCTTGATTGCCTGTCGTTAACCATACGCCCGAAGTTCGATTCGGCAAAGCTTAATGCTGCAAGTTTCGTCCAGGAGCCGCGAAGCGCAGTTCGCAGCACTGCTGGGACGGCAACGGATCGAAAGCCGACATTCGGCGCTCATGGGAGGCGTCTATAGTCAGCCGCTGAGAATAGCGCGAAAGGAAGATGGACCGCGGATCCAGTCGACCCGTCTGCACCGGCTGCGCTGGTGCGCCTCCCTTGCAAACGGAGACGGAGATCAGGCGGCCTCAGCCCGTCGTGCCGAGCGCTTCCTTTCATGCGGATCGAGAAACCGCTTGCGGATCCGCACCACCTTGGGCGTGACCTCGACCAGCTCGTCGTCCTGGATATAGGCGATCGCCTGCTCGAGGCTCATGCGACGCGGCGGAGTGAGGCGGATGCCTTCGTCCTTGGGGCCGGAAGCGCGGAAGTTGGTCAGCTGCTTGGACTTCAGCGGGTTGACCTCGAGGTCCTGCGGCTTGGCATTCTCGCCGATCACCATGCCTTCGTAGAGCATGTCGCCGGGCGAGATGAACAGCACGCCGCGTTCCTCCAGCGCGCTCAACGCATAAGCGACGGCGGCGCCCTTCTCCATCGAGATGAGGACTCCGTTCTGCCGCCCCTGGATCGGACCCTTGTAGGGGCCATAGCGCTCGAACAGGCGGTTCATGATGCCGGTGCCGCGCGTGTCGGAGAGGAACTCGCCGTGATAGCCGATGAGGCCGCGGCTCGGAGCGCTGAAGGTCAGCCGGGTCTTGCCGCCGCCCGACGGACGCATGTCGGTCATCTCCGCCTTGCGCAGCGCCATCTTGTCGATGACCGTTCCGGAATATTCGTCGTCAACGTCGATCACGACGGTTTCGTACGGTTCCTCGCGGCCGTTGGGGGTATCGCGGAACAGCACGCGCGGGCGGCTGATCGACAGCTCGAAGCCTTCGCGGCGCAGAGTTTCGATGAGCACTCCGAGCTGGAGCTCGCCGCGGCCCGCGACCTCGAAGCTGTCGTTGTCGGCGGCGGTGATTACGCGGATCGCGACATTGCCCTCGGCCTCACGCTCGAGCCGCTCACGGATTACGCGGCTCTGCACCTTGTCGCCGTCGCGCCCGGCATAGGGGCTGTCGTTGACGCTGAAGCTCATCGCCAGCGTTGGCGGGTCGATCTCGCGCGCCGGGAGCGGAGCGCTGACCGACGGGTCGGCGAAGGTGTTGGAAACGGTCGCCTTGATGAGGCCGGCGATGGCGACGATTTCGCCCGCTTCGGCGCTCTCGACCGGGACTCGCTCGAGCCCACGGAAGGCGAAGATCTTGGTGGCGCGGCCTTCCTCGACGGGATTGCCGTTCACGTCGATCGCCTTGATCGGCATGTTCATGGTCAGCTTGCCGCTGTCGATCCGGCCGGTGAGGATGCGGCCGAGGAACGGGTCGCGGTCGAGCAAAGTGGCGAGCATTCGGAACGGACCGGCGTCGACGCGGGGGCGCGGGACGTGGCTGACGATGGTCTCGAACAGGGGCGTCAAATCGCCCTCGCGGACGTCGTCGGTGAGGCCCGCGTAGCCGGCGCGGCCGGACGCGTAGAGCGTCGGGAAGTCGAGCTGCTGGTCGTCAGCGTCGAGGTTCAAAAACAATTCGAAAATCTCGTCGAGCACTTCGGCGGGACGCGCGTCCGGGCGGTCGATTTTGTTGACCACGACGATCGGCCTCAAGCCCAGCGCGAGCGCCTTGCCGGTGACGAACTTGGTCTGCGGCATCGGCCCCTCGGCCGCGTCGACCAGCAGGATGAC
>JBDTON010000092.1:0-14242 GCA_039933195.1 Sphingomicrobium sp. | reverse complement strand
GAGCCGGCCGCTCATAACGGCTAGGTTGGAGGTTCGAATCCTTCCGGGCCCACCAACCGGTTTCGACCGAAGTGGCTCGTGGATCGGGGAGTGGCGCAGTCTGGTAGCGCATCTGCTTTGGGAGCAGAGGGTCGCAGGTTCGAATCCTGTCTCCCCGACCATTCGCTGAAGGGCTCTGTGGCAAACGGCCGGGGGTCGGCGGATCAATTCTTATTTTCGGTCTTGTTCTCGGTCTTCGCGTCGTTGCCGATTTTGACGTTGACGTCCGTGTCGCCGACCTTGTTCTGGATTTTCGACCCGGTGCTCTGGACGTCGTTGCCGATATCGGCGGCAATGTTCTGCGCGGCGTTGCCGACATCGGACGCCGTGTTTTCTGCCGTGTTTTGATCATATTGGACAGTCACGGCATTGCCGTCTTTGGTGACGTTGCACGCGCCGAGGACGAGCAGGACGGGAGCGGCGATCAGGATACGCATGGGTTTCCTCCTTATTGCGACGATCAACGCCGGTAATGCTGTTTCGGCTCCGGCTCAATTCCTCCCGAGAGCAGGGCGAGCATCGCCGTCCACGCGGCGACGTTTTGCCGAAGCTGCTCCGGATCGACCTTGTCGAGCGTGTCGTCGGGCGTGTGGTGGACATCGAAATAGCGGGTCCCGTCCTGGTTCAATGAGACCCACGGCGCGCCCGCGGCGACGGTGGGCTCGATGTCGGTCCCGTCGGCTTCGCCTTTGTCGTTCTTGGTGATTCCGAGGGGAGCGAGTGCGGCGGTCAGCTGCGCGTAGGCCGCCGGGTCTGTTTTCGCCAGTTGCGAGCTGAAGCGCCAGATTCGGTCGGAGCCGAAATCGCTCTCGCCCGCAATCGCGTAGCGATCCGCCGAATGCGCCTGAGCATAGGCCTTTCCGCCGAGCCCTCCAGGCTCTTCCGCTCCGAACCAGACCACGCGAATGGTGCGCAAGGGCCGGCCCGAGTCCATGATGCGCTTGGCAGCAGCCGCTGTAATCGCCACGCCGGTTCCGTCGTCGATCGCGCCCGTGCCAAGATCCCAGCTGTCGAGATGTCCGCCGACCAGCAGAATCGGAGCCTTGGGATCGCGCCCGGGGACTTCGGCGATGACGTTGCCGGAATGGCCGACTTCGGTGCGCTGGCTGACCAGCGTCAGGTGCATGACGACGGGCTGGCGGCGCTTGAGGACTCGGACGAGTTGCTCGGAGTCGGGCACGGACAGCGCGCCCGCCGGGATCGGGGCCGCACCGTCGGTGAAATACTGGACTCCGGTGTGCGGGTTGCGGTGGTGGTCGGTGCCGATCGAGCGGACGACAATGGCGAGCGCGCCCTTCAGCGAGGCGATGGTCGGTCCCTGCCGGCGTGGAGCACCGAACTGGCCGTAGCCCGATCCGTCCTGCGCCGGCATCATATGATGGTCGATGAAGACGATCTTGCCTTTGACGGCGCTCTCCGGCGCCGCGCGCAGCGCATCGACGCTGTCGAAATACGCGATTTGGCCGGTGACGCCCGCCGGACCCGTCGAGGCGCTGTAGCCAAGCGCAGCGACGGCGAGCTTCTGCGGGAACGGCGAGACAATCTCGGCGCTCTCGGCGCCGCGCGTCCACACCGGCATATCGAAGGGCTCGACGTGGACGTTTGAGAAACCCATCGCCTTGAGGCGCTTGACGGCCCAGTCGCGGGCGCGCGCCTCGGCCTCGGTCGCGGCGAGGCGCTGCCCGACTTCAGTGGTCAGCCCCTCGACGATGTCCCAGGCGTAATGATCGTTAGCCAACGCATTGTCGCGCAGCTCGGCGATCCTTGGATCGACCATGACCGGCGGTGGAAGTGTCGCGACTGACTGCTGCGCGAATGCGGATGCCGGCGAGGCGAGCAGAAGGAGCGCGAGGAGATGCTGCTGTTTCATGTCATCGTGCCTAGGGCAGGGGGGCGAATGAAGTCACGACCAGCGGGCGATAAAATTTGCGCGGCCGTCGGTTAAAGCAACCGCATCTGATCGCCTTGGGGAGGTTGAAAGAGGTCGGTACGAAGCGCGAATTTCGCTTGGCGCAGGCCGTATTTCTTCGCCGCGACCTCGAAGCGCGTCTTGAGGAGGTCGGCCCAGGGGCCTTTTCCGCGCATCCGGCTGAAGAAGTCCGGGTCGTTGTCCCGGCCTCCGCGAAGCGAGCGGATGGTCGCCATGACCTTCGAAGCGCGGTCCGGATAATGCTCGTCCAGCCATGCTCGGAAGAGCGGCGCCACCTCGTGCGGAAGCCGCACGGGCAAATAGAAGCCGCCAGGCGCTCCGGCCTCAACCGCGGCCTCGACGATATGTTCGAGCTCGTGATCGGTGATCTGCGGGACTACCGGAGCGATCGCGACATAGCAGGGGACGCCGGCGTCGTTGAGCGCCTTCATCGCCGCCAGGCGCTTCCTTGGCTGCGGCGCTCGCGGTTCGAGCGTTCGTGCGACCTTCGGGTCGAGTGACGTCACGGAAAGCGCGACGGAGGCGATGCGCAGGTCCGCCGCGGCTTTGAGCAGATCGAGATCGCGAAGCACCCGGTCGGACTTGGTGGTGATGGTGAAGGGATGGCGGGTCTCGAGCAGAAGTTCGACGACCGAACGGGTGATTCGCCACCGCTCCTCGATCGGCTGATAGGGATCGGTGTTCGTGCCCATCGCGATTGGCCGACACTCGTAGCCGGGCCGCGACAGCGCCGCGTGCAGCAGCTGCGCGGCCGTCGGCTTCACGAACAGGCGAGATTCGAAATCTACGCCCGGCGAGAGGTCATGATAGGCGTGCGTCGGCCGTGCGAAGCAATAGATGCAGCCATGCTCGCAGCCGCGGAAGGCGTTGATGGAACGGTCGAAGCCGATGTCGGGTGAGCGGTTGCGCGTCAGGATCGACTTGGGATGCTCGATCGTGACCGTGGTGCGGCGCTTGGGCACACCGTCCAGCGCCTCGACCTGGTCGAGCCATTCGCCTTCCGCCACCCGCTCCTGGAGGTTGAAGCGGACCGGGGTGGGGTTGCGCGTCGCTCCGCGCCCGTCGTTCGATTCGACCGGCATGAGGACAGTTTAGTCTGTTCATGGGAACATAACAAGAACGAACTCGAACGTGGAATCCGGCAATCATGTCTTGCGGACACGCGTCTCTGTCGGGTGGCGGACACAATCCGTCCACCAAAATGTAATTCTTCGTTCACCGGGCAGCTAAGCCCGCGGCGCCAACAGCCGTAGCCAACAGGGCGAACAAGCCAAAAAGGGAAAAGAACGATGCGAAAATATCTGTTGGCAGCGACCGCGGTCGCGGTCCTTTCCGCGCCGGCCTTCGCCGCGGCGAACGGCCCTTACGTCGGAGTGGAGGGCGGGGCGACCCTGCCGCAAAGCACCGACCTCGACGTCATTCTCAACAACACCAGCACGACGCCCACAACGACGACGTCGTACAACAACGGCTACAATGTCGATTACAAGACCGGCTGGAACGTCGATGCCATCGCCGGATACAAGCTCGGGCTGCTGCGGCTCGAGGTCGAGGGCGGGTATCAGCGCGCGACGGTCAAGAACGCCACCGCCAGCTCGACCCTTCTCGGGGATGTCTCGACCGCCTCCAACACGACCGCGACCGTGTCCGATCTCGGGATCGGGAGCCGCATCGGCGTGAAGTACGTAACCGCCAACGCTTTGCTCGACGGCGATTTTGGCGGCGGCTTCGGCGGCTACGCCGGAGGCGGCGTGGGCCGCGCCTGGGCGTCATTCTCCGGCGACAAGGACAGCGCCATGGCCCTCACCGGTATCGCCGGGGTTCGCTATGCTTTGTCGCCGAACGTGGATGCGGGCCTCAAGTATCAGTATCTCCGCACCGGCAAGCTCGCCTTCAACGACGCGTTCGCGGTGGACGGCACCAACTTCACGTCGACTGCGAAGGGGCGCTACGTTTCCCACAGCCTGCTCGCGAGCCTGGTTTATAATTTCAACGCGCCCACGGCAGCGGCGCCGATCCCTGCGGCTGCCCCGGCTCCGCCGCCGCCGCCTCCCGAAGTGGCGCCCGCGACGCAGACTTGTCCTGACGGATCGGTGATCCTGGCGACGAGCACGTGCCCAGCACCGCCGCCTCCTCCGCCGCCGCCTCCGGCCCAGCGGGGCGAACGCGGCCGGTAACGCCTGATCTCCCTAGGGGGCAAGGGAACTCCCGGGCGCGTCTCCCCTCGCGTCCGGGAGTTTCGTTTTAGTGCGCCAGGCGGGTCATGCTGGTCGGGAATGTCGGCCAGCGATGCTCGGCGATCGCATGAAGCGTGGTCGTCTCTTCATTATTGAGACCCTGATAGACCCACATGTTGCGAAGCACGGCCGGGACGTAATAGCGCGTCTCCCAATAGGGGATGGACTCGATCCACAGCAGAGGATCCCCCTTGTCATTGATCGAAGCCCATCTGGCGACCGGCAGCGGACCCGCATTATAGGACGCGATCACGCGCGGCAGCTGGCCCGCGGTTCCAGGGTTGCGGCGCATCATCTCGATGAAGCTCTGCCCATATTCCAGATTATATTTGGGATCGGTCAGCGCAGCGCGCGTGTAAGGCACGCCGCGGTTGCGGGAGACCAGCTGGGCCGTCACCGGAAGGACCTGCATCAGGCCGACAGCGCCGGCGAGACTGACCGCGGTTCGCCGGAACGCCGATTCCTGGACGATGTGGCCGAAGGCGAGCGCTGGATCGACGCGCCACCCGTTGAGCGGATTCCAGTGTGGGTTGGGATAGCGGTCGCTCGCGTCCGATCGCGCGCCCGGCTGTCCGTTATTCGCCAGCCATAGCTGCGCCGCGGGAAGGTCGAGCCTCTTGGCCAGCTGAATCAACGCATGATGCTCGGTTGGCACTCCGATCTTCGCCTGGTGGCGGAGCATCTCCTCGGCGCGCGCCGGCTCGCCGATCCTGGCGAGCTCGATCGCGCGCTGGACGTTGGGCAGCTGATCGACGGGCGGATCGAAGCCGATAAACGGATCGGCCGGCAGCCTGGTGCCGATTCCGAGAGTTTCGCGGGCGACCAGCCCGTAGAAGCTTTCCGGATCGGCCGCGGCCGCCTTGAGCAAAGGCGTGACGGACTGCGGACGCCGGCAAACCTGCTCCGACCGCGCCGCCCAGTAGAGGCCGCCGGCGCGAAGCTCGCGCTGCAGTGCAAGCGCGGCGACCTGGTTGAAGGCGCGCGATGCGGATTCGTAGTCGCCGAGACGCCATGACGCCAGCCCCGAGACCCACGCCGCCTGTGACGCCCATTCCCCGGCCGCGCCCTGGCGCCAGGTGTCCGCCACCCGGCGCGCGTCCATGTCGAGGCCCAGCACATAATAGACGAAAGCGACCCGAGTCGCCGCTTCGGCGCGCGCTTCGACCGAGAGTTGCGGCGCGTAAACGAGCAACTGCGACTCAGCGCCCGTCGCATCGTCCGCCTTCACCAGCGGATCGAGCGCGGCTCGCAGCCGATCGGCCGCAGGCTCGCCCTGCACCGGTTTCGCGCGAAAGCGGACCGGTGCCGAGCCGAGGTTCAGTGTCGGTTTTTCCGGAATAATCAGGATTGGATCCGTCGCGCCCCGTCTGAACGCCATCGCCGCCAACTGATCTGCCTGCGGAAGCTCGGGCGCCTGCGCGATCAGCGCTTGCAGGGACGCGAGATCCACGACCGGCGAACCCTTGGCGGTGTAGAGCTCGGCCTTTGCGACTGGCGTGAGCACGCCTGGCGGGAGCGCTGCGATCCCTGCCCTGGCGGGCGCCCAAGATCCTGCATCGATCGCATCGAACACTCCGCGCCAGTCCCTGGGGATTGCGACAACAGGCGCTGGCGGTAGCGCGGACTGAGTGGTCGGCGTCGTCGTTTGACTCTGGGTCGTGGCGGCTGGCGAGCTCGCCGGAGGTGGTACGATCGGGCTCGAGCTGGTCGGCAATGGCGCGAGCGGATCCTGCTGCTGCGCCGATATCGGCGCAGCCCACATCAAGGCTCCGAACGCGATCACACCAGCCTTCAAGAATCGTCCTCCATCAGAAGCAGCAAATCCTTCCATGCCAGATGCTTGTCTAAGGGCCGATTAATGAGGTGGCGGGGATGGAAGGTCGCGACGCTGCGCACGCCTTCCACCTTATTGATATGCCCGCGCGCCTCGACCAGCCGCTTACCGAGCAAGGCGAGGCAGGGGCCGTCGCCGAGCAGCAACAACCGCTGTGGCTTGGCCAGTCGGATGTGTTGCCGGGCAATTTCAGCGCACGCCCCGCGGTCGTCGTCATTCATCCGCGCGCCGGGCATGTGGAAGCACGAAAGCGAGGCGCTGTATGCATGCTCAACAGGAATCCCGATGGCCGCAAGCATGCGCGTCGCAAGCGCCCATGAATCGCCGCCGATTGGCTGACCCGCCGCGGCATCTTCGAGGGTGGGCCCGTCGCTCAGCAGCATGATTGCGGCGTTTTCGGGCCCATGCGGCAGGATTCGCCGAGTGGACACGGTCGCGAGAGGCACATGGGCGCTGCTTGCGAGCCACAAGTGAAGCGCGGCGAGCGTTTCCGCGTCGGGCTCGGCCACATTCGATACGCGCGCGGGTTCAGCCCCTATTGGGTCGCGCGGCGGTGCAGGCTTCAGCCAGTCGCGCGGCGCCTCCTGGACAGCGACATCGACGCCGGCCTCGAGCCACCACGCGAGCGCGCTCTTTGCCTCGGCAATGCCGATCGATTCCACTTCCCCGCCCATCTGCCTGTCCTCGCCTGCCATTGACGCAGCGGTCAAGGAGTTGGCAGGGCGGACGAGTCGAATTGTGTTCCCGCCGCGACGAGAGGACGATGAGCCAGCGCGAGTCCATGCAATATGACGTGGTCATTGTCGGCGCCGGGCCGGCGGGCCTGGCCGCGGCCATTCGTCTCAAGCAGCTGGCGAATAAAGCCGGTCGTGAGATTTCCGTCTGCATCCTCGAGAAAGGAAGCGAGGTCGGAGCGCACATCCTCTCCGGGGCGGTGGTCGATCCGATCGCGCTCAACGAGCTGATTCCCGACTGGAAGGAGCGCCGAGCACCGCTCACGGTGCCGGTAACCGAGAACCACCATTGGGTCCTGACGAAGAACGGCAAATGGGGGATCCCGCACGTCCTGACGCCGCCGTTCATGCACAACACGGGCAGCTACACGCTGAGCCTGGGTAACCTTTGCCGTTGGTTGGCGGGGCAGGCAGAGGAGCTCGGAGTCGAGATTTTCCCCGGTTTCCCGGCGGCCGAAATCCTGTTCCACGACGACGGATCGGTAAAAGGCGTCGCTACCGGCGGCATGGGCATTGCACGCGACGGCAGCCACCGGCCGGATTACCAGCCGGGCATCGAGCTCCACGCCCGCTACACCTTCTTCGCGGAGGGCGCGCGGGGGCATCTGACGAAACGGCTGACCGACATCTTCAGCCTGCGAAAAGACAGCGGACCTCAGGTTTTCGGACTTGGTGTCAAAGAGTTATGGGATATTCCTCCCGAGAAACATAAGTCAGGCCGAGTCATCCACACGCAGGGCTGGCCTCTCAGCGGCGCGTGGGGCGGGGGGTTTCTGTACCACCAGGAGAACAATCAGGTCGCTTTGGGTTTCGTCGTCGCGCTCGATTATTCCAATCCGTATCTTTCGCCGTTCGAGGAATTCCAGCGGTGGAAGACGCATCCGGCAATCCGCGCCGAGATCGAGGGTGGCCGCCGCGTGTCCTATGGCGCGCGGGCCATCAACGAGGGCGGCTATCAGGCCATTCCGAAGCTGGTCTTTCCCGGCGGAGCGCTGATTGGCTGCTCGGCTGGCTTCGTCAACGTGCCCAGGATCAAGGGCACGCATACCGCGATGAAGTCGGCGATGCTCGCCGCGGAGGCTGCGTTCGACGCGATTGTCAGCGACCGCTCAGGCGACGCGCTGGACGCTTATCCCGACGCCCTTCGCAAGAGCTGGATCGTCAAGGAACTGAAGACGGTCCGCAATGTCCAACCCGCGGTCGCGCATTGGGGCGGAACCATGGGCACGCTGTACGCCGGGCTCGACATGTGGCTGAACTATCTGCGGATCGGAGTGCCGTGGACTTTGAAGCACACGGCGGATCACACGAAGCTTCGTCGGAAGGCCGAAGCGCAACCCATTGATTATCCGAAGGCCGACGGTGTCCTGACCTTCGACCGGCTCTCATCGGTGTTCGTCTCCAACACCAATCATGAGGAAGATCAGCCGGTTCATCTGACACTCAAGGACGCGGACATACCCACGGCCATCAACCTTCCGGTATATGCTGGCCCCGAACAACGTTATTGTCCGGCAGGCGTTTACGAATTCGTGGATGGCGCAAACGGTGAACCGAGGCTTCAGATCAACGCCCAGAACTGCGTCCACTGCAAGACGTGCGACATCAAGGACCCGACCCAGAACATCAACTGGGTCACACCCGAAGGCGGCGGAGGCCCCAATTACCCGAACATGTAAGTGGCTGACCGCCACCGCGCTTGCCGCACTGGCGCTGGTTCCTGGATCGGCCTCCGCGCGCATAGCGGCTGCCGCGAGCGATCCTGCCAAGACCTATCTCGAAGCCCGCGCCGCGGCGATGAACGGCGACCACGCGCGCTCCGCCGCACTGCTTGCTTCGCTGGCAGATTCGCAGCCTGACCAGCCGGATATCGCGCGCAAGGCGCTTGCCGAGGCAATCGGCTCCGGTCGAATGGACCTCGCGCTCGGTCTCTCGCAAAAAATTCCGGCAGCCAAGTTGCCAAATGAAGCGCGCCTGCTCCTCGCGGCCGATGCCCTGAAGCACAACCGCCTCGACCGGGCGCAGGCGTGGCTCGCGGTGCACGCCGACAGCGGCGATCTGAGTTTCCTCGCGCCGCTTCTGACCGCTTGGGACGCCGCCCAGCGCGGCGATTCCGACCGGGCGCTGGCGACCGTCGACGCCCTTCCGGCCAATAGCCTGCTTGGGCCGCTTAAGTCCGAGGAGCAGGCGCTGATACTCCTCAAGTTCAAGCGGACGGCCGAGGCCGAGTCGTTCGCCCGCCGGGCCATCGGAGCAGCGGGAGCGCGCGAGAATCGCCTGCGCCTCGCCTTCGCCGACGGTTTCCTCGCCGCGGGGGACCGCGCGCGGGCGCTGATGATGATCGAGGGCATGGGATCGGACGCCGCCGTGGCGCGCCAGCGCGTGCTTGCGGGAAGGATCAGCGGGCAGGCGATCGATACGCCGTCCGAGGCCTTGAGTGAGGTGCTGACGGCATTTTCCGGCGATCTTGCGCGCATGCAGCGATCAGCACCGCCTATCGCGCTGGTGCAGGTCGCGCGCTACGCCGACCCGCGGAACAGCAGCGCGGTCGCGCTTCTCGCGCTCCTATTGGCTTCGCAGCAACGGACCGGCGAGGCCCTGGCCTTGTTGCGCGGTGTTCCGCGTGACGATGCCTTGACCACTCAGGTCCGCGATGTCGAAACCAAGATCCTCAGCGATAACAAGCGCTTCGACGAAGCCTATTCGGTTGCCGCGACGGCCGCTTCAGCGCCAGGCGCGGGAATCGGCGATTTTTCCCGGCTCGGCGACGTGCTGCTGGCGATGAAACGCAGCAACGACGCCGCCAACGCCTACGGGCGCGCGGTGGCGCTCGGCCATGCTCAGGGGCTAAAGGCCGACATCTGGCCGTTGCTTTTACTCTACGCCAATGCGCTTGAGCAGTCCGATCGCTGGGCCGAAGCAAAACAGGCCCTGCAGGTCGCGCTCACAATCGCGCCGCAGCAGCCGGTGCTGCTCAACTTCATGGGTTACGCGCAGCTCGAGCGCGGCGAGGACATCGACTCGGCCGAGGCGATGATCCGCAAGGCGAGCGAGCTCGCCCCCGACGATGCGTCGATCACGGATTCGCTCGGCTGGGCCCAGTTCAAGCGCGGCAAGATCGCGGAAGCCATCGGGACGCTGCAACGCGCGGCGGAGAAGGACCCGGACCAGGCCGAGATCCAGGAGCATCTCGGCGATGCCTTGTTCAAGTCCGGACGGCGGTTCGAGGCGCGCTTTGCCTGGCAAGCGGGGCTCCTCACCGCCGAGGACGATGTCGCCGGACGGATCAAGGCCAAGCTCGACTCGGGCCTCACGCCAACCAACGCGGCGCCTTGACCGCCGCTCGGGAAATTGCGCCGGCGAAGCTCAACCTCGCGCTTCACGTGAGGGGGAAGCTGCCCGATGGGCGGCATGCGATCGAGACGGTTTTCGCTTTCTGCATTGACGGCGACCGGCTGAGCGCGGAGCCCGCCGACGAGGTCTCTCTGACAGTGATTGGGCCGTTCGCGCCGGAACTTCGCGAAGACGAGGACAATCTCGTGCTCCGCGCCGCGCGAGCGCTGAATGACGCGGCACGACCCGGACGCGGGGCCGCCATGACACTCGACAAGCGGCTGCCGGTTGCATCCGGGATCGGCGGCGGGTCAGCGGACGCTGGCGCCGCGCTGCGATTGTTGACGTCGCTGTGGGCGATTGATCCGAGGCGCGCCGAGGAAGTTGCACCTGGCCTCGGCAGCGACGTGCCAGCCTGTCTGCTGAGCTTGCCGGCGCGCGGCGAGGGCGCGGGCGACCGGTTGACTCCAATCGACCTTGGCGAGGGTTCCGGAACTCCGGTGCTCATCGTCAATCCACGCGTGGCGCTCCCGACAACGGAAGTGTTCGCCAGCTGGGATGGTGAGGATCGCGGGCCGCTCGGTGACTGGCGAGAGGGACGCAACGACCTCGAGGCCGCAGCGACCGCCCTGGTGCCGCAAATCGAGACCGTGCTCGCCTGGCTCTCGGCCCAGCCGGGAGCCGGGTTCATTCGCATGTCGGGCTCGGGCGCGTCCTGCTTCGCCTTGTTCGATGACGAAGAGTCGCGGGATTCCGCCGCCGATCGCGTTCCCCGCGAATGGTGGCGCCTGGCTACGGCGCTACGCTAAGGCGCGCGCATGTCGCGCCCGATCCTGACCGCCGAGCGGATGCGCGTTGCCGAGCACGCGGCCATCGATGCGGGCACCACCGTCGAAGAGTTGATGGAGCGGGCAGGGGCCGCGCTCGCCGAAGCAGCGTACCGCTTCGCCGGCCCCCTCCCGGCGCTAATCCTGACTGGGCCGGGCAACAATGGCGGCGACGGTTACGTTGCCGCGCGGCACCTCGCGACGCGCGGCGTGAAAGTACGGATTGCGGCTCTGGCGGAACCTAAGAGCGATGCCGCCAAATGGGCGCGCTCGCGATGGTCCGGTGCAGTAGAAGATCTCGGAGACGACACCGGCCCCGAGCCCCTGGTTATCGATGCGCTGTTCGGAACAGGTCTCAAGCGCGGCCTCGAAGTGACTGCGGCACAATCGCTATCACGCCTGTGTAACGCCGCGATGGTGAAGGTCGCGTGCGACCTGCCGAGTGGCGTTGAGACCGACACAGGCGCCGAGCTCGGCTCCGTGCCCGCGTTTGACCTGACCGTGACCTTCGGGGGTTTGAAGCCGGCGCACCGGCTTCATCCGGCGATGCACAAATGCGGCCGCGTCGTACTGGCCGATATTGGCATTACGGCCGAGACTCCGTGGCACGAGATCGGCTCGCCGAAACTGCCCCCGCTCGAGCCCGGCGGCTATAAATATACGCGGGGAATGGTCCATTGCGTTGGCGGCGCGATGGCGGGCGCGATCGCGCTCGGCGCAGCCGCTGCATATCGCGGCGGGGCAGGGTACGTGCGCATTGGCGCGGACTCCTATGTGCCAAATGTGCCCGCGGCGGTGGTCCAGGGGCTGAAGGGCCGCCTCGATGATGATCATATCGGAGCGCTCCTCATAGGGCCGGGGCTGGGCAGAGACGGCAGCGAGCTGCTCGATCAAGCGCTGTCGGCGGGGCGGCCCCTGGTGCTCGACGGCGATGCGCTTGCCCTGCTCGGCGATCCTCGCCGCCTCAACGGCCTCGACGCAATCCTTACGCCGCATCAAGGCGAATTCACGCAGCTGTTCGGGGCGATCGAGGGGGGAAAACCGGAACGGGCGCTCGAAGCGGCGCGACGCGCACAATCGGTGGTGGTGTACAAGGGCCCGGACACGCTCGTCGCTTCGCCCGACGGCCGCCTCGGCTTTGCGCCACCGGCGCCCGAGTGGCTCGCGACCGCGGGCACCGGCGACGTGCTTGCCGGGATCACGGCGGCGATGCGCGCGCGGGGCTTGGCGCCCTTCGAAGCCGCTTGTGCTGCCGTCTGGCTGCACGGGCGCGCGGCGGAAATTGCCGGTCCGCAGATGATCGCTGACGATCTCGTAGCCGCCATTCCGCGCGCCATCGCCGCCCTGTGAACGAACTCATCGTCCGCATTGCCGCGCGGGGGGATGGAGTCACGGGAAGCGGCTGCCACGTTCAGTTCGGCGTTCCCGGAGACGCCTTGCTCGATGACGGCGCGCTCGCCTTCGGGCCGCACCATCAAGTGCCGCCATGTCAGCACTTCCCCGAATGCGGGGGCTGCCAACTCCAGCATGCCGACGATGAAGCCTATCGCGGCTATCTCGTCTCACGGCTCGAAACAGCGCTTGCGCAACACGGACTCACGACGGAGATCCGCGCGCCGCATTTGTCGGCGCCGAGGACCCGCCGCCGAGCCGCGTTGCGCGCATTGCGGGTTGGGCAGGGTGCAGTTGTGGGTTTCAACGCCGAGAAGTCGCACCTTATCGTCGACATGCGCGAGTGCCATATCCTCAGGCCCGAGCTGTTCGCACTGGTTCAGCCGCTGCGCGAATTGCTTTCAAACCTGATCCAGCCACGGCGGAGTGCCGAGGTTCAGCTCACGCTGATCGACCAAGGCGCGGACGTGCTGCTCAAAGGGATTGCGGCCGAGGAGCTAGCGCAAATCGAGCAGCTGACGGCGTTTGCCGGCACGCACCCGCTCGCCCGCCTGAGCATCGACCAGGGGCTTGGGGTCGAAACCTTCTACGAACCGGAGCCGGCGACCGTCACCTTGTCCGGAATACGGGTGAGCTTTCCGGCAGGCGGCTTCCTCCAGGCAACCGAGGACGGGGAGACGGCGCTCGTCGATGCGGTTTGCGAGGCCGTTAGCGCCGCGCCGCGAACGGCGGACCTATTCGCGGGGCTGGGTACATTCGCTTTCGCCGTAGGCGCGGTTTATGCCGCCGAGGCTTCGCGCGATGCTGCGGCGGCGCTGAAGCGGGCCGGTCCCGCGACAATCGTCGAGCATCGGGACCTTTACCGCCAGCCGCTCACCGCGGACGAGCTTAGCCGTTTTGATGCCGTGATCCTCGACCCGCCCCGGGCGGGAGCGGCGGAGCAGGTGGCCGCGCTTGCGAGTTCGTCAGTCGCGCGAGTGGCCTATGTGAGCTGCAATCCGGCGACATTCGCCCGCGATGCGCGGACTCTCGGCGACGGCGGCTATGCGCTCAAGTGGATCAGGCCGGTCGGTCAGTTCCGCTGGTCGACCCACGTCGAGCTCGCCGCCTCCTTCAGCCGTGGTGGATGAGGAAGATCGCCGCGTGTGTCGTGAGTCCGATCAGGCACAGCGAACTCAAGGTGAAGACGATGAAGCGATAAACCACGACGTTGACGGTCGCCTGGATCAGGCTGTGGATCACGCGTAGCCCGACATAGGCCCAGGCGAGATAGACGTTGATCGGCCAGTCGAAGCCCATGAGGATCAGCGCGGTGACGATCGCGTAGAAGATCGTCGGCTGCTCCATCAGGTGCGCATAATTGTGCGCCTTCCAATTGGCTTCGTCGGGAATGAGGCCCTCAAGCGCGCTGCCGCGCGTCCCCCGACGCCCCTTGAGGCTGATTCCGGCGCGCCGCATTGCCGACAGCCGCGCCACGTACATCCAGATGTACATCACGAGCGACCAGGCGACGAGCACGACCATCGGCCCGATCAGCGGACTTACGTGCATGAGATTCTCCCCCCGTTGATTTACGCGAAGGGTGCGTCAGTTCGTTACGGTTGGCAATTGGCTGCTGTCGTTAGTTAGTCGAACAGCTTCGCGAAGCGGCGCTTATCGCGTTTTTGCCACGCGCCGCGATGCCAGGCGTCGCTCGCGAGCAGCGGGAGCACCGACGTAGCCTCGGCGAAGACCATCTGCTCCATTGCGGTCGAGACCTTGCCCCAGCTCGCAGCTTCCTGAAGGGTCGACGAGGAGCAGGCGCCGTCGCGGACGTCGGCGACGGTAATCTGCACCGCATATTTGTGCACTTCGACGTCGTCGTGGCCGAGGATCTCGGCGCAGACGACGGTGTCCTGGGTGAAGTTCTTGGGCAC
>JBDTON010000091.1:0-7114 GCA_039933195.1 Sphingomicrobium sp. | reverse complement strand
CGCGGCTGCTCGCCAAGCGCCTCGTGTTCGCCGGCCGCGTCTACATCAGCAAGAAGTGCGGCGGCCCCGGCGGCCGGACGACATTCGAAGGCACCGAAGTGCGCCTTATCTCATAGAGTGAGGCGAGCCGGGGCGGCGGCTGAGCTACTGGCGCAGCATCGAATTGAGTGCATTGGCAGAGCGTCACCCTCATTCCGAATGTTCACGAATGTTCGCAGTGACGGAGCGAAACGCAGCGAACGCAGCACCCCTACGCGCGCGCGCACGTGCGCGAGAGCGCGGAGCGGGGCAGCGGCGACGTTGCAGGCATGATTCGGCGTCTGGCGCATCGGCGAGGATAAGCCACAAAAGGGGTGCTGTAGGAAAGTTGTTTGGCACGCGTTTCGGCAACGAGCGACAGCTCAGGCCCTAACGCGGCTTCGAATTGAGTGCACTGTCACCGTAATTTCGCATTTAGGGAATGGTTTCTGGAGCACTGTCAGCGGCTCGTCGGGCGATTATGTAGAACATGATTTTTGCGCGCAAGAGCGCCTGCAAAATGAGTACGCCAAATACGATTACAGCCAAGAGTGGCGCGAGGACAATTCGCCTTTCAAACTGTAACCACCATAGTCCGGCTAACCCGGTGGCGGTAATCGCTGCCATTACAACTATAAACGCGCGAATTGTCCCAAACCAAATCGTCGCCGATTTATCAGAGATAGCGACGTCAACAGTATGAAAAGCAGCAATGGCAGACAAAGTACCGGTTTGACCCCCCAAAAACCAACCTTGGGTAGCCCTGATTCTGCATTCCGTGCACTCGAGATCAGTAAATCCACTGAAGTCAAGATAGTCGCACACAGCGCTCATGAATCTTCTCGTGTCAGATTTTCGCAAATCGACGCTGATTTTGACGTTGAACATTTCAGATCTCACGGACACGTCAATGAAATGATATTTGTATCTGTTGTAGAAACCGATCCTCCTATTTTTGGTTTACCCGCTCCGATTCCGATTGAGCGGTACCAAGCCCCGCTACTTTGCGAAGCGGCTCGCCGGCGTGCTCGCCGAGGCGGTGAATGGCGCGGTCGACTTGCGACATCATCCGGTTCACCTGTCCGCTGATCACCCGGAGCTCGGCCACAAGATCATTCGTGCGAGATCGTAAAGCTCGCGGGGCTTGGCTATGCGGAGCCGGATCCAGCGGCGCACCGGTGAGCAGGGCGCCGGACCCGGAGCCGTAGAATCCCTCTTCCAGGGGCTCGATGGCTGCGCCGATGGTTCCTTCGAGCGCGCTTGCCTGAACCCGCGTCGCGGCGGGAAAAGGCGCGCTGTCGGCCGACGCCGGCTTGAACACTGATTGTTCGCTCGGACCGCGCTCGGCGGTGGGATCGCCGACCAGGTTCAACCGCGCCCCGCGCGCCGTTGCCGGCGACCGGGATACAGGACTCGGCTTATGGTCCGAATTCGCCCGTTTGGGGGTCATGGCGGCTCCTGGGCAAACGCCCAATTTCGATTGCACGAAGGAACTGCGCCGCGCCCGCCCCTTCAATTGCCCCTGAGAAGGTCGGCGGCATTCAATCAAACTACGCCAAATGGACCGTCGAAACAGTTTTGCTGCGCAGCAAAAGTCGCCCAGCAGCCCCGCGAAAATGCCGACTCACCACCTGTTAACATCGCGTTTACCCTATCCGGGTGAGTAGCTGTCAAGGCGGAAGAACTGTTGTTTGCAGCCATATTGGCGCGCTTTGTCTAATGCGCTCGCGACGCTTCGATCGGCGGCAGGAGAAAGCGCAGCGGAACGTCCACGCGAGATGCCCAACTGATCTCGTTATGCTTCTGGCCGGGGAAACTGAGACTGAGCCAGTTGACGCCCTTGCGATAGCCGCGGCGGGCGACGATCGCGTCGACTCGGTTCTGATAGCGGGCGTAGATCGCGTCGAGAGTTTCGCTGCCGTGGTCGAAATAGAGCTTGTGCGTGGCCGGGTCGGGCAGCGCGGGCGCGAGATACTTCTCGAAGGCGGACGAGACGACCTCATATTCTTCATCGCCGACCGACTTGCCGTCCGGAGTCATGAACAGCGGCCAGTGGGTCGACATCATTCCGGCGCCGCCGAAAATCTGCGGATATTCGTCGATGGCGTAGAGCGAAATGAGCGAACCCATCGAGGAGCCCATGATCATGGTGTTGGCGCGGTCGGTCTTGACGTTGAAGCGGCGGTCGATCAGCGGGCGCAGCTCGCGCACGATGAACTTGAGGTAACCGTCGGAGAGCGGATCGCCGCCGTAGAGCGCCCGGACTTTTTTACGGTACTCGGGCGGGAGATATGCGAAGGCCTTTGACGGCACATATTCCTGCAGCCGCTTCGGCGTGCTCCAGATCCCGACCACGATCGTCTGGCGGACCTTTCTCTCGCGGATCAATCGATCGAAAGTCTCATCGACTTGCCACTCCATGCCGTAACCGGCCGTCGCCTTGTCGAAGAGATTCTGACCGTCATGCATGTAAAGGACTGCATATTTCGGGCCGTGCGCGCGGTACCCGTTGGGGAGCCACACGACGACGCGACGCGGGTCGGCGTATTTCGACTTGAGAATACCGAGATCGGCGATCTTCCCTGCGCTCACATGCGGAACCAGGGACTTCTCCTCGGCCGCAAGCGGAACCGCCGTGAGCATCAGCGCAAATCCAGCGATCGCTCGCAGCAGATTCACTCCGCCGGCTCGATCACGGCTGCATAAGGCCCGAGTATATCGGGGCCTATTTGCCCCACACAGATGAGCGGCTTGCGCGCCGGCGTGAAAGGCGTCGACCGATCCGAAAGATTGAACGTGCAGCGGAGGCGCTCGCCGCCATATGCCCGCTCAAAGACCAGCCTTTGTTCGCCGGCCTCGATGATCCGCATGGAACCGTGTTGCAGCGCGGAGTGCGCGTTTCGCAGTTTCAGGCATTCGCGCGCAAACTGCAGAGTCGAGCCCGCGCTGTCTTCCTGCACGTCAACGGCCAGCGCGCGATGGCTCTCGCTGACGGGCAGCCAGGGCTCTGACGTCGAGAAGCCGAGATGGGCACCGGCCGAACTCCACGGCATCGGAGTCCTCGCCCCGTCGCGGCTCAGGGTTGCCGGCCAATTGGCGATCGCTTCGGGGTCCTGCAGCCGGTCAAACGGGACATCGACTTGCGGAAGCCCGAGCTCCTCGCCCTGATAGATGATGATCGATCCGCGAAGCGCGCACAGAAGCAGTATCTTGGCGCGTACGCAGACGCCGCCATGCTCGCCCTCGCACCACCGTGAAATCGCGCGCGGAGCGTCGTGGTTCTCGAACGCCCAGGTCGGCCAGCCGGCTTCCTCCGGCCAGTCTTCAGCGACTCGCGCGACGAGCTCGGGCGCCAGCTTCTCAGCGTAAAGGAAGTCGAAACCGTAGGCGCTGTTCAGGCGGCCGTCCCCATCCGTGAATGCCCGCATTTCGCCGAGGGCGTGATCGCCGCCGACTTCGGCCAAGGTGAATCGCCCCGCGTAGCTGTCGGTGACTGCGCGCAGCCGCTCGACGAACTTCACTATGTCGGGGTGCGACTGGTTGTGGACATGCTGCTGGAAATCGAAGGGACGCGTGCGCTTCCCGTCGCCCCTCGCGGGCGGATTGTCGCGCAATTGGGGGTCGTGCATCGCGAAGTTGATCGCATCGATACGAAAACCGTCGACACCGCGTCGAAGCCAGAAGTGGGCCACTTCGAGCATTGCGTCTTGAACCGAACGATTATGCAGGTTCAAATCTGGCTGTTCCGGCAGGAAATTGTGCAGGTAATATTGCCCGCGCCGAGCATCCCAGGTCCACGCCGGCCCGCCGAAGACCGATTGCCAGTTGGTGGGCGGCGAGCCGTCGGGTTTGGGATCCGCCCACACGTACCAGTCGGCCTTCGCGTTGGTCCGCCCCGAACGGCTCTCCTTGAACCACGGATGTTGGTCGGAGCTGTGCGAGTAGACCTGGTCAATGATCACCTTGAGCCCGCGCTCGTGCGCCATGACGACGAGCGCGTCGAAGTCCGCCAGCGTTCCGAACACCGGGTCGACATCGCAATAATCGGCCACGTCGTAGCCGAAATCCCGCATCGGCGACGTGAAAAAGGGCGAGAGCCAGATCGCATCCACGCCAAGGCCCGCGACATAGTCGAGCTTTTGCGTAACGCCGGGAAGGTCCCCGACGCCGTCGCCGTTCGAATCGGCGAAGCTGCGCGGGTAAATCTGATAGATCGCGGCGCCCTTCCACCAAGGCTGCTTGGCCGCAACCGAGCTCCCCGCGCTCACCTCTTCATCGAGCATCGCACACCGCATAGCCGAGCGGTGGTAGGCTGACGCGGATGCTGCCCGGCGCTTGCGCGGCCGCGGCGCAAGATCCGGCCAGCGTCGTGAAACGCATCGAGCGCGTTTCGACCCGCACATACTGATCGACCGCCGCGGTGGAGGTGTTGAAGAGCAGCAGTATCTCGCCGCCGGTCACCGGATCGAAGCGCGAGACAGCGAACAGCCCCGGCTTGTCCTGCGAATAACGCACCAGCTGCAGCCCGCGGGTCAGCGCGCGATGACTGGTGCGAATGCGCGCAAGCTCGGCGATCTCGCGGTAGAGCGGATGGCTGGTGTCGAAATTCGCCTCAGCGGTCGTCGCGCTGGTGCCGAGCAGCTTGTCCTCGTTGTAACTCGCGACCTGGCTCGGGAACATGTCCTGGCGTGCATCCTGGTCGCCGCCTTTGCCGATGAACCCCTGCTCATCGCCTGAATAAATGGTCGGCACCCCGCGCAGCGTCAGCAGCATCGCGTTCGCCAGCATGACGCGGCTCAAGACCTCGTCGTCGCTGGCAGTCGGCCGCGCGTGCCGGATCGACATCGCAATGTGCCCTGGGGAATCGTGATTGCTAACGAAGGTCGGGAGCTGCAACGCCGCCGCGGCTCCGCCCTCGTACAGCGGATCGGCTCGGAACAGCTTCGCGAGGTCGTCGGTCGGCGCGTCTCCCGCAACAACGTCGCGGACCGCGTGCAGGAAGGCGAAATCGAGAACCGACGGAAGCTTGTCAAAGCGTGTGTTCTCGGCGGTGTGGGCCGGGTCCATGTCGTCCATCGCGACTTCGCCGAAGAGGTGGAAGTGCGGAATTCCGTCCGCCTTCGCCCGCGCCAGCATCGCCGGCACGAACTTCTGCCAGAACTCGGGATTGACGTGCTGCGCGGTGTCGATGCGGAAGCCGTCGACGCGATACTTGTCGATCCACGTCCCGAAGATATCGATCATCCCGCGCACCACGCGTGGATGCTCTGTGAACACGTCGTCCAGCCCCACAAAATCGCCCATCGTGCTGGATTCGCCGCGGAAAGTGCTGTCGCCGCGGTTGTGATAGTAGATCGGATCGTTGAGCCACGCCGGGCGCTTGATGTCGCGCTCGGCGGGCGGGACCTTGACCGCGTAGGCGTAGTTCGGATCCCTGAGCTTCACGAAGTTCGCTTCGCTTCCATCGCGCTCTCCGGAAAATCCCGGGTTGATCGGAGCGCCGTTCGCCCCGCCGCGGCGCTGGTACGGATAATCGGCGATGCTCCGGTACGGGCACGCGCCCTTCCCCTCGCATTCAGCGAAGTAGATGACGTCCGCTGTGTGGTTGACGACGATGTCCATGTAGAACTTCATGCCGCGCGCGTGCACCGCATCGACGAGTGCCTTGAACTCGGCGTTGGTCCCGAAATGCGGATCGACCTGCGTGAAGTCGGTGATCCAGTAGCCGTGATAGCCGGCGCTCTCCTGGCCCGGCGGGCCCTGCACGGCCTTGTTCTTGAAGATCGGTGCGACCCACACCGCGGTGGCGCCGAGCCCCTGAATATAATCGAGGCGCTTGATCAGGCCCTTGATGTCGCCGCCGTGGTAAAAGCCTTTGCTTGTGGGGTCGAAGCCGGTGGTCAGCCGGTCGCCGGTGAGGCCGCCGCGGTCATTGGCCGGATCGCCGTTCTCGAACCGGTCCGGAAGCAGAAAATAGATGACCTCGTCCTCGGGCAGCCGTGCGCGATAATCGGCAGACGAAGCCGCGGCGAGCAATGCCAGCGTAGTGAGAACTATCATCAGGCGGGAACCAGTTCCCGGTTCACGGGCGCGAACTTGCCAACGAACGCGCCATGATCCGGCCACTGCGAAACTTCATCGACGTGCGCGCGCTCGAGGCCGTCGAGGAATTCCTTGAGGCGCGCTTCGGGCAGCAGATCGGCGATCGGATGATACGTCTCGGGGATGATGTTCTGCCCGATCAACACCTGGATCCACGCGCGCGCGTCGAACAATTCGTCGAAGCTGGCGGTCACTCGGGCGGACGAGCCGAAGAGATCGATCTTGTGCTGCAGGTTTTCGGGAACTTGCATCGCGCGAAGGTCGTCCCAGAAGGGCTCACCTTCACGCTGGTTTGCATGATAGTGGAGGATGATGAAGTCGCGGATGCGCTCCATCTCCAAGCGGCTGCGTGCGTTGTAATCCTCGCGCGTCGCGTCGCTAACCTCACCGGCCGGAAGCAGCTCGAGCAGGCGGTTGATCGCGGTTTGAATGACGTGGATGCTGGTCGATTCGAGCGGCTCGATGAACCCCGACGAAAGTCCGATCGCGACCACGTTGCGGATCCACGACTTGCGCCGAATTCCCGGCAGGAACCGGATCGTCCGCGGTTCGGCCATCGCCTCGCCGTCGAGATTGGCGAGGAGGATTGCAGCCGCTTCATCCTCGCTCATCCGCCGTGACGAGAAGACGTGGCCGTTGCCGATGCGGTGCTGCAGCGGAATTCGCCACTGCCAGCCCGCCTTGCGCGCCATGACCCGGGTCAGCGGCATCAATGGTTCGACGCGCGCGCACGGAACGGCAATTGCGCGGTCGCACTGCAGCCATTCCGACCAGTCCTCGAACCCGGCCTCGAGCTCCTGCTCGATCAACAGGCCGCGGAAGCCCGAGCAATCGATGAACAGGTCGCCGGCAACGCGGCTGCCGTTGGCAAGCAGAACCGCGGCGACATCGCCGTTCCCGGTGTTGCGCTCGACCGCGACGATCTTGCCTTCCTGCCGCACGACTCCGAGCTTCTCGGCAAAGCCGCGCAGGAACTTGGCGTAGAGGCTCGCGT
>JBDTON010000090.1:0-11452 GCA_039933195.1 Sphingomicrobium sp. | reverse complement strand
AGCTGAAGACCGAGTCGAGCGCGCGCATCGCCAAAAGACGCGAAGGCGTCGGCTCAGTTGGACGAAAACCGTGCTCGCACTGACGGGCTGGGGCACTCATCCTCCCCTCGCAGGGCGATCTGCCGCCGCTCGACGAGCTCCGGCGCTGGTTCAAGGCTCAGCACCTGAGTCTAATGTCGCAAAGCAGGACTCGGATTTTCTGCGACATTGACAAGGACTTGCCGCATCCGTCACAAAATCGGCATGTTCCGGCCGTACCTGCTCGCGGGCCCGTACATCCCCGATCATGATGCCAATCGCATGGCTAGTGAAGGCGATGTCGCTGGAGCGCGGCAAGCCTTCATGGCTTCGCGCTTCAACAACCTCGACGTGTTGCTCGAACAGCGTTTTGGCTGGATGCGCGATTATCTTCGGACTGATGACGTTGTTGTCGAGTTCGGCTGTGGCGCGGGCTTTTCACGTCTATACCTCGATCACCCGCGGCTGATCCTGACCGACGTGCTTGAGAACGAGTGGGTCGATCAACATGCCGATGCCATGAACCCACCCTTCGGGCCAGCGTCGGTCGACGTCATTATCTGTTCGCACATGATTCATCACATGGCCCAGCCGGTGAAGTTCTTCGCGAATGTCCGGCCGGTCCTGCGTCCCGGCGGGCGAATCCTCATCCAGGACCTCAACACTTCGCTCATGATGCGCCTCATGCTCCAGGGGATGCGGCATGAAGGGTGGTCGTACGACATCGATGTTTTCGACGAGGACGCGGTCACGAACGACCCCAAGGATCCGTGGAGCGCCAATTGCGCGATTCCTCAGCTGCTTTTCCGTTCCAGCGCGGAGTTCGAACGGTGCGTTCCAGGTTACAGCGTAACGAAGAACGAGCTAAATGAATGTCTGCTCTTCCCGTTTTCCGGCGGCGTGATCGCCAAGACGCCTGTGCCGGAACTGCCGCGTTTTTTGCTGACCGGCGTTCAGGCGCTCGACCGGTTACTGGTGAAGGTTGCTCCAGCCGTCTTTGCGGTCGGACGATCGGTGGTGCTCACGAAGCAAGCAAAGGCCTGAAGAAAGCTTCGCGCTCAAAGCCCGCCGATGATCATTGCGACAAAAGCCAATGTAGCGCGGAAGCTGTTCGCGAGCCGGTCGTGGCCAGCGGTGAGGCACCTTCCGGCGCGTTTAGGCCAGCGGAGTATCGCCAAGTCTTCGTTAGACGCAGTCTTGACCGCTACCCCCTCCGGTCGAGGCGCAGGAATGGCCGCGTAGCGTTGATCAAGCTCGCGCAACTTGGCGGTAGGCACCCGTTGGTCCTTTTCGAGGCGATAGGGGTGGCAGGTCCATTTGTGAAAGCAGGACTGCCAATACTCGAATGTCCTGAGGTCGTTGGGTGTGCCCCAGCCGAGGTAATGGTCGATCTCGAAAATCCGGCAGTCGAGGCCCAGCTTGACCGCGTCCTCGATCAGGCTGTCGACGTAGAATTCTCCGTTCACGCGGCCATCGCGATCGACTAGCGATTCATACGCACGGGTAAAATCATCCGCTCGGCGAAAGCTGAAAGCACCAACGATCATCGGATCGACGGAGGGATCGTCCGGTTCCTCCTTCACCCGCACGCCGCGAACGCGCCCGCCGGCATCAACATCCACCCAGCCGAAATTGCATGGCCGCAACCGGCCATCGGCATGGCCGCGCACGACCCAGATCAAGACGTCCGGGCCGCCCGGTGCCATCAGCGCCTCGAACTTGCTCACGCCGTAGATCATTGCGTTGTCGCAGGCGCCAATGGTCAGCGGCTCGTCGGCGTTGATATCTGCTACGCCGAGGCGACAGGTGCTTGCCTGACCATCGGTCCCCTCATCGAGGACCAGCGCGCTCGCGCCGACGAAGGACGTTCGCAGGCGGCCGAGCAGGTCATCGAGCGCTTCAAGGTCACGGCGCACGACGAAGCGGGTCCGAGGCGCATCGGGCAGATCACGGGTCGCCTGAATGACCATCGGCCGGCCAGACACCGGCACCATTGCCTTCGGCACGCCATAACCCTCGTCGGCGAAGCGCGTTCCATAGCCCGCCATGGGCACAAGGACGGTCCCCGACTGGCGCGCGCGGCGCGATTCATCGAACGCCAGCCGCCGGAAGACCGAGGACCAGCCTAGATATTCGGCTAGATCCTCCGGCGTTCCCCACTGCATGAAGTGTTGAAGTTCATAGACGGCGATCCTGGCTTGGCGCTCGGTCAGAACCTTGTAGGCGAGACTGACATAGAACTCGCCGCCGACCTTCATGTCGCGGTCGACAACCTCATCAAACAGGTCGAGACCGAGTCCGCCAGTGGCGAAATAATAGCCGCCGCTCGACGCGAGTTCGGACAACCGGTCGTCGGTCCAGGGCTGCTTTTCCTGAATGTCGTTCAGCCAGCCGCCGGTTTCGCGGAGGAAGGCATAATTGTTCCCATGCAGGCTGTGCGGGTGGAAGCCGCGATAGGCGGGAACAGCCCCGTCGCATTCGGTCTCGGCAACAAATCGCTTGAAATCGGCCCAATCCCAAAAGCAGTTGAAGTCGCAATAATTGACGAACATCGGCCGGTCGGGATCGATGTGCTTTCGCGCCTGCCGGATTGCGCCGATCGGTCCCTCGCGGTGTGGGTCGATAGATACAACCCGCCCCGTCGGACAATACTCGCTCAACATCTCCGCCATGGCGTAACGCGGCTCGCCGAGATGCTCGCGATTGCAGATGAAGAGGAAGTCCGTTTCTCCGGGGAAAAGGTCGATGACGTGGCCGATGATTGGCTTGCCGTCGACCATGATCAGCGGTTTGGGCACTGTATAGCCCGCGCGGCGGAAGCGCTCTCCAAAGCCCGACATCGGAATGACGACTTGCATCGCGGCGCTCATTCCCTTGGCTCCCGCGAGAGCTTGACGCGGTGGGCCTCCTCCTCCCAGGCTAGGAGTTCAGCAACTGCTTCGTAGGTCAGGCTAGTGGTCTCGGCGCCCTTCGGAATGCGCCTTGCGACCTCGAATAGACCTCGGATGACGGCGTCGGCGGCCGCAGTCCGGCCAATCAGACCGAAGGCGCCGACGTTCGGAACCAGAACGAGCGCAGGAAGAACACCGGATTGGGCTTCGGCATGCTCGGCCGCGGACTCGAGGCTTTCGCCGGGTGCGACAAAGGGGACGGCGCCGCCGAGGAATACGACCTGGTCGGGGAAAAGCGCGGCGCGCGTGACCAACTCGAATATGTTGGCGTCGAGAGCAAGGGGCCCAACCTCGGGAAGAACTTCATAGCGCTTGCTCCCAGCAATGGCGGGCCCGTCGGATAGGTGTCGAACGGGCCATGCCAGCCGCCGCTCGACCTCACGAAGAAGCGCTTCGGCGTCACGGGGGCTCTGACCGCCGGTCACGACACCGTGGTTCTGCAGGATAAGCACATCGACGTTTCGCCCGCCCAAAGTCTCGACCGCTGCGGTGGCAAGCGGTGCGCCAGGCCGGCGATAAGGCACCCACGCCCAATTGAGATCGGCAAGCGCCGTTTCGGCGCGCTCTGGCCCGTCCGCCAACACGGACACGGTCATGCTGCCGACTGCATGGGCGTGCAGGACGGCAGGATGGGGCATCAGTAGGTGCAGCAGGGCTTCGATGGACGGGCGAAGGCTTGGGTCGCTTCCGGGAAGGCAAGCGGCACCGAGATCCTCGGCGCCGCTTCGTGCGACGAGTTCGCGCGCTCTTGGCAGCGACAGGCCCACGAATATGTTGTTGCGTTCGGCGTCAGCGAGCCAGACGCCCGACGCCTTTACCCACAATTCATCTCCCGATTTGATGGAGCTGTTCCCGCCGGGTCCCTGGACGAGAAGCGGATCGGAACCGACGCGTGCGGAGACGGCCGCAAGCTCGTCTGCTTCGGGAAAGATCGGGGTGGCGTGCGCCACGGTCACTCAGTCCCCAGCTTGGCGAACAGGCGCCGGACGTCGGAAAAATTTGAGAAGATCGCATCGACACATTCCGCAGTCGGCGGGGCCGCAGGCTTGCCCGTCACTTTGAGCAAAGTGGTTGCATCCATTGCCTTACGAGCGCTCTCGAGGTCGCAGGCGATATTGTCGCCGATGGCCCAGACCTTGCCCTCGACCCCGCCAAACTTTGCCACGGCCAGTTCAAACCCGCGCGGATCGGGCTTATCGGCGCCGGTTTCCTCCGAGGTGACGATCCAGTCCACGACTCGATCCAAGCCGAGCAGCACTATTTTTCGCAATTGAATCTGCGCAGTAAGATCAGTGACGATGGCGACCGGAACGCCTGCAATGCGGAGGTCGTGGAGGAAATCTAGCGCTCCGGCAAACAATGTGATGCGGTCCATAAAAGTTCGCCAGAACGCATGTTCGAGCTGAAGGGCCACCGCCGGCTGGCTGGTGAAGCCCGCGCGCTCGACTGTGCGCTGAAAATAGAGCAAGCGGCTGTGCGATGATGCGGTCGCCCCTAGGCGATTCTTCAGCTCGGTCCGGGCATCGCGGAAGCATTGATCGAAGTCGTCCGGGGCGAGATTGAGCAACTGCTGGGCAAGTTGCCGTGCGGCCGTCATGCCCGCCTTATTGCATTCAGCGTAATCGTAAAGCGTGTTGTCGAGATCGAGCAACACGCAACTTGGCCGTTCAAGGAAGGCCTCAGGACGAAGAACAATCATGAAACGAAGGCTCGCTTGCGACGAACACTGTCCAATTCGTGAAGGATGATGAGCTGCATGATGCCGGTCATCGCAGGGTGCCATTTCGGTTCCACCGCTAGGAAATCGGCCATGCCCGGAACGAGCCGACGGGCGAGAGCGGCAATGTCATCGGCTGTCGGCTCACCTTCGATCAAAACCTGAAGGCGGCCGTCACCCAACGAGCTTTCTGTCACATAGACGCCGCACAATGCCATCATTAGTCGGGTTGCCTCGTCGAAGTTCTTCCCTCGCCGGAAGATCACGATCAGCCTCAAAAGCGCGGTGTCGATGGGCCGGCGGATGTCGGATATGGCCGAGGCATGGCGCGGCTCGAGGCGAAAGATGACGTCGGCATTGTCAGCCTGCGGAAGGATGAAGCGCTCTCGATCGGACTGACGCCGCTCGATCGCAGTCAGCACCTTCTCCGGCGGATAACCGCGAACGGCAACGTCACGCCGAAGCTTCAGGAAGCGGCGCAGATCTTCATCCATGTGCATGAAAACCCGAACATGAAAACGGTCCGCGATAATCGGTGACCACAGGGCGTGCAGGCCCGAAACGAGCACAATCTCGCGCGATGGGATGTTATCAACAAGTCCCGCACGGCCGCTGCTGTGATCATAATGGCGGCTCGCAGCACCGTGCCCGTCGACGAGCGCCAGCACATTTTGATTGAAGACGTCGACTTCGTTCCCCTTCGGATGCAAGTGCGTGACGGCCTGCCACATGGGATTTTGCCGATCCCACAAATGATAGTCGTCGCCCGATAGACGGCTTGAGGCGTGGCGGCCGAACAGGTCTTGCAACGCGTCCATCAGCGTGTCCTTGCCGGTGCCGCTGTCGCCAGCGACGCCGATCGCAAAGGGGCTCCGGCTGGCGAGATAAAAAGGCTGATAGAGGATCCCGGAGAAGGCCATCTGCAACCCCATCGCGAGGCCCGCCGACAGCAGCAGGGTTTCGAGGATCGGCAAGGCTCGGCCGCGGAATAGTGGAGACATTCCGGCAAGAGGTGCGCTCAAGTCCGGTCCAACGACGAGATGCGCGCCGGTGGCCTGGGTAAGCTGTATAGCGATGAAGGCAGCCGCGAACGCCCAATAGACGACGCGATGCATGAAGCCGCGGTCCGCGACATGCATAGCGATGAACGGCATCAGCCACATGATCCAGCCAGGTGCGGCGGTGGTGAAAAGGAGCAGCGCCAGGAAAGCGAGGCCCACGAGGGTCCAGAGCATTTCGAAATTGAGGCGGCGGATTCGCCACGCCCAGTAGAACAGCCCCAGAAAGGCGAGGGGTAACAGGTAAATTTCGAGCTTCTCAGTGATCGCCGCCTTAGCGGCGAAGATATTCTGCATCTCCGGCGTACCAAGGACCATTTCCCGATAGCCCGGAAACAGTGTGAAGGGTGCCGCGAAGAGAAAGATTGCCGTGGCCAGACAGATGGCGAAGCGCGGTCCGAAGATCTGCAGGCGCCTTCGCCCGAGCAGGTACAGCATCACGAACGGCAGGGACACGGCCATGCTGAGCTTCGCGGCCGTCGCGGCGCCAAGGAGCATGCCCGATCGGCGCCATGCCTGAATTTGCGCGGCGGCAAATCCGAGGACCATCAATGCTGTCGGAAAGACGTCCAGCTGGCCGTGCCAATAGCCAACGTAGATCGGGATCGGAGACAGCCAGTACATCTTCGCCGCCGCGTCGCCGCGTCGATCGCCGCCAATCGCCGCGATCGCACCCACGAGCATTAGCTCCCAAAGAAGGACGGAGAGCGTCAGTCCGACATGGGCACCATAGTTCCCGCCCAATGTGCCCCCAAACCAAGTCGTGGGCTGGTATGCGACGAGGAACAGAAAACCGTAGGGAAAGGCCGCGGGGTCGCCACCGGCTGACAGGAAACTGGTCCATGGGTCGATCGCAGCTTTCGACCTGAGGAAAGGCACGAACCAGATTTCGTGGGTGCGGGGAATGGCGAGTAGCGCCAGAACTAGCCGGGGCACGAGACCCGCCACGAGGGTTGGAGAGCCGAGGCCAAGGCGCGATTTCACGCCCACAGTTCCGGATGCTTTGTACAAACCGCCTCCGCCGCGATGCCCTCCGCCTCGAGCAGTCGCCGCAAGGCTGGGATCTCACTCTCCGCCGGCCGTCCCTGCAGCTCGGGCGAAACCAGGCACAGCCGGAAACCTGCCCCGACGAGACTCTTGGCTGCCGAGGCGTCCAGCGGGAATCGCGTGAAGCAATCAACCCAGACCCATTCGATCCGGCCTGCAAACGACAGGGCTGTTTCGATCGACTCGAATTCGGAGACGCGCACAGCGCACCGGCGCTCGCCTCTGCCCGCCGTCCGGAGGAGAAATGGGAACGACTGATCGAGGAAGAAAAAACGGTCGATCCCATGCGCCGCCATCAGCTCGATGAGCCGGTCCTCCAAGCCTTCTTCTTTGACATTGAGGATCAGCAAGCCGTGCCGGAACTGGCCGAGCCAATGCTCAAGCAACTCGCCCGCCGCATAGGGGTCATGATGGATGATAAGATCGTCACCGCGGCTTCGGATATCGACCTCGACGCCTAGATGTGGAGGTGTCGCGACAAGTTCGCTGACCAAATTGCGGCGATGGGCAATGATCTCCATCAGGCGCTCGCCCTGTTGCGGGCTGCTAAGTCGCGTCGCAGGCGGACGCTGAAATCAAGCGTTCGGCGGATGAACCTGGCCTTGGCTTTCCAGTCGACATTCCAATGGGACTCTCCGTGTTGGCGCGGTGCGAAGAGGACTGGGAAACGGCGCACTCTCATGCGGGAGGACTTGGCAGCGGCATAGGCAAATAGGTCGAGTGCGAAGTCCTCGGGCGGGTCGCGCCAACTTTCCAGGAAGGTGCGCGGAAATAGCGTCGGCTGGGCGTTGATGTCGCGCATCGGGTGCCCGATCCAAAGAGTCTCGAACAGCGACATGGCAAAGGTGAAAGCGGTGTCGGCGATCGGGCGGCCGCGGCGCGAACCCTTGACGAACAGTCGGGCCGGATCACGCTCGGACCTGAACATTGCAAAGCCGCGAACGGCGTCCATCGGATCGGTCTGCAAGTCGGCGTGAGTCCAGCCCAGTATCTCGCTTTCGCACGCTCGAAGACCCTCGAGAATGCCGTGGCCGTAGCCGCGATTGACGGGTACGCGCACGCTCCTGATGCCGGCTTTCCCGGCTAGCTCGCGGGCGAGGACATCGGGGGTGTCGTCGGTCGAGCCATTATCGACCAGGACAATTTCGCAGCCCAGCTCGGCACAAACGACGTCCCCACAGCGGGCCACCAGCTGGGGCAGCGAGCGCGCTTCGTTGTAGCAGGGGATGACCAGTGACATACGCACCATCAGTGGCATACCTCATACACCCGGAGCGGCCCTAATCCGGCAGCGGGTCCGAAGACTGCTACCTGCCGCAGTTGCCCTTTGGGGAACGCATTGCGACGAACGACATAATGGTAGGGCAGCCGCGCGCAGATCGCCCGCAGGTCGTCCGCCGAAGCCCGTTCGACCCTGTTTGCGCGACCATGGTCGAGGGCGATGGCCCATGTTGCCAGCCACGCCCGTGCGTCCGAATCCCGAAACGGGTAATCGCGCGAGGCGACTACGGCGCGTCGCCCGACGAGGCGCATGAGCTGGGGTGAAATCACGTCAGCATAGTGGCGGTCGGAGGAGAATTGCTCGACCAGGAAACGCGCATTGGGCGGCGTTGCTTCGGCTGCCCATGCGTAGAGTGGGTGCTGGTTCGCCTGGTCCGGGATCCGCATGAACCCGAAACGTGCAACGCCCACCGGGATCGCGGCTGCCAGCAGGCCGAGAATGGCCAGGCGCCGGACCAGAAGTATGCCGCGCTGGTCCGCGCTCTGTTCGGGGACCGGCCGGGGCAGGACTCCGAGAACGGCACTGCCCAACAGCAGGGCAGATGCGCCGGCCAGAGGGAAGCCGAAGCGCCTGCCGTAGGAACCGGCTAGCGCGAATGCCAAAACCATTGCTGCAGCCACCGTCCATCGTCCCGAACGCATCATTTCAGCACCGAAACAGCCAGTGATCGCCAGAAGGAGGGGAGCGCCGAAAGCAAGGGTGCGAAACGGAATCAGATCGATCACCAGCCGTTCGGGTTTCAGCTCCACGAACAAATAGCCCGCGACGCAGATGCTGGCATAGGCCGCAAGGCCCGCGGCGATCAGTGCGCGTCCCTGAATGCAACGCCAAATGCGAGCGCCCATTACGCCCACCGCGAAGACCCCGAAGGCCCAGGCCAGCCAGTCCGATGCCGGGACACGGCTCAATAGAAAATCGCCGGGATGCCGCTCCCACACCAGGATCCGCACATAGTCTTCAACGGGAAGCCGCTCGGCGGCTGGCGGAGACAGAGCAAAATACTGCCAAAGGAAGATCGCGAGAAAGGCGAGCCCGCCCGCGTAGTTCGCCGGTTGCCGCGTTGCCGCAATCAATTCGGCGCGAGAATAGCCGAACAGGAAGATGGCCGCCGCGAAGATCGCGCCGTGCAATCCAACGAGTGGCTGCATGATAGTCGCGACACCGAGGAGGAGGAAGCCCAGCCAGGCGCGCTTGCGGAGCATCTCGGTCCAGGCGATAGTCATCACGAACACGGCCATCATGGCGGGGCTGCCATCGCCCCACAGCCAGCTCCAACACAGCATCTTTGGCAGCAAAAACTCCGCCAGAACCCCTAGCACAACGCCCGTGAGCGCGGCCGTCTCATCCCTCAGGAGCGTGTTGAAAAACCGATATAGGACCCACGGCCACAGCAGGTGCCGAAGTGCGGTCAGCAGCGCGATCTGCACGGCATAATGAATGCCGGTCCATCGCTGGATCGAACCGAATAACACCGCCTGCCAGGTGTCGACACCGGACCCATTGGTAGTGTTGGTATAGAAATCGGCTGGAAGGAAGGAGGGATCGAGCCACCGCTCCATCGCTGGGTAGCCGTCAAGCGCCGGCCATCCCCAGGCGACGAAGCTCTGAGCAAAATAGCAAAGGCCGCAGCTGAGCAGCAGGAGTTGGCGCTCACGCCCCGCCAGAAGGCCGAGTTGTGCGAACCCATGGTGCTTCTTCCGCGAAGGCTGCTGCGCTCCTGCGGACGAGACGGTTTCAGACATCAATCGCCCCCCGCGCCGAAATCCTTTGAGCGGCCTGCATCTTATAACTCGTTTAGTAAAATCCCCAACCGCCCCGGTAGGCTGTCCCTGTTTGGAACGGACGAATATTGGATCATTCCAGAGATGCCGATAGTAGCCGCTGCGAATCTAAGCACCCGACAAAGAACACAGGTCAGACCAAGGTGTACGTCAAGGCGCGCCAATGACGTCTACGCGGATGATCATCCCCGGCGAAGGATCGAGCAGCGGCGGCCTCTTTTTCGTGCAGACACTGATTCACAGCAGTGTTTTCCATGTCTCAGGCGGGGCACTATCTGCCGGGCGCGCTGATGCTGACCCACGGAGAGTTGTGCGCCACGCTGGCACGGAACGCGCTCCAGCGTTCCCGGCTGTACACCTGGGCGAGAGGCGCGGAGCTGGCCGAGGAGTCGTTCCGGCGCTGCCACGCCAATGCCCGTCGCGAGGCCGAGGAGCCCCAGTCAGTCAAGAAAGCTTCCGCATAACGACGACTTCATAAAGACTGAGTTCGGCCGAGCTCATGATCCACCGTTTCACGGAGCTAACTCGCGCGAGGTCACAGCGATGCCCGCGCCAGAATGAGACACACCGTGCATTCCATTGCGACTGACGAAGCGACGAATAGACCGTTCGACAATCTATCGCTTTGCTCGCAGGGGCTACGCTAATGAATACGATCATGAGGGCGCGGTGGGGACCGCAAACCTGGCCGCCCGTTCGAAGTCGCAAGGGCATGCCAACGTCTGTTACGCTAATCTTTGGGTAGTGGGACTGTGATAAAAATGGGCCGCAAACCTTTTCTCGTGGCGGCGTTTACGGTCCTGGCCGTGGTCGCGCTCAGCGGATTCGAACTGAGGCCTCGCCATGGGGTCTGCACAAAACGCAACATCATGTTCTGGCGCACGCACATCCATGCCATGAAGCTTGGTGACAATCTGTACGTGTTGAAAGTCTACGGCACCGACTTGATAAACGCGAACACGGTCGCGCTCATCGGAGACGAAGGCGTTTTGCTTGTCGACCCGGGGGCCCCGGAGATGCTGGATAAGGAACGTGCGGCCCTGCCGCGATCGCGAGATTCGCGGCTTCGCTTCGTCATCGATTCCCACGCCCATCCCGATCACGCTTGCGCGAACGGCGAGGCTTTCCACCAGGGCGCAATCATCGTCGGCCACGACAACGTACGGAAGTTTTTCGAGAGGTCTGCTTGAGCTCCGGCGTGCCGGCCCGGCGACACGCCGCAGGTGATCTACGACAACGAAATGACGCTGCGCTTCGATGGGGAGCTAGTGCAGCTGATCCATCCGCCACGCGCCCACACCGATGCCGACAACATTACCGTGTTTAAGCGCGGTAACGTGATCAGCACCGGCGACGTCTTCGACAATGGTGTCTGGCCCTACCTGAAAGGAAGCACCTTCGACGGCTACATCGCGGCGCAGGAACGAATCCTGAGCCTCAATAACGACAAAACGGTGGTAGTTCCCGGCCATGGGCCGCTCGCGCGGCGCGCCGACATGGAGAAGAGCGTTTATCGTATGCGCGAGGTGCGCAGTCGCATCGCCGCGCTGATTGCCGAGGGGCTGACCCTCGAGCAGATCTTGGCTAGACATCCCGAT
>JBDTON010000089.1:0-19939 GCA_039933195.1 Sphingomicrobium sp. | reverse complement strand
CGTGTTTTCGCCGTGAAAGGGCGACGTCCTAGACCGCTAGACGATGGGGCCGCTTTAAAGCGGCTCGCCGGTTAGGCGAGGGGCCGAACTCGGTCAAGCAAGCGCCGCGTCCTTCACGTGCATCTCGGCCGCGTTGCCGCCGTTATATTCGTCGCGCTTGATCGTTCCGGCGAGCCACCAGCGCTGGTCGGCGGGGGAGGATAGCAAAGCCTGCCCGAGGTCGGTCGAGGCGCTGCGGAAGGCGATCCACTTGAAGCTCTTGCCGTCGTCGCCACAGGCGATTCCGCGAACATGGCCGTCACCGACAATGCTCGTTCGCAGCAGCCGAGCGGGTCCGGCGGCGACGCGCGGGCCCGGCCACCCCGCGCCATAAGGCCCGGCGGCGTCGAGCGCGTCGCACAAGGTGCCTGCAACTCCCCCGGGCGCGAGCAGCGCATCTAGCAGCAGCGCCCGGTCGCCCCGCGATTTCGCGACGTCGACCGCCAGCCGCTCGTTGATGAAATCACGGAAAGGCTCGAGTCCTCCGGGCGCCAGCGTCAGGCCCGCGGCCATCGCGTGGCCGCCGCCGGCGATGAGCAGCCCGCTGTCTTTCGCCGCCAGAACCGCCGCTCCGAGGTCCACGCCGGAGATCGACCGGCCCGACCCTTTGCCGGTGCCGTCCTCGCATTCGGCGATCACGATCGCGGGACGGCCGAATCGTTCCTTGATCCTTCCGGCGACGATGCCGATGACGCCCTGGTGCCAACCCGCGCTCATCACCGTGATCACCGGCGCTCCGTCGAACTTTGCGGCCTGTTCCTCGGCCTGCTCGCAGACCAGCATCTCGATCGCGCGCCGCTCCTCGTTCAGGCGGTCGAGCTCGGCGGCGATTTCCCGAGCTTCTTCCGGGTCGGTGGAGGTCAGCAGGCGGACTCCGAGGTCCGACTTGCCGACGCGCCCGCCGGCGTTGATTCTCGGCCCAAGGGCGAAGCCAAGGTCGCGGCACGACGGAGGTTTCACCAGCCGCGCGGCTGCGGCCAGGGCGGCGAGCCCGATGTTCTGCCGCGCGGCCATAATCCGCAGGCCCTGCGTCACGTAGGCGCGGTTCAGCCCCTTCAGCCGCGCGACGTCGGCGACAGTGCCGAGGGCCACGAGATCGAGCAGGTCGAGGATCTTTGGCTCCGCGAGCGCCTCGAAGACACCGCGCCCGCGCAGCTCGCGCAAAAGCGCGACTCCGAGCAGGAACGCCATTCCGACCGCGGCGAGATGCCCGTGCGCCGCCCCGTCCTCGCTCTCGTCGAGCCGGTTGGGGTTGATCATCGCATACGCGACCGGGAGCAGGCTCGCGCACTGGTGGTGGTCGACGACGACCACATCGAGCCCGACGGCGCGCGCTTCCTCCAGCGCATCGAACGCCTGCGCTCCGCAGTCGACACAGACGGCGACGCTGGCGCCGCGAGCCTTCAGTTCGACCAAGGCTTTACCCGACGGTCCGTACCCCTCCATCAACCGGTCGGGGATATAGACCATCGGCTCCGCGCCCAGCCGCCGAAGCAGCAGCACCAGCAGAGCTGCGCTGGTCGCGCCGTCGACGTCATAATCGCCGAAAATGGCGATGCTCTCGGCGTTCTGGACGGCGTCCGCCAGGCGCTTCGCGCCCTTGTCCATGTCTTGAAAGCAGCTCGGATCGGGCAGGAAATCGCGGATCCGCGGATCGCGGTGGCGAGCTAGGTCATCGCGGGAGACGCCGCGGGCGAGCAGCAGCTCGTCGACCAGCGCGTCCATCCCGAGTCCCGGGTCAGGCACCCGCCGCCAGCGCCACGGCTGACCGCTCACCGAAGCGCTGATACCGAGAGCAAAATCGGGAACGGACTGAGCTAATGTAGCGATGGCTTCCCCCTCCGACGCAGCTTACGCGAGGCGGGCAGCGGCTGCCAGATGGATCAGAGATCTTTTACATATCGGCGGAACTGCGAGAGCTCGGCGACTTGATCGTAGAGCTTGCGCGCCGGGTTCGCCTCATGCGTCTGCCAGTAGACTCGCGTCAGTCCCGACTTGCGCGCCTCGTCGTACACATGCTCGATCAACGCCCGCCCAACGCCCATTCCCCGAGCCTCCGGCGCTGTGAACAGGTCCTGCAGGTAGCAGACGTTTTCGATCATCGTCGTCGAGCGGTGGTAGAGATAGTGAACCAGGCCCACGACCTTTTCCTCGCGCTCGGCGACCGCCGCGAACACCGGCTCGTCAGGATCGAAGAAGCGCGTCCAAGTGACCTCGGTGATCTCCCCTGGAAGAACCCGCTCGTAAAAGCGGTTGTATCCGTCCCACAGCGGCTGCCATTGCTCGCGGTCTGCGGGGCGCAGCGGGCGGACGATCATGCTGCGGTCAGGCCTGACCCAGCTCGCGCAGCAGGTCGGTGAACCACGGCACCAACGAGTCGAACGCCTTGCCGCCTGCGATCCGCTCGAACTCGATCACCCGCAGCTCGTCACCCCGTTCCTCGTCCTGGCCCACCACCCCGGACTCACCGCGCAGTGCCGCATCCACCGCGTACGTCGTGCAGTCGCGGATCAGCGCCAGGTCGGCGTCGTTCGCGGCGGCCGAGCGCGAGAAGTATCCGCTCTTCTGCACCAGCACCTTCTCGGCGCCGAGCTCGGCTGCGAACTGCCTGGCGAACCACTGACCCGGGTTGATCTTGTCGAGCTGGACGTGGCCGAACGGGTCGCGCGGCACGTCCTCGCCCGCTGCCTCCATCGCGGCGACGATCTCACTGACTCCGGCGCCCTCGGAGATGAAGAGGTTTACGCCGTCCTGCTGGTCCATGATCGCCCGCAGCCGCCTAGCCTCTTCGGCGATGTCGAAGGGCCGCTCCGGTATGAAGACCGCGTGGACGTCCCAGCGCGCGGCAGAGTTCTCCAGCCACTCGGCGAACTCAGCGCCCTGGACCCATTGATGGTGGGCCAGCGCGGTGGCCGCGGTGAGCCACCCGCAGTTGCGGCCCATCACCTCGTGGACAATGAGCATCCGCGGGTTCGTGGAATGCTCGGCCATGATGTTGCGGGCATAGAGCGCGCCCTGCTCGGCGGCGGTCCAAGCGCCGAGCGTCTGTTTGATCGGCACCACGTCGTTGTCGATGGTCTTGGGGAGCCCCACCACCGTGAGCTGATAGCCGTTGGCGCGCAGGTATGCCGCGAGGTCGGCCGCGGTGCCGTTCGTGTCGTCGCCGCCGATCGTGTGCAGGACGTCAACGCCGTCGCGCCGCAATTGCTCGGCAGCCACATGGAGCGGGTCCTCTCCGGGCTGGACGAGGCCGCGCTTGATGCAGTCGTCGACATTGGTGAGCTTGACCCGGCTGTTGCCGATCGGGCTCCCCCCGAACGCGTGCAGACGATGAGCGCGCCCCCGCACCTCGTCGGTCACTTCCACGGACCGGCCAGTGAGCAGTCCCGCGTACCCGTTGAGGTAAGCAATGATCCGCACGTCCGGAGCGACCTTGGTATACCGCTCGATGAGGCCGCCGACGGCCGAGGAGAGGCAGGGCGCGAGGCCACCTGCGGTGAGCATGGCAACGGTCATGACGGGCACCCGCAGCCGATAAGGGGCCTAACCGCCTTCGTCCACCCGGTGCTGGAGCAACTCCGACCGGACCCGCACCGAACGTGAGCCGAGCAAAGTCTCGAACAGGAAGATCGCGAAGCCGAGGCCGATGGCGAGCATCGAGCCGATGAACAGCAACGCAATGGTTGTTCCGACTTCCGTGCCGGTGAGGCTCGCGGCAAACAGCAAGGCGACCAGCAGGCAGGTGAGCACCGCCGAAAGCACCGAGAGGAAGATCGCCCAGCTGACCAGGCTCATTCGCCGGTCGAGCGTCTGCAGCTCGCCGATCCAGCGCTCATGCTCCGAGCCGCGACTTTCGAGCAGCCGCGGCTCGACGTCGCGCGAGCGATCGACGATCCGCGAAAGCCGCGACGCGCACACGTTGAGAAACGCGCCGATCCCGCTCAGCAGGAACACCGGCGCGACGGCCAGGCGCACAATTTCTGCGACGGTGGTGACGGAAAGGTTGGGTGCAGCCTGGATCATGGGTCGCTCTATGCACCAGATGGCAGCGGCGCATCCAGATCAGGCGCGCATCAGTCCCGCAGGATCCTATTCCGCGCTCTGCTTCAAGCAGCTCGCGACCTCGAGCAGCAGCAGCCCGTTCACGGCGAAGCTCGCGGCGAGCACCCAGGCGAAGCTCGCGACGAGCTCCGCCGTGGGCCCGAAGAGGCTGACCACGAGCGTCGAGATGGAGAGCCCGGCGATCAGCAGCACCGCGAGGAGGAAGTCCATGCCCGCTGAAAGGCCGGTCCACATGCGCACCGATCCGGCGGACTCACCGCTGGCGATCGCGAGGATGACGCTGCGGACGAGCAGCCAGCCGATCACGGGCGTGACCATTGGAAAGAAGTGCGTTTCCGGATTGAGGAGGAATAACAGGCCGGCGAGCGCCGTGACTCCGCCGGCGGCCATCGAGAACAGCGGCGCTTCGCGGCGCAGAGATCCCGCGACAGCCTCGATGAGGCCGGACGCGATCAGCAGTCCGCCGATCATGTCGGAGGAGATGCTCTTGCCGCCGGGAAGCAGCGCCGCTCCGGCGGCAAGAATAATAATGGCGATGCCCGCGACGCGGAGTCCGCGAGCGCGGGCCCGGTCCGACAATCCTCCTTGAGCTCGGGTCGCCACCAGCACCCTATCCTTCCGCGGCGCGAACCAAGGGAAGCGCCCAGTGGTTCCATCGGCGCAACGTTACAAGCTAGGGCGCGATGACGCGCAGCGCCTTCTTGCGGATGCGGTAATCGAGGGGCGGCGCCACTCGATCGACCTCGCCGTCGAGTGAGACCGCGAGCTGGCTGCGGGAGCTGGAGACGCGCAATTTTTCCACTCCGTCGAGCCGCACCATGTCATCGGGGCGGCTCCGGTTAAGCAGCGCGCGAACGCTCGCCGCGATAAGCCCCCAACGCGTGTTCTTCCGCATCACCAGCACGCACAGCTCGCCGTCCGCGAGACTCTCCCGCCGGCCCGGAGCTCCGAGGTCGACCCGGTAATCGTTGTTGCCGACGAACAGCAGAGGAGTGTCGATCGCTGTTTTCCGGTCGTTGACAACGAGCGTCAGCCGTTGGTGATTGAAGCGTGCGAGCGTGCGCAGTGAGGCGACGATCATCGCCAGGCGCTTGCTCCTCCCAAGGCGCCTTCGCTGGAGGTCTCGATCAACCACCATCAGCGGATAGAGCCCGATGGCGCTGTTGTTGATGAAGACGCGGCCGCTCATATCGGCGACGTCGACGCGCCGCACGGTCTTCGCCGCGATCAGCTTCGCCGCCTCGTCGAGCGCCGTTGGAATGCCCAGGTCGCGGGCAAAGTGGTTGAGCGTGCCAAGCGGCAAGATTCCGAGCAAAGTGCTGGTCCCGACAAGCGCCGACGCCGCCGCTGCTATTGTTCCATCACCGCCGCCGACAACCAGCAGCGGATCGCCCCGCTCGGCTACCGCGCGGCAGCGCACCTCGCACTCACCTCCGTCGATGAGCTCGACCGCCGCTTCGATTCCGGCCTGCGCCAGTGCGGCGGCAACCTTCTCGCCAATCTTCCCGTCGGCGGCTGCCGTGCCGCCGCCGCGATTGATCAGGACCGGGATGCGCGCCATTCAGCGCCTAACGCACGAGGCGACCAGATTACCCGCTCTTGCCCGCGCATTCGCCGACGCGCTGCGCGTCGATCCGCATTTTCATCGACATGCCACCCTGCTCGCCGGCTTCGCCCTGCATCTTCATCGACGTTTGCATCTGATAGCTGTCGGGCGAGTAGGTGCCCGCCATCTGCATGACGCTGGCGCCGGTCTTGCCGCCGCAGCGCATCGCCGCATCGATCTTGCCACCGCCCATGGTGAAATGGTCGTAACGGCACTCCCTGTTCTTGCCCGCGAAGAAATCCTCCTTGGGGCGCTTGACGTCTTCTGCGGTCAGGCACGTCTGAAATCCGTGTTCCTGTTTTTCCGCCATCATGGATTTCATCCGCTGTGCCATGTCCGCGGGCATTCCGGGGATGTCCAGCTGGTCGATCGTGACCTTCGACTGCCACAGCCCAGGCCGGACGAAGCTCTGGTCGGCGCCCGCCTCGCGGACCTTTTGTGCCACCTCGGCGACGCTGGCGTTCTTCGCATTCACCTCGGGTGACTTGTTGCAAGCGGCGAGCGCACCCACGCAGGCGATCAGACAGGCAGCGTGTTTCATCCTCGGCTCCCTCTTGCGACGACAGTGCATAACCCGGGTGCCTGGCAGCCGCCAGCCAGTCTCAACTCCAGAGACGGATGAAATCGGCCGTGTTGGGAAGCGCATCGATTGCACCGTGCACAAGGACGATGAGCAGCAAGCTGCGCGAACGGGCCCAGAGCAAGCCGAGCGACAGCGACAGCGGGGATAGCGTGGCCACCGTGAAGGCGGCGACCTGGACCGGATCCGCGGACCAGCCGTCCACTCCCGGTCCGCCGCGCAGGTAAAGGCCCGGCCAGTGAGCTAGACCAAACAGCAGGGAAGTGGCGACAATCGCGGTGGTCGGTGACCGCAGCCAGGCGGTCAGTCGCGACTGAAGGCACGCGCGGAACAGGAATTCCTCGCACAGACCGGCTTCGACCGACATCCAGGCCCAGGAACCCAATACCCAGACCGCGGCAACGGCCAGGCCGAGCTGGAACGCGGCGATCTCCTTCAAGGATGGGCTAACCCCTGCAAGAAGCGCGAACATCAGCGCGCAAAGCACGATTAGACTCGCCCAAAAACCGCGGCGGCGCGTGCCTGAATCGAACATTCCTTTGAGCTTACTGCCGAGGAGCAAAAGAATGGCGGCCGGCAGACCGACGTGAATCAGCAACTTGTACCCCAGTACTACGAGGTCCTGCGTGCGCCCGGGCGGGATGGCGTGTTTGATCGAGCCGAGCCAGATGCCGATGAACAGCACCGCATAGACGGCAAGATAGAGCAGCAGCCCGATTGAGTGCTTTGCCGGTTGCTCGACCGGCACGGCCGGCGCATCCATTTTGCGCGTTAGAAACCAGATGATCGAGCCGAGGATCAGTCCGAAGATCACCAGAGACGCGATCGGAAATGTCCAGTTGCCGCCGCTTAGCGCGAGATAAGCGACCGCCGTTCCCCACAAGACGATATAGGCCAGGACAGCGCGCTTGCCGGCGCGGTCGAAGAGCTGCGATCGGTCCATGGCGGCCCCCTGTTTCGCTCCGTTCTACGACAGAACGGGAGCGAAACAACCGCGGCAGTGGAACTGATTGCGCCGTCCTCCCATATGGCGTCCATGGCGATTCAGATCCGCACCTCGCTTGCCGAGCCCGAGGACGCCGAGACCTTCGTTCCGCACAAGCCCGTGCGGCCGGAGAAGGCTGAAGGCGGCAGGAAGTTCAGGATCGTCTCGGACTACGAGCCCGCCGGGGATCAGCCGCAGGCAATCGCCGAGCTGACGCAGGCGGCGCGGGAGGGCGAGAAGAACCAGGTCCTCCTCGGAGTCACCGGCTCGGGCAAGACCTTCACCATGGCGCAGGTGATCGAGATTCTGCAGCGGCCGGCATTGGTGATCGCGCCGAACAAGATTCTCGCAGCCCAGCTTTACGGCGAGTTCAAAAGCTTCTTCCCCGACAATGCCGTGGAGTACTTCGTTTCCTACTACGATTATTATCAGCCCGAGGCCTACGTCCCGCGCACCGACACCTACATCGAGAAGGAGTCGAGCGTGAACGAGGCGATCGACCGAATGCGCCACTCGGCGACGCGATCGCTGCTTGAGCGCGACGATGTCATCATCGTGGCCTCAGTCTCGTGCCTCTACGGGATCGGCTCGGTCGAGACCTATTCGGCGATGACCTTCAGTCTCAAGAAGGGCGCCGTCGACGACCAGCGCGAGGTCATCCGCAAGCTCGTCGCGCTGCAGTATCGCCGCAACGACCAGGCCTTCGCTCGCGGCAATTTCCGAGTGCGCGGCGACAGCCTCGAAGTTTTCCCGTCGCACTATGAGGACACGGCGTGGCGCGTGTCATTCTTCGGCGACGAGATCGAGGAGATCAGCGAGTTCGACCCGCTCACCGGCAAGACCATCGCTTCGCTGGACAGTATCAAGATCTATGCGAATTCGCACTACGTAACGCCCGGCCCGACGCTCAAGCAGGCGATGGAAGCGATCAGGCACGAACTCGCGGAGCGGCTGAAGGAGCTAACGGCCGAAGGGCGCCTGCTCGAGGCGCAGCGGCTCGAACAGCGCACCAATTTCGACCTGGAGATGATCGCCGCGACGGGCTCATGCGCGGGAATCGAGAATTATTCGCGATTCCTCACCGGCCGGCTGCCGGGCGAACCGCCACCAACCCTGTTCGAATATCTGCCCGACAATGCTCTGCTGTTCATCGACGAGAGCCATCAGACGGTTCCGCAGATCGGCGCGATGGCCCGCGGCGACCATCGCCGGAAGATCACGCTCGCCGAATATGGCTTCCGCCTGCCGAGCTGCATCGACAACCGGCCGCTGCGCTTCAACGAATGGGACTCGATGCGCCCGCAGACGACGTTCGTCTCGGCGACGCCGGGGCCGTGGGAGATGAACGCGACGGGTGGAGTCTTCTCCGAGCAGGTGATCCGCCCGACAGGGCTCATCGACCCGCCAGTCGAGATCAAGCCGGTCGAGGACCAGGTCGACGACCTCGTCCACGAAGCGAAAGAGACGGCGCGCAAGGGATACCGAACGCTGGTCACCACGCTGACCAAGCGCATGGCCGAGGACCTGACCGAGTATCTCCACGAGGCCGGCCTAAAAGTCCGTTACATGCACTCGGACGTCGAGACTCTGGAACGCATCGAGCTGATCCGCGAATTGCGGCTCGGTGTTTATGACGTTCTCGTCGGGATCAACCTGCTGCGTGAGGGCCTCGACATCCCCGAATGCGGGCTCGTGGCGATCCTCGACGCGGACAAGGAAGGCTTCCTCCGTTCCGAAACCTCGCTGATCCAGACCATCGGCCGCGCGGCGCGCAATATCGAAGGGCGGGTGATCCTTTACGCCGACACGATCACCGGCTCGATCGAACGGGCGCTGGCGGAAACCAACCGGCGCCGCGAGAAGCAAGTCGCATACAATCGGGAGCACGACATCACGCCCGAGAGTATCAAGCGCAACATCCACGACATCATGTCACACCTCGCGACGCGCGACGGAGTGGTAGTCGACACGGGCGATGACGAGCGGCCGCACCTCGTCGGCCACAACCTCAAGGCTTACCTCGCCGATCTCGAGGAGCGCATGCGCAAGGCCGCCGCCGACCTCGAGTTCGAGGACGCCGCGCGGCTACGCGACGAAATCCGCCGCCTCGAAGAGGACGATCTGGGAATCCCTCACCCCGACCGGGTTGCCCCCCGCCCGCTCGGCCATTCCAGCGAGGGCAAGCCCGGCACGCGTAAGGGGCGCTTCGGCAGGCAGCAGCGAACGCGTTTCGGCGGCCGCCGCGGCTGACTTAAAATTACCGAAGCAGGCCCTTCTTCTCCATGCTCCACGCATACCAAAAGAGGAACGCTGCGATGAGGATGATGACATAGGGCATCACGGTCATCATCGGACCACTGGCGCCTTCGAGCGGCGGAGCGAGCGCGATCTGGTAGCCGAAGCTGAGCACGGCGCCGACGAACGAAATGCCGAAGGACCACACCGCCCAGCGGCTTCGAATAAGCAATAGGATCGCGCCAAGCAGTCCCAGCCACACGCCGAGCCCCCAGCCGACCTGCGCGTACATCGGCATGCTGTCGACCCACGCCAGCGCAGCGTTCGGATCAACCCCGGGCATCGCGCTGGCGATGTAGTCCGTGTTGCGCATTCTTGTCATGGTGTAGTCGTATGCGCCGAAGCAATTCCACAAGAGCGACAGGATTCCGACGATCCACAAATGCGCGGGAGTCCGCGCGGACACGGCTTGTTGCATGTCTGTCCTCCCCCTCACCGCGCGAGCTTGCGCGGCATGGAGCGATGAGGCACCCAAACAACAGTTCAAGTCAAGCGCGGGCGAACATCCGGCAGTCGGCGACCCGCTAGTCCGTGCTCACGTGCCGCTTCAGCACCTTCCCCACGGCGCCGGCGAGGCTTTCCATCTCGTACGGCTTCTGCAGCACGGGGAAACCGTGCGTCCCTGCGACCTGCTCGCTGTATCCAGTGGTGAGCAGGATCGGCAGCTCGGGGAAGCGGTCGCGGACTTTGCGCGCGAGCTCGATTCCGCTGATCCCGCCAGGCATCACGATATCGGAGAAAATCAGTTTGGGCTTCTCACCGCCGGCCAGCCTTTCGAGCGCTTCCTTGGCGCTGTGCACCACAGCCGGCTCGAACCCCAGTTCGCCGAGCATTCCGGCGGCAAGCTCGGCGACAAGTCTGTCGTCTTCCACCACGAGCACCCGATCGACCGCGTGGGTCCCGTTGACCTGGGTCTCGGCCGCATTCGCTCCGCGGCTCGCCGGCAAGTGCAATGTGAACGTCGAGCCCTCGCCAACTTTCGACTCGACGCTGATTGCGCCGCCGATTTGCTTGATAAAGCCGAACACCTGGCTGAGCCCGAGCCCGGTGCCCTCGCCGTAGCTCTTGGTGGTGAAGAACGGCTCGAAGACTCGATCCTTCGTCTCCAGCGACATGCCGGTGCCGGTGTCCGAAATGCGCAGAGCGACATGCTCGCCTTTGAGGCCCTCTGGCTCGCCGTTCAGAATCACGTTCTGAGCGCTAATTCTAAGCATTCCGCCGTCGGGCATGGCGTCCCTCGCGTTGAACGCGAGATTGAGAAGCGCCAGCTCGAGCGCTCCGGCGTCGGCATCCACGGCTGACAGCTGGTCGGAGGATTCGGTGATCAGCTCGATATTGCTGCGCAGCGAGGGCCGCAGCATCGTCGTGACCTCACCGAGGAATCCGCGGAGATCGATTTGCTTCATCTCGAGCGGCTGCGCTCGGGCGAAGGCCAGCAACTGCTTGGTGAGATTGGCTCCCCGCTGGGCGGAGTTGCGGATCCCATCGATCATCCGCCGCAGCTTTTCCTCGTCGCTGAGGTTACGCAGCGCGAGATCGGCGGCGCCGAGGATCGCCGTCAGAAGATTGTTGAAATCGTGCGCCAGCCCGCCGGTCAGCTGGCCCAGCGCTTCCATCTTTTGTGAGCGGAACAGCTGCTCGCGCGATTGCTCAAGCCTCAGCTGCGCCTCGCGCTTCTCGGTCATGTCGCGAGTGACTTTGGCGAAGCCGACGAGATTGCCTCTCTCGTCATGGATCGCATCGATCACGACACTTGCCCAGAAGCGCGTTCCGTCCTGGCGGCAGCGCCAGCCCTCGGCCTCGTAGCGCCCGGTCTCGCGCGCGGTTTCCAGCGCCCGTTTGGGAACGTCCGCTTCACGGTCGGTCGCCGTGTAGAAGCGGCTGAAATGCTGGCCGATGATCTCTTCCGGCGAATAGCCCTTGATGCGCTCGGCGCCGGGGTTCCAGCTGCTCACGTATCCGTTCGGATCGAGCATGAAGATGGCGTAGTCGGTAACCCCCTGGACCAGGATCCGGAAGTGGTGCTCGGCGCCGAGGATCGGTTTCTGATCGGTGCGCTTCGCCGTCATGGGCGCACGCTCACCAGGGCTGCGTGATTGACAGCGCTGACACGATGGACGGCGCGTCCTTGATCGATATGGTCAAGCAGTCCGACTTCCTCTTCCCCACGAGATGCACCCTCGCGCAACGCTCAACCCGCGAACTGGCTCGCGGTTTCAATCGGCTGCATATCGTGGCGGAAAAGTGTTGCGCGCAGAACACGCAGCACCGGCAGAGGCAAGGCGCTACCGCCGCTCGGCGGCGAGGCGGCTGATCAGGATCGCCGCCCTCTTCGACTGCTTGGAGATGGACGGGACGTCGACCTTTTCGTTCGCGGTGTGGGAGCCGTCGCTCGCCGGGCCCAGGCCCACCAGCCCATCGACATCGGCCGCAACGAAGCTGATGTCGCCGGCCCCGCGCTTTGCGGGGTCGAGCTCGCCCATTTCCGCGAGCCCCATGTCGCGGTTCACCCCGTTCAGCTGGGCAAGGAGACCGCGATTGCGTTCGGTTGGCGGCATCGGCGGGTAAGCGTCCTCGTCGAAGCTGATCTCGGCGTGGGCACCGGCCAGCGGCTGAGCGACGATGGCTCGCATCTTCGCGCGCGTGCGGTCGATCTGGTCCTGGCTGATCGCGCGCAGGTCGCCGCGCGCAGCGGCGGTCGCCGCGATGATGTTGGTCTTGCCCGTAGCTTCGAGCCGGATTCGGCTTTGTTCCAGTTTGGCGCTCTGCCCCCCGCCGATCAGCCCGACATTATAGGTGAGCTTGTCCTCGGGAAGCTCGCGGCGAAACTGATCGATGATCCGCGCGAGCTCGTAGATCGCGCCATAGTTGCCGACGCCGACACCGGCGGAATGGGCGCTCCGGCCGGTCACCGTCAGAGTCCAGCTGCCGGCGCTGCGCCGCGCGATCGACCCCACATCGACCGGCCCGTTCGGTCCGTCCTCCTCCGCCAAATCCTCGAAATCGAGCGCGATGTCGGCCTTCTTGCCTTCAGCGATCAGGTCGCGTCGCGAAATGCTCAAGGGGTTTCCGGCATCCTCCTCGTCGCCGGTCAGGAACACGGTGATGTTCGCCTTCTTGAGCGAGCCCGCCGACTGCATGGCGCGCAGCGCGGCGACGATCACCGCGATCCCGCCCTTGTCGTCCCCGGCGCCAGGGCCGTGCGCGAAATCGCCTTCGCGGACCCAGCGCTGGAACGGCGAATCCGGCTCGAACACCGTGTCGAGGTGCGCGATCAGCAGCAGGCGCTTGCCGCGGCGGCTGCCCGCATGGCGCGCGACGAGATGCCCCGCGCGCCCCGCGGCCTTCATGTCGATCCACTGGGTCTTGAAACCCAGCTGCTGGAACTCGGGCTCGACCATTCGCCGCGCCGCCTCCACGCCAGCGAGGTTCATCGTTCCGCTGTTCTGGTCAACCCAGCGCTGGAGCATGGCGGCCGTTCGCCCCTGCTCGGCATCTACCGCCTGGATCATCGCCTGCTCGGCCGGCTTGAGCGCGGCCGCAGCAGGAGCGGCGGAGAGGAAAGCAAAAGCGAGGTACGCAGACAGGAATCGTGAAGTCATGGCGGCAGGTTAGTCACGCGCCTCCTTCCCGTCATCCCCGAAACGTGGTCGCGTTGCACCGACTTTCCCGCTGCCAGCGCGAATTCGATTCGTGTTACTTTCCTACATTGCACCTATTTGGTTATAACCTTGCGACTCGAAAGAGGAGGAGCGGGTGGAGCAAGTCGTCGACGTCGACCAGCTGATCGATGCATTGATCGACCGGGAGGGCGGCTATGTCAGCAATGCCGCCGATAAAGGCGGAGCGACCTGCTTCGGGATCACCGAGGCGGTGGCCCGCGCGCAGGGCTATGCCGGGCCGATGCGCCAGCTCCCGCGCGAAGACGCGGCGCGGATCTACAAACGGCTCTATTGGCTTCGCCCCGGATTCGACCAGGTGGCGAAGCGCAGCGCGCGCATCGGCGCGGAGCTATTCGACACCGGGGCGAACATGGGGCCGGCGGTTGCCGCGACCTTCCTTCAGCGCGCGCTCACCGCGCTCAACCGCAACGGCCATGACTATCCCGACCTGATGCCCGACGGAAAGATCGGGACGACGACGCTTGGCGCGCTGGACGCCTTTCTGTCGCTTCGTCCGAAGGGCAGTGGCGAGACTGTCCTGCTGCGCGCTCTCGAGGCCCTCCAGGGTGAGCGCTACCTCCGCCTCGCCGAGCGCCGGCCCGCCAATGAGGCTTTCCTCTACGGTTGGCTCGCGAACCGAATTGGTGAATTGTGAGCGTGCACGCAGGCTCGTCACTGCGCACATTCGTGAACATTCGGAGGATTCTATGAGGCTGCTTCCCCCACCAGCCACCTTCGCCGAAGGCCAGCGTTACATCTACGGCCTGCTCGCCTCGGCGGCAGGCATGTTCTGCGGTGCGGCTTCCGGCCTCATGGTGGCGCTCCTCATGTGGGGCGGCTGGTCGCCCGCCGAGGAGCATAGCATCGTCGTGATCTTCGGCTGGTCGCTGGGCGCGTTCATCGCCGCGATGGTCGCGGTGATCGTCGGGCTTCTCGCCGGCGGACCAGTCGGGCGCTTCAAAATGACAGCGAGCAAAGACGGCGCCTCGTTCGAGGCGGACTCGGAGGCCCAGCCATGATGTTTCTGCGCTTGCTCAACGTCCAGGGGATCGCCGGGATCGCGGTGTCGCTGGCGCTCGCCATCCTGCTCGTCATCCAGAAGGGCGAGACCCGCCACTGGCGGAAGGAGAGCGGTCGCCATGAGGAACTCTACCGCGACAGCGAGGCAGCGCTCGCCGGAACCATCGCCAATTACCGGGCCGCGGCCGAACAGGCCCGAGCCGCCGACCAGGCCAATGCCGACCGCGTCCACGCCCAACAGGCGAAGATCAATGAGGAGAGATCCGATGAATTCGAAGCGCGCCTTTCTGCTGCCCGCGCTGCTGCTGACCGCCTGCGCAGCCAAGCCCGACAAGCCGCGGCCGATCCCCGCGGTGGCCCAAACGCGCCAGTGCCCGGCCTATCCGCTGCCCCCGGCCAACCTCATCAAGCCGCCGGCGAAGACGGATTTTCTCTCGGCGCCAAAGAGCTAGACTGGCGCCTCACAGCCACCGAGCAAGCCATCCAGCTCGACGAATTGATCCAGTGGGTCAAAGCGCAGGCGAAGGTTGACAACAACGCTGCTGTAGCGAGTTCTCCCGAGAGCGCGCGCCACTAGGCGCCCGCGATTGGGGGACGCCGATGAGTCCAAGTCGTCTGAATGCACTGACCGACGGGCTCGTCGCCATCGTGCTCACGATCATGGTGCTCGAGCTCAAGTTCCCGGCCGAGCCGACGGTGCGTGCGGTGATCGCGGTCCTGCCGCTCCTTGCCGCCTACCTGCTCGCCTTCGTCAATGTCGCGATCTACTGGAACAACCACCATCATATGATGCAGTCGGCGCGGAAGGTGACCGGCGCCGTCCTGTGGGCGAACCATGCCTTGCTTTTCTGGCTGACCCTCTTCCCGCTGATGATCCGCTGGATCGATGAGGCCGGCGTCACTGCGTGGCCCGTCGCCTCGTTCGGCTTCGTCCTCATCGGCGCCTCGGTCTCTTACCTGGTCCTGGAACGGACGCTCATTCGGGCCGAGGGCGACGAATCGCGCGTCAAGCGCGCGGTGGGCGGCGGCTCCAAGGAATGGATCAGCTTTGCCCTCTACGTCGCGTCCGTTCCCGCGGCTTTCATATCGCCCTTCATCTCAATCGCGATCTACGTCGGGGTATCGATCCTCTGGCTGGTGCCCGACCGCCGGTTTGAAGAGACAGGCCACGTTGGAGGCCAGCCATGAACACACAGCGCCTTAACAGCTTCACGGACGGCGTAATCGCGATCATCATCACCATCATGGTGCTCGCGCTGCCGGTGCCGACCAACGGGGGTATGCAGGCACTGGAGCCGCTGTCGATCTTGTTCGCCGCCTATGCGCTGTCGTTTTTGAAGGTCGGGATTTACTGGTTTCAGCATCACCACATGCTCCTCGCCGCGCGGCGGGTGAGCGGCCCCGTTCTGCTCGCCAATCTTTTCTTTCTGTTCTGGCTCAGCCTGATCCCATTCGTCGTCCGCTGGGTGGGTGAAGCCGGCATCACGCGCGACACCGTAATCGCGTTCGGCGCCGTCAACCTCGCCTGCACTCTCTCGTCGGCGTTGCTGCTTTTGACGCTTCTTCGCGCAAATGACGCGGACTCGCCAATCGCGAGGGCCGCGCGCAATCGCGTGAAGGGACCGGCAACGATCGTCGGCTACATCGTGGCGATCGCAATCGCCTTCTTTTCGCCGACCGCGGCAATTGCGATCTATGTCGCCGTGGCGCTGATGTGGCTGGTCCCGGACAAGAAGTTTGAGGCTCTGATCGACTGACGTGCTTGCAAGGGAGACTGCCGTTTCCCACCTGAATTCCAAAGGAGACGACTTTGGACAGCTGGCACGGTACGACCATCCTTGGCGTGAAGAAGGGCGGCAGGACCGTCATCGCGGGCGACGGGCAGGTCACGATGGGCAATACGGTGATGAAGCCCAACGCCAAGAAAGTGCGCCGAATTGGCGAGGACGGGCCAAATGGGAAGGCAAAGGTGATCGGCGGCTTCGCCGGAGCGACCGCCGACGCGTTCACCCTGTTCGAGCGGCTCGAAAAGAAGCTCGAGCAGTTTAACGGCCAATTGCTGCGCGCGGCGGTCGAACTCGCCAAGGACTGGCGCACCGACAAATATCTCCGCAACCTCGAAGCGCTGATGATCGTCGCCGACGCCGAGCAGATGCTCATCCTCACCGGCAACGGCGACGTGCTCGAGCCGGAGGGCGGAATCGCGGCGATCGGGTCGGGCGGCAATTACGCGCTTTCCGCGGCCAAGGCGCTCGCGGACTACGAACAGGACCCCGAGGTCCTCGCCCGCCGTGCAATGCAGATCGCCGCCGAGGTGTGCGTCTTCACCAACGACCGGCTCACGCTGGAGACGATTGAAGGCTGAGGCGAAGCGCGGCTAGGCTGCCCGTGTGTTGCTCGACCGCCGAACCTTCGCCGCCGGATCTGCTGCGCTGCTCTCCGGCTGCGCCACGATGGGAACGCGCTACTCTGCCTGTACGCCGCTCGCGCCGGTGATTGCCGATGAAAGCCGCGTGATCCGCACCATGGCGGGGCTCCGCCCGTACCGCCGCTCCGGCTTCGTCGTCCGCGCCGAACAGCTCGGCGAGAAACGCCTCGTCCACAATTACGGCCATGGCGGCGGCGGCATTACGCTCAGCTGGGGAAGCTCGAAGCTGGCGACCGAGCTCGGGCTCGGGCTCCAGGGGCACAGCGGCCCTGTGGCCGTGCTCGGTTCCGGAGTGATGGGCCTTTCCACTGCGCGGCTGGTGCAGGAAGCGGGCTTTCCCGTGACCATCTACGCAGCCGCGCTTCCGCCCGAAACAACGTCGAACATCGCCGGCGGCCAGTTCCACCCGTTCGGGTTGTTTCGCGAAGATGCGGTGACGCCGGCGTGGAAGGCGCAATTCGCCCGCGCGCTCGACTACAGCTGGCGGCGCTTCCAGATCATGGTCGGCGACGATTACGGCATCCGCTGGCTGCCGACCTATGTCGAAACCGACAGCCCGGACGCGAAGGTCATCGCCACCTTTCCACCGATCAACCGGATGCTGGCTGTCTCCGAGCATCCTTTCCCCTGGGCGAGCACTCTGCGCTACGACACGATGTACGTCGAAACCGGACGGTATCTCAGGCAGATGATTCGCGACGTGCAGGCAGCCGGCGGCAAGATCGAAGTGCGCCGCTTCGCTTCGCCTGCGGATATCGCCGCATTGCCCGAAAGCCTCGTCTTCAACTGCACGGGTCTTGGCAGCCGCGACCTGTTCAACGACCAGGATCTGCATCCCGCGCGCGGCCAGCTTGCGATCCTGGAGCCGCAACCGGAAGTGCGCTATGCCTTGACCGGCGGACCGGGCTACATGTTCCCGCGGCCGGACGGAATCATCCTCGGCGGCACGTTCGAGCTCGACCAGTGGGACACGACTCCTGACCCGCAGACGATCGCCCGAATCGTCGCCAATCATAAGCGCTTCTTCGCCAGCCTGCGCTGCACCGCTTGAAGTGCCTGGCGCCGGTCCCGACATTGCCGGCAACATGAACTATCACACCGCCAGTCCCCAGAGCGGCGGGGAGCAATCCGAAGTGCTGAAAGACAAGCTGACGCCCAAGGCCATCGTCGCCGCGCTCAATGAGCACATCATCGGTCAGGACGATGCCAAGAAGGCCGTCGCCGTTGCCCTGCGCAACCGCTGGCGACGGCAGCAGCTTTCGCCGGAGCTGCGCGATGAGGTCACACCCAAGAACATCCTGATGATCGGCCCAACCGGCTGCGGCAAGACCGAGATCAGCCGGCGTCTGGCCAAGCTCGCCGACGCTCCGTTCGTCAAGGTCGAGGCGACCAAGTTCACCGAGGTCGGCTATGTCGGGCGCGACGTCGAGCAGATTGCGCGCGATCTCGTCGAGGAAGCCGTCCGGCTGGAGCGCGAACGCCGTCGCGCCAAAGTCCGTGCCACGGCCGAAGAGGCTGCGATGGACCGCCTGCTCGATGCGCTAACCGGCAAGGGGTCGAGCGAAGCCACACGCCAGAGCTTCCGGCAGCGGTTTTCTGACGGCAGCCTCGACAAGGCCGAGGTCGAGATCGAGGTCGACGACGCGCCCGCCATGCCGTTCGAGATTCCGGGAATGGGCGCGCAGGTCATCGACCTCAAGTCGATGATGGGCAAAGCCTTGGGTCAGACGCCGAAGAAGCGCCGCAAACTAAAGGTGCCCGAGGCGTTCGCTCGGCTGACCGAAGAAGAGGCCGACAAGCGCGTCGACCCTGACGACATCAACCGGGTCGCGCTGGCCGACGCCGAAGCGAACGGAATCGTTTTCCTCGACGAGATCGACAAGATCGCGGTCAGCGACGTACGCGGCGGCTCGGTCAGCCGTGAAGGGGTCCAGCGCGATCTCCTCCCTCTGATCGAAGGCACCACGGTGGCGACCAAATACGGGCCGCTCAAGACCGACCACATTCTGTTCATCGCCAGCGGGGCGTTCCACATCGCCAAGCCCGCGGACCTGCTTCCCGAACTCCAGGGTCGTCTGCCGATCCGGGTCGAGCTAAAGGCGCTGACCGAGCAGGATTTCGTCCGCATCCTGTCGGCGACCCGAGCCAGCCTGACCGAGCAATATCAGGCTTTGCTCGGCACCGAAGGCGTCACCATCCGATTTGCCGCCGACGGTATCGAGGCCCTCGCGCGCATCGCCGCCGAGGTCAACGAGGCGCTCGAGAACATCGGGGCGCGGCGGCTGCAGACGGTGATGGAAAAACTGCTCGAGGAGGTGAGCTTCCACGCGGAAGACCGCCGCGGCGAAACGCTCGTCGTCGATGCGGCTTTCGTCGAGCTGCAGCTGGCGAGCATCGCCAAGAACGCCGACCTCAGCCGCTACGTGCTCTGAGGCGTCCTGCGGTAGCGCCACACCAGGCCGGGAATGAAAGGCGGCCACAGGCTGGTCTTCACGCCGGCGAGCCGCAGCCGGTCGGCGACCCAGCTGTTGCAGGTGTGAACGATGCTCGCCTTGCCGGCGGTGCGGTAAAATGCGTCACAGCAACCGTAGCCGGGATGCGCAATGTGCTTCGGCCGGCCGTGCGCGTCGAGCTCGAAATCGGCGCGGATCGCCGCCCACAACCGCCGGTACTCTTCAGGCCGGAGGCGGATCTCGCGCTCGGCATAATCGGGGCTGGCGACATATTCGACGTGCATCACGCGCTTCCCGCCGGCGAGCGCCGACCAGATTGTCCGCGGGGTCAAATCCCCCCAGGTCGGAGTGTCGAGATAGACCCGCTCCTCGCCCGAGCCGAAGGCAATCCATCGGGAATTGGGATCCACCGCGGCAAAGTCCCTCTTCGGCGTCAGCGGCGCCCAGTCGCGGTCGTCGGCACGCACGGGCATGATGATGTCGGTATGGATTCCGTTATCGGCAAGATAAACGGTTGTGCCCTCCACCGGCTCTTGCCAGCCGCCGTTGACGGGGACGATCGAACCGATGAGCGCGGCGACCAGATAGACTGCCGGAACGGCGAGTACGGCCGTCAGCAGCCTTCCAACCCACCGCCCCTTCGTTTTCCGCCGTCGCCGAGCCACTTGCCCTCCGCCGCACCTTGCCTTGAGTGGTGGCCCTGCCTAGATGCGCCAGCCAAGTCGGGGCGTAGCGCAGCCTGGTAGCGCATCACACTGGGGGTGTGGAGGTCGCTGGTTCGAATCCAGTCGCCCCGACCATCACCCTTC
>JBDTON010000088.1:0-5903 GCA_039933195.1 Sphingomicrobium sp. | reverse complement strand
TAGAATGGATGCCGAATTCCGGCTTTCCGCGCGGCGCGGAGGCATGGGCGAAGACCTCGAGGCTCGCTGCGACCATCGGCCCCATCGAGCTGTAGCCCCACGGATTCGACGGGTTGTTGAGCCATCCGGCGCCCATTCCGGCCAGTTTGCTCGCACCTGCGAGAAACGAGCGCTGCACTTCATAGGCGTCGTAGAGCATCGAACCTCGTCATCTTCCTCGGCGGGGTGGGAGATGTGGCCCTGAAGCGGCGCTCATGCAAGGGAATGCTGCGGTGCGAAAAGCTCCAGTGTCTTTAGTTGAGGCTGAGGGGAAACGGGAAGCGTTGCGTCCAGTTTCGGTGCGGCCGCCTAAATCGCGGCAACGCGCGCGACCGCGGGGTCTTCGCAATCTCCCAACAAGTACGCCTCCGCGACGCCGCCGAGGTCGGCAACATCCCGCACCGGCTCGACGGCTCTAAGAAAAGCCTCTCCGCCTTTCGCGATGACGAATGCAGAGGCGTTGTGATTCCCTCCCCTGCCGGTCGCGAGAGAGACTTGGATTTCGCCGATGTCCGGCGAACGGATGCGGTGGACGGGTGCTTCCGGCGCCCATTCGAGGATCAGGTCGGGAAGGAAGTGCCGCCGCGGGCCGGGAAGCTCTTCGTCGACAGCGACGATCCGCCTGATCAATGGCTCTCCGGTCGAAGCCACTTCGATCACCGACAAGCGCGCCTTCAACCATTCGATATAATGGCTCAGCTCCGCGCTCTCGGGCTCGAAGAAACCCGGCGTCTCCCTCCCTTTCACGTTCAGCCGGATGAAGCCCTCGCCGCCGCTCAGCACCGGAAAGGACGGGGTCGCGCTCCACTCACGTCCGCCGGTCAGCGACCGGTTCACGACCCAGTCCTGGACGCGCTCGCCGAGAACGTTCGCCGCCCAATGTTGCAAGGCGGGTGGCAAAACATGCCGGAGAAAGGCCATCGGATTGAGCGCGGCGGGCTTGCTCGACCGATTTGGACTGCCGCCGACGTAAAGACGATTCAGCCGCAAAAGTATCTCTGTGAGAAAGTGAACCTGAGTCCGGTTGGCCTGCATTCCGTGCAGCGCGAACACCAGCAGCGATGTGTCCGCTCCCCGGGCTTCCGCGGCGGCGATCACACGGCCTAGCTGTCGGTCGGTTTCCTCATAGACCGCGAGCATCGCGTCGGGCGATGCATCCGACGCGAAATCTCCGTCGACCGGCCACAGGTTGTGCCCGGCGCGGTGCCCTTCGAACCAGCCGGTGACGAACAGGTTCCATGGCTTGTGCATCAGATGAACCGTGGCGTCGCCCTTGGCGCACACGGCCGCGATCAACCGGTCGCGGATCGCGTCGCATTGCCGCGCGGTCTTTGGAACCGGCACTTCCACGCCGATCGGCCGCTGCCCAAACCTGCGCCGGAGATCCTGCAGAACCTCGGGCTGCGAAGCCTTGGCATTGCCCGAGCTTTGGTAAGACCAATTGGTGATCTGCAGGCAGGGCGCGCGCTCGTCATGCAAAGTGTGAGCGACGTCGAAGGCGATGGCCGGAATGCCGGCGCGCGCGACGCGGTGCCAGAAGGGCTCAACCTCGAACTCCTCCGACCAGCGCGGGTCGGCGATCCGCCGATACTCGTGATGCTCCGCGACCCATTGGAAAGGAAAATATTGCCCGTGTTCACCGGGCGTCTTCCCGCTTGCAAAGGTGGGCCATATGCTATCGGCAAAATAGGCAGCGGGAGATCGAAGGTCGCGCAGGGTGCCGTTTTCCAGCAGCGAAGCGAAAGCGGGCAGCTTGCGCCGGTTCTCGACGATGAACGGGAGGCTCACCGCATCGAGTCCGAGCATCAGCAGCCTTCGATCAGTCCGCGTTGATCCGTTATGTAACATGCGCTGCGGCGGTTCCCCCTGCCTTCGCTTGCGTCATCCATTAATGTGATCGACGCTGACGCGCAAAAGCTCCGTCTTTTTCCGCCGCTGCGACGTGTCCAGGAACGGGAATGAATCGCTTGCCGCTGAAGTTTGCCGTCAAATGCCTGGTCACCGCGGGTCTGCTGTGGCTCGCGTTCCGCAAGGTCGACCTCGGCAGCGTCTCGTCGGTACTCGCCGGTCTCGATCCGTGGCCGGCCGCGGCGGCCTTGCTCGGAAGCATTCTCATCATCGTCGCCGACGCCACGCTGCTTTCGGTCGTCCTCCGCATCTTCGAGCGCAGCGTGCCGTTCGCGACCGCGCTTCTGTACAGCCTCGTCGGCTGGTTCTTCGGCAACCTCGCGCCTTCGACGGTCGGCGGCGATATCTTTCGCGGTGTGCAATTGTCCCGCTCCGGAGTGCCCGCCGGAGCGGCCGCGCGACTGATCATCTCGATCCGCTTCCTGTCCTTCGCGACGCTGGTCGCGGTGATGCTCGCCGGGCTTCCGATCGCCTTCGGGCTGACGCAACGCCGCGATTCGCTGGTGCTGACCGGCATCTTCGCGGCGGCGAGCGGGGCCCTCGCGACAATCCTCCTGCTCGCCCATTTCCCGCGCGGCTCGCGGCTCGGGCAATGGCCGCCGTTGCGCAAGCTCTTCACTTTGTCCGACGACTTTCGCCGATTGCTCAAGCCCGGCTCGCGGACCGCGCTGGCGTGGCTCGCGGCGCTGGTGCAGCATCTTCTGCGCGTCGCCATTCTCGCCATCCTCGCCGCCGGGCTTGGCCTCGGCGTTCCGCTCGCGACCCTGTTCGCTCTGACGCCGGCCGCCTTGCTGATCGCGATGGTGCCCATTTCAATTGGCGGCTTCGGCCCGCGCGAGCTCACCTTCGTTTACCTCCTGGGCACCGCCGGGGTCTCCGCCGAAGCGGCCTTGTCGCTGTCAATCGCTTTCGGACTGCTGCGCGTCTTCGTCGGAACGATCGGCGGCGTGATCTGGTCGCTGATGAGCGACCATCATTATAGCGTCGACCACCCTTCCGCCTGAAGCGAGCGCAGGCGCTCCAGCACCGGTGATGGAAGTGGCGGCGCAAGCGCGGCCGCGAGTCCAAACGGCCCGCCGCTCCCACCGCCGAGGCCAATGACGCTGGAAATCAGCCTTGGCCGGTCGAGAGGGACAAAGTTCATGAGTGAATTTTCTCGTATGAGCGTTGATCGCTCAAGCACTAGAGGCGCCGCCGCCGCGCTGCTAACTGGCTTGGCTAATGGCCAACCTCCCCAACCGCCCCAAGGGCCGCTCGATCAAGAATCTGCGGATGGTGTGGGGATTCGCCCTCAAATACCCCGGCCATATCGCCATCGCCGCTTTCGCCTTGCTGGTCGCCGCGGCGGCGACCTCCGGCGTGCCCTACGCCTTCAAGCTGATCATCGACAAAGGCTTTGCAGCGGGCGGGGGAAGCACGCGAGATATCGCGCGCTGGTTCCAATATCTCCTGCTGCTGGTCGGAGTGATGGCGATCGCGACAGCGGTCCGGTATTTCTTCGTGTCCTGGCTCGGCGAGCGCACGGTCGCCGACATCCGCCTGGCGGTACACCGCAACCTGCTGCGCCTCTCACCCGGCTTCTTCGAGGAGAACCGTCCGGCCGAGATCACTTCGCGGATCACCGTCGACACGACGATCATCGAGCAGGTGGTCGGAACGACCGTCTCGGTCGCGTTGCGCAACGCCGTGCTCGCCATGGCATGCGTCGTCATCCTTTTCGCCCTCGCCGCCAAGCTCGCATCACTCATCCTGATCGGCGCAGTGCTCGTCGTCGTACCCATCACAATTCTCGGCCGCCGCGTGCGCGCGATCTCGACGCGCAGCCAGGATCGCATCGCCGATGTCGGAGCGGTGAGCAGCGAAGTGCTCGCGGCGATGAAGATCGTGCAGGCGTTCAACCAGCAAGAGCGCGAACGGTCGCGCTTCGCCGAAGCGGTGGAACGCGTATTTTCGACCGCGAGGCGGCGTATCCTGCTCCGCGCGATCATGACGGCGATCGTCATTTCGTTGATGTTTGGTGCAATCACGATGATCATCTGGGAAGGCGCGATCGAGGTCGCGGCCGGCCGGATGAGCGGCGGCACTATCGCCGCCTTCGTATTGTACGGCGGCCTTTTGGCCGGGGCGTTCGGGAATTTGTCCGAAGTCTATGGCGATCTGTTGCGCGCCTCGGGTGCATCGGAGCGCCTGGCGGAATTGCTCGATGCGCGGCCGGAAATTCAGGCGCCCGCCAATCCGGTGCCGCTTCCCGATCCTCCGCGCGGCGAGCTCGCCTTTGAACACGTCACCTTCCATTACCCAACGCGTCGCGACACCTCGGCCCTCAAGGGATTCAACTTAACCCTGCGTCCGCGCGAACGGCTTGCGGTCGTCGGTCCCTCGGGCGCCGGCAAGACCACGATCTTCCAGCTCGCGGAACGCTTTTACGATCCGCAGGACGGACGCGTGCTGCTCGATGGAGTCGATTTGCGCGACGCCGATCCCGCGGACGTCCGCCACCGAATCGCGATGGTGCCGCAAGAAACCGTGATTTTCGCAGCGTCGGCGCGAGACAATCTACGCTACGGCAATTGGGACGCGAGCGAAGACCAGTTGTGGCAGGCCGCGCGCGACGCGCACGCCGAGGATTTTCTGCGCGCTCTTCCGGAAGGCCTCGACACATTCATGGGCGAAGGCGGCGCACGCCTTTCGGGTGGACAGCGCCAGCGCATCGCCATCGCGCGAGCACTGCTGCGCGACGCGCCCTTGCTATTGCTTGACGAAGCGACCTCGGCGCTGGACGCGGAAAGCGAGCGGCTGGTGCAGGACGCACTCGATCGGCTCATGGCCGACCGAACGACGATCGTGATCGCACACCGCTTCGCCACGGTCCGCGCGGCCGACCGGATCGTCGTCATGGACGGTGGCCAAATCGTCGAAGAAGGAACGCACGCAACCCTCAGCGCGCGCGGCGGCCTCTACGCGCGCCTCGCCCGCCTCCAGTTCGAGGATCGAGCCGCTTAGCTCGCGCCGCCCTCGCCGCCACCAGTCGTTCCTCGCGTCGTTCCGCGACCGCGCGTGGTACGCGAGCGTGTGCTGCGCGAACGCGACGCCGTGCTGCGCTTTGCGGTGCTGCGCGGCTTTGCGGTTGCGGTTGCGCGGTTCGGCGCTGAGCGTTTCCCTGTGGAACGTTTGGCGGTCGATCGCTTGGCAGCCGGCTTGGTGCGCGAGGCAGCCGCGCCGCTCGACTTCGCACGGGAGGAGCGCGCTTTCGTGCCGCTCGACTTTGCGCGCGACGTGGTTTTGCGTCCGCCGGTCGACTTGCGCGCCCCGCTGCGTGACGCGCCGGTGCTTGCCGCACCGCTCGAACCGCCGTCGTCCGTCGACCATTTGCCGGACATCACGCGCTGCGCCGCGTCGGCGACCGCCTCCGCAATCAGCGAGCCCAATTTCGTGGCGGTCGCGGCGACACTGCTCGCAGCCTGCTGCGCAGTGTCGGCCGCGTCGAGCCCTGCGTCGCGGATCTTGCGCCGGGCAGCGGGGCTCGCGCTGATCGCCGCCGCAGCAGCGGCCAAACCGGCGGCCAGCATTTCCTTGCTCATCGCGGCTTTGGCCAACTTGTCGACCGTGGCGTTGCCGGATGACGATGACCGGCTCGACGATGATCTCGAACCCGATCCGGAACTAGACTTTCTCGAAGACTTTTTCGGGGATTTTGCCATTGCTTTCTCTCACTCCGTCGCGTGGGAAAGACACTTTAGACCTGTAACGGTTCCCGAATGAAGTGCGGAAGTGCCCGGCGCCGCGCTAAACGCAGATATGTTAAAGGGCATCGCCGCGCATTGCAGCGATGCCCTTCGACATGGTCAGCGGCCGAAGGTGACGGCCGTTCGTCAGCTTTTAGGGCCTACGAACACCCCTCTCCGACCTCCCTGCTGAACCATGAGACATCGGATCACCTCCTTTCGCTGCGTTGA
>JBDTON010000087.1:0-3997 GCA_039933195.1 Sphingomicrobium sp. | reverse complement strand
AGCTGCTCTACTCGATCAAGACCCGCGACCAGCGACGGGACGTCACCGGCGATCCTTGGGACGGTCGCACGCTCGAGTGGCTGACCCTGTCGCCGCCGCCGCATTACAATTTCGCGGTGCTTCCCGATGTCCACGGCGAGGAAGCCTATTGGACCCGCAAGCAGACCGCGATCAAAGAGGACCAGCTGATCGAGGAGCCCGACTATCAGCCGATCGAAATGCCGGTGAACACGCCGACGGGAGTGATCGTCGCCTTGTTCGCTTCGCTCTGTGGCTTCGCGATCATCTGGTACATCTGGTGGCTCGCGATCCTAGGCCTGATCGGCGCCTTCGCCGTCTTCGTTTGGTACGCGTGGCGCGACGAGCATGAGCATGTGATCCCGGTCGAGCAGGTCATCGCGGATGAGCGTGAGCGGCGGCTCATCCGCAAGGAACATCTCCAGCGCCTGAGCCAGTCGACATGAGCACACATGCGGAAACGGCTGCGATCGGCCTGACCCACGACGGGTCGGAAGACACCGGCCTCGGCCATCGCGGCCCGGAATCGAAAAGCATCGTCATCCCCTACGGCTTCTGGCTGTTCGTGCTGTCGGACATGGTGCTCTTCTCGGCGCTGTTCGCGACCTACGCGACGCTCGTCCACGCGACCGACGGCGGGCCGGTCACCAGCCAGCTGTTCGACCGCAATCTTGTGGCCGTCGAGACCATCGCGTTGCTGATTTCGAGCTTTGTGTGTGGCTTGGCGATGATCGCTGCCAAGCGGCGCAACATGCTGTGGACCCAGGGCTGGTTGCTGGTCACCGGCCTGCTCGGCTTCGTCTTCCTGTCGATCGAGCTGTTCGAGTTCGCCAAGATGATCGGCGAAGGCGCGGGCCCGCAGCGAAGCGCCTTCCTGTCGGCCTTCTTCACGCTCGTCGGCTGCCACGGCGCCCACGTCACCGCGGGCCTGCTGTGGATCGGGACGATGATGGCGCAGGTCTGGGCCAAGGGCTTCCGGCAGGACATTCTCCGCCGGCTCTTGTGTCTGAGCATCTTCTGGCACGCCCTCGACATCATCTGGGTGGCGATCTTCACCATCGTCTATCTGATCGGGACATTGCCATGACCGAAGACGAAAACGAACCGACGAATGTTGCGCCGGGCGCGCCGCACGACACGCTGCTGAGCGAGACCGCCGCCTACGTCATCGGGCTCGGTCTCGCGCTCCTGCTCACCGGTATCTCCTTCTGGGTCGCCTCGACATCGGTGCTATGGGGACCGGGTGTTGCCGTTGGCCTGGTGGTCCTCGCCATCGCGCAGATGGGCGTTCACCTGGTCTTCTTCCTCCACATCACCAGCGGCCCGGACAACACCAACAACGTGCTGGCGCTTGCCTTTGGTGTGCTGATCGTTTTCCTGGTGATGATCGGGACCATCTGGATCATGGCCCACATGAACGCGAACATGAGCGTCAGCCCGGAGCTCATGAACCTGCAGATGCAGCATTGATCCGGGCTGGCCACGGTGGCCGCGGCCAAGACGCCCGATCATTCCGGACCAGCTGAGCTCCCGCCAAGGCAGCCCGCGAATCGGCGCACGCCGGTTCAACGGAGCATTCACGAGCCCGCTGTCGCACGCGGTGTCGGCATCTGCGCACCCAGCCGCTCAAGCACGGCCGCCGCTCTATCGACGGGCACGAACATGCGCGTCTGGTAGCGGATGATTTCCGTGAAACAGCCCTGTGCTTTGTACCAGCCGAGCCGCGCAGCGGCGAACCCCGCAAGCTCCAGGCGCTGGCTGCCGTTGACGAGTGAGCGCTTCAGGGTGAGCGCTTCCGGACCCCGGAATGGCAGCGGCTTGCCTGTCCGAAGAACGGTTTCGGCAAGCTCGTGAGGCTGCATGTCGAGCGAAACGTCGAGGCCCAGCCTCGTTCCCAGCTCAGCCAGGTGAACCGACGCGATCTCCCGCCCCAGAAGCGAGCGGCCATCATCGGCGGCGATGCGGATGACCTGGACCTGATCGTCGGGCAATTTGTCCCAGACGGGCAGAAGCAGCCCGGTCACAATGTGCATGGTCTCGCGCCGAAGCGTGCTCGCCGCCTCATCGGCTTCCGCCGCCCACGTCTGCTCGAAGCGAGCGAGCGAAACCTGCTCCCAGCTGGTTTCAGGAAGCAGATCGCGTTGCACATGTTCGCGCTTCAACGGCCGGATCAGCTCGTAGCGGGCGATCGGCAGTCCCTCCTCGGACATGAGGCTGCGCGCATTGACGCGCAGCGCAGCCTTGCCGGAGCGCCTGTTCAGCATCGGAACCGAGTCCGGCCTCGACCCCGACAGCTCAAGCAGCCGTTCGAAGCTTATTGGCCGAAGCCGGCGCGCGAGCTCGATCCGCAGCAGGTGGGTCGTGGCGCCGGAGCGCGGATCGGTGCGGATGATCCGATCGTCGAGTATTTCGAAGCCGTCGACCGGCACCGTCTCGACTCCCAGGTCGAGCGTTCCAGCTTCCCTCGCTGCGGCGACGCGGGCTTCGATCAGTCCGAGGAACTCGTCGAAGATGGCGTTCTGGAGCGCGATCCGAAGCGCGAGCAGGCGGTTGAGCCAGCGCTGGATCGGCGGCAGGTCGTCGCGAAGGCCCCCGCCCTCCCCTTCGAGCTTCAGACCGGTCAGCTCCTGGAAGCGGCCGAAGGTCACCGACTGAAGCTTGCCGGCGCAGAGTAGATGATACCAGCTGACGAGCGCGTCCTTCGCATAGCCGCTCTCCAGATTGTCGGCGGGATCGAACAGGTTCTGGCCTCCGGTCTGGCGCTGTCCCCGGGTGAGCGCCCCGAGGGAATCGAGCCGCCTCGCGATCGTCGAAATGAACCGCCGCTCGCCGCGGACATCGGTCGTGACCGGACGGAACAGGGGCGCCGATGCCTGCCGGGTCCGGTGCGTCCGCCCCAGCCCCTGGATCGCCGCGTCGGCGCGCCAGCCCGGCTCGAGAAGATAATGAATCCGGCGCGCCTGGTTCTTCGCCGAAAGGCAGGCATGATAACTCCGCCCCGTTCCGCCCGCGTCCGAGAAGACGAGGATCTTCTTGTCGCCGCGCATGAAGGCGTCGGTTTCCCTCAAATTGGAGCGCGGCGTGCGGCGCTCGAGCTTCTGCCGACCGTCAGCTCCATTGACTAAGCGTCGGGTTCGGCCGGTGACCTCAGCGACGCTGTCCGTTCCGAACCGCTCGATCAAGGTGTCGAGTGCGGTGCCGATCGGCGGAAGCGCGCAGAGTTGCTCGATCAGATCGTGGCGGGCCCGCAGCGCTGCCTGGCAGTGGACCGGCTTTCCCTCCTCGTCCGACAGCGGCTCCGAGCGGGTATTTCCCTCGGCATCGGTGAAGACCCGCATCTGCCGGGTCGGAAAGGCGGCGGCGAGATAGTCGATCACATATTCGCGTGGAGAAAGATCGATTTCGAGGACCTCTCGCTCGTCGGCATCGAGTGCCGCAAGCCGCCGGTCGAGCATTGCCTCGGCCGTGGCGACGAGCTGGACGACCACTGCCTGGCCTGCCTCGACGTCAGCCTCGATCGCCGGCAGCAGGCTCGGGAGTTTCATCGAGAGGAGCAACTGCCCGAAGAAACGCTGCTTGGCCCCCTCGAAACGCGACAGTGCGGCGGATTTGGCATTCGCGTTCAGCGTCGTGCCGGTGGCGGCGTCCACCACCCGCGTCGCCTCGAGCGCCGTTTCGAGATGGGCATGGATGATCGCCCAGGCGTCGGCATAAGCGTCGTAGATCGCGATCTGCTCGGCCGTGAGCGCATGTTCGAGCACGTCATATTCGACGCCGGCAAAGGAGAGCGCCCGTGCGGCATAGAGTCCGAGCGTCTTGAGGTCGCGCGCCACCAGCTCCATCGCCGCGATCCCGCCCTGCCGGATCGCTCCCACGAATTGGCTCCGGTCGGCAAAAGCAGTCTCGGGGCCCCACAGGCCGAGGCGCGTCGCATAAGCGAGATTGTTGACGTCGGACGCGCCGGTTGCAGAGGCATAGA
>JBDTON010000086.1:0-4039 GCA_039933195.1 Sphingomicrobium sp. | reverse complement strand
ATTCACCGTCAACCGCTCGCCGCACGTCGACAAGAAGTCGCGCGAGCAGTTCGAGGTTCGGACCTACAAGAGGCTGCTAGACATCGTGCAGCCGACGCCGCAGACGGTCGATGCGCTGATGAAGCTCGATCTGGCAGCCGGCGTCGATGTGGAGATTAAGCTGGCTTAATGGCCGGTGCGCCTTTCGAGGCGCAAATTGGGTGATACCGCCGGAGACTAGCTCCGGGCTGCGTCCCCGCCGTCCCGCACTTGCGGGGCACTAGCCCAGGCGGGGCACGCGAACACTGGATGGGCTGCACGCACCCGGAATGGTCCGGGTGCCTCTGTGGAGGAGTTGGATCATGCGCACCGGCGTGATCGCAAAGAAGGTCGGAATGACCCGCCTGTTCCAGGCGGACGGTCGGCACGTGCCGGTCACCGTCCTGCAGCTGGACGATGTGCAGGTCGTCGGCCGCCGTGAGAAGGACCGCGACGGCTATGCGGCGGTGCAGCTCGGCGCGGGCAAGGCGAAGGCGAAGAACGTCGCCAAGCCGCAGCGAGGCGCCTTCGGCAAGGCCGAGGTTGAGCCCAAAGCCAGGATCGCGGAGTTCCGCGTCGCTGACGATGCGCTGGTCGACGTGGGCGCGCACATCAGCGCCGACCATTTCGTTCCGGGGCAGATGGTGGACATCTCCGGCGTCACGCAGGGCAAGGGTTTTGCCGGAGCGATGAAGCGCTGGGGCTTCCGCGGTCTCCGCGCGACCCACGGCGTTTCGGTGTCGCACCGCTCGCATGGTTCGACCGGCAACCGCCAGGATCCCGGCCGGGTGTTCAAAAATAAGAAGATGGCCGGCCACATGGGTGCCCGGAACCGCACTCAGCAGAATCTCGAAGTGGTCCGCACGGACCCGATCCGCGGACTGCTGTTTATCAAGGGCTCTGTCCCCGGCCACAAGGGCGCGTGGCTGACCGTGAAGGACGCGATCAAGCTCCCTCGCCCCGATGCAGCGCCTTATCCGGCGGGCATCCTCGAGCAGCTTAAGGATGGCGAAGTCCACGTGCCCGAGGCAGGCCTGGTCGACGAGGCTGCGGTGCATGAAATCCCGGCGCTTCCAAGCGACGAGGAAGTCGCCGCGATCGCCGCCGAGCAGGAAGCCGGCGGTGCGCTCGACAGCGAAATCGAGGCGGAGGCGGAAGCCGCCGCCGAGAACGAGGCAACAGAAGCTCCGGCGGACGAGGCGAAGCCCGCGGCCGATGAGAGCAAGGAAAGCTAAGATGAAGGTCAAGGTACAGACCCTCGACACCGGCAAGGCCGGCGACATTGAGCTCAACGACGAGATTTTCGCCGTCGAGCCGCGCGCCGATATCCTCCACCGCGTCGTCACCTGGCAGCTTGAGAAGCGTCGCGGCACTGCCCGTGCTGCTCGCGAGCGCTCCGAAGTTGCGCGTACAGGGAAAAAGTTCGGCAGGCAGAAAGGCGGCGGCACCGCTCGTCACGGCGATCGCCGCGCTCCCATCTTCATCGGCGGCGGCAAGGCCCACGGCCCGAGAGTCCGCGATTTCAATCCGTCCCTGAACAAGAAGATTCGCGTTCTCGGCCTCAAGATGGCGCTGTCGTCGAAGGCGAAGGACGGCAACCTCGTCGTCATCGACAACCTCGATGTTAAGGACGGCAAGACCCGGGAGCTACGAGAGAAGCTCGGCAAGCTCGGCTTCGGCAAGACCGCGCTGGTGATCGACGGCGACGCGCTCAACGTTGGTTTCGCCCGCGCTTCGTCGAACCTTGGGAGCGTCAATCTTCTCTCCGCAATTGGCGCCAACGTCTACGATATCATGCGCCACGAGACCTTGGTTCTAACTCGCGCCGCGGTCGAGAAGCTGGAGGCCCGCTTCAATGGCTAAGAAACAGCAGAAAGCGGTGCCGGAAGCGCGCCACTATGACATCGTGCTCGCGCCGCACATTACCGAGAAGTCGACGATGCTGTCGGAGACGAATTCGGTCGTGTTCCGGGTCGCGCACACGGCGACGAAGCCGGAGATCAAGGCCGCCATCGAGGCCCTGTTCGGAGTCACGGTCGTCGGCGTGAACACCTTGGTGACCAAGGGCAAGACGAAGCGGTGGAAGGGCAAGCCCTACCAGCGCTCGGATGTGAAGAAAGCGATCATTCGCCTGGCCGAAGGCCAGTCGATCGACGTGACGAGCGGGATCTAAGCCATGGCTCTCAAGCAATATAAGCCGACCTCTCCGGCCCGCCGCGGCCTGATCCTGGTCGACAAATCGGCGCTGTGGAAGGGCAAGCCTGTAAAGGCGCTGACCGAAGGCAAGCGCAAGACCGGCGGCCGCAACAACAAGGGCCACGTCACCTCGCGCGGAATCGCGGGCGGCCACAAACAGAAGTACCGCACGATCGACTTCAAGCGGCGTACCTGGGACGTCCCGGCGACGGTCGAGCGGCTCGAATATGATCCGAACCGTTCAGCGTTCATCGCGCTCGTGACGTACGACGGCGGCGAGCAGGCCTACATCATCGCTCCGCAACGGTTGGCGCCCGGCGACAAGATCGTCGCCGGCCGGAAGGTCGACGTGAAGCCCGGCAACGCGATGGAGATCGGCCAGATGCCGGTCGGCACCATCGTCCACAACGTCGAGATGAAGCCTGGGAAGGGCGGTCAGATCGCGCGGGCGGCCGGCACTTACGTCCAAGTCGTTGGCCGCGACCGCGGGATGGTCATCGTCCGGCTGAATTCGGGCGAGCAGCGCTACATCCGCTCCGACTGCATGGCGACCGTTGGCGCCGTGTCGAACCCCGACAATGCCAACCAGACGCTGGCCAAGGCCGGCCGCAGTCGCTGGCTCGGCAAGCGTCCGCTGACCCGCGGAGTCGCCAAGAACCCGGTCGACCACCCGCACGGCGGCGGCGAAGGCCGGACGTCGGGCGGCCGCCATCCGGTGACCCCTTGGGGCAAGCCGACCAAGGGTGCTCGCACCCGTCACAACAAAGCGACCGACAAGTTCATCATCCGGTCGCGTCACGCGAAGAAGAAGGGTTAATCCATGGCCCGTTCCGTCTGGAAAGGTCCGTTCGTCGAGCTTTCGCTGCTGAAGAAAGCGGAAGCCGCGCAGGACGCAAGCAAGCGCGCGCCGATCAAGACCTGGTCGCGGCGCTCGACCATCCTGCCGCAGTTCGTCGGCCTCACTTTCAATGTCTACAACGGCCGCAAATTCGTGCCGGTGTCGGTCAACGAAGACATGGTCGGGATGAAGCTCGGCGAGTTCGCTCCGACGCGCACCTTTTTCGGCCACGCGTCGGACAAGAAGGGCAAGCGCTAATGGGCAAGCCGGCAGCACCCCGCAAAGTAGGCGAGAAGGAAGCGCTCGCGATCGGCAACACGATCCGCGGCTCGGCGCGCAAGCTCAACCTGGTCGCCACGTTAATCCGCGGCCGCAAGGTCGAGGAGGCGCTGAACATTTTGAAATTCTCGCCCAAGGGAATGGCCGAGGACGTGCGCAAGGTGCTCGCGTCGGCGATCGCCAATGCCGAGAACAACCATAACCTCGACGTCGACGCTTTGGTCGTCGCGGAGGCGAGTGTCGGCAAGTCGATCTCGATGAAGCGCTTCGCCACCCGCGCCCGCGGCCGCTCGTCGCGCATCGTCAAACCGTTCAGCCAAATTCGCGTCGTCGTTCGCGAGCAGGAAGAAGCGTAATGGGTCAGAAATCGTCTCCTATCGGGCTTCGCCTGCAGATCAATCGCACCTGGGACAGCCGCTGGTTCGCCGAGGGGCAGGATTATGGACGGCTGCTGCTCGAGGATCTGAAGATCCGCAAATATATCGTCGAGAAGACACCTCAGGCGGCGATCTCGAAGGTGGTGATCGAGCGTCCGGCAAAGATCTGCCGCATTTCCATCTATGCCGCGCGCCCTGGCGTGATCATCGGCAAGAAGGGTGCGGACATCGAGAAGCTCAAGCGCGAGCTGCAGAAGTTCACGACGTCCGAAGTGAGCCTCAACATCGTCGAAATCCGCAAGCCCGAGATCGACGCCAAGCTGGTCGCACA
>JBDTON010000085.1:0-18461 GCA_039933195.1 Sphingomicrobium sp. | reverse complement strand
ACATCCTGCGCGGCACGGCAGCCGACAACATCCTTTCCGGCGCTGCCGGCAACGATACGCTCTACGGGCTCGACGGCAACGATACGCTCAACGGTGGTGACGGCGATGATTGGCTGGACGGCGGCAACGGTTTGGATACCATGTCCGGTGGTCTGGGCAACGACACGTACGTCGTCGACAACGTTGGCGATGTTGCGACTGAAAATGCTGGCCAGGGCACGGATCTGGTTGAGTCGTGGATCACTCACACACTTGAAGTCAACGTCGAGAATCTGATGCTGATAGGCGCCGCCGTAATCGACGGCACCGGCAATACGCTCGACAATATCATCACCGGCAATTTGGCGGCCAACGCCCTCTCAGGCGGCGACGGCAACGACACGATCTACGGCGCCGGCGGCAATGACACGATCGATGGCGGCATCGGCAACGACGCCATTTACGGCGGTGGCGGAATCGACATGCTGACCGGCGGCGCGGGCAATGACACCTTCATCTTCACCGACATCAGCGAGTCACTCCCAGGCTCGGCCGATACGATCACCGACTTTACGACCAACTCGGGCGAGGGGAGCGATGATCAAATCGATCTATCGGCGATTGACGCGGACACTGGGACAGCCGGAGACCAGGCCTTCACCTGGGCTCCAGGCTTCTTCACTCCCACCGCGCACAGCCTCTGGCTGAGTGCAACGCCTAATCCCGATGGCAGTGACGACTGGATCCTTTACGGCGACATTAACGGCGATACGACTCCCGATTTCGAGATCCACTTCCACACGGCGACCCAGACGCTCTACATCGATGACATCACGCCGTGAGGGGGATGACCCCGCTCGCCGACTTTGCGGCGAATAGCGATTAGCTCCAGCCGCCCCGTGCACCACTCCCTTACGCACGGCGCGGGGGCACGTGTGGGCACGCAACCTGCCCCCGCCTCAGTGTTCCAGTCGCACTTTCTCGCCGGTCGGCGCGTTCGTTAGTAGCCGCCGCATGATTGCCTCGCCGACGAATTCCGGCGGCTTTACGCTCTCCGGCTCCTCGCCGGGAAAGGCTAGCGCGCGCATCCGCGTCCGGGTCGCTCCCGGATCGATGACGTGGACCTGGATCCGATTGGTGAAAGCCGTCTCGTCGGCGTAGGCGCCAAGCAGTGTCTCGAGCGCCGCCTTGGATGAGCCATAGGCCCCCCAGAAGGCCCTCGGTTCCGCGCCAACCGACGAAGTGATAGCGACGACATCGGCCCGTTCGGCCTTGCGCAGCAGTGGATCGAAGGCCGCGATCAGCGCCTGGTTGGCGAGCAGGTTGAGGCTTAACAGCCGTGAATATTCCTTGGGGTCGATGTCTTGCACGGGCGTTAGCGAACCAAGCATCGCGGCATTGAGGACGAGGACTTCGAGAGACTTCCACCGCTCCCCCACCGCGACTGCGAGCTTGCCGATCGATTCGCCATCGGTGAGGTCGAGGGGAGCGATCGTCGCGCTCCCGCCCGCGGCATGGATGCGGTCCTCGACCTCCTCCAAAGCGGTCCCGGTCCGAGCCGCGAGGATCACGTGCGCGCCCGCGGCAGCGAGGGCCTCTGCCGTCGCGGCGCCGATGCCGCGGCTGGCGCCGGTGACAAGGGCGAGCTTGCCGGAAAATGGTTTCGAATCGGTCATGAACGCCGCGTCTAGTGGCTTAGCGGCTCGCCACCAAAGACAGCGGAACGCCGCGGTCTTTTTCAGTCACATCGGTCAGGCTGGTGGGATATTCGCCAGTAAAACAGGCATCGCAGCGCTGCGGCAAAGCGTTGTTCCGCTCCTCGCCGACTGCCCGGTACAGCCCCTCGATCGAGATGAAGGCGAGACTGTCGGCATTGATGTAATCGCGCATCTGCTCGACGCTCATCTGCGCGGCGAGCAGTTTGGCCCGCTCGGGCGTGTCGACGCCATAGAAGCAGCTGTGCTTGGTTGGAGGCGATGCGATGCGCATGTGCACCTCCCGTGCCCCGGCCTCGCGCATCATCTGAACGATTTTCACGCTGGTGGTTCCGCGCACGATCGAATCGTCGATCAGCACGATGCGCTTGCCGTCGACGAGCGCCGAATTGGCGTTGTGCTTCAACTTGACGCCGAGGTGACGCACTTCCTGGCTCGGCTGAATGAAAGTCCTGCCGACATAATGGGAACGGATGATCCCGAGCTCGAAGGGGATGCCCGATTCCTGGCTGAAGCCGATCGCGGCGGGCACGCCGCTGTCCGGAACCGGCACGACATAATCGGCTTCGACGGGCGCCTCGCGCGACAGTTCGGCGCCGATATTCTTGCGCACCTCGTAGACCGAGACGCCGTCGGCGATGCTGTCAGGCCGCGAGAAATAGACGTGCTCGAAGATACACGGCCGCGGAGCCGCTTTCTCGAACGGGCGGAAGGAGCGGATGCCGCTGTCGTTGACGAGCACCAGTTCGCCTGGCTCCACATCGCGCAGGAAGCTAGCGCCGATCACGTCGAGAGCGACAGTTTCGGACGCGAATATTGTCGCCTCGCCGAGCTTGCCCATCACCAGCGGTCGGATGCCCAGCGGGTCGCGGCAGGCGATCAGCCCTTCGTCCGTCAGCACCACCAACGAATATGCGCCCTCGACTTGCTTCAGGGCGTCGGTCAGGCGGTCGAGCGTGGTCGTGAAGTGCGACGTCGCGACGAGATGGATGATCACCTCGGTGTCACTCGTCGACTGGAAGATCGAGCCGCGGCGGTTGAGCGTGCGCCTCAGCTTCATCGCGTTGGAGATATTGCCGTTGTGAGCGACCGCGAAGCCGCTTTCGGCAAGTTCGGCGAACAACGGCTGGATGTTGCGCAGGCCTGATTCGCCGGTGGTGGAGTAGCGGACATGTCCGATCGCCGAGCGCCCGGCGAGCTTACGCATGGTCTCGTCGCGGTCGAAGTTGCCGGCAACGTGGCCCATCGCCCGGTGCGAATGGAAATGCTGCTTGTCGAAGCTGGTGATGCCCGCCGCTTCCTGGCCGCGGTGCTGCAGCGCGTGGAGGCCAAGCGCGACGAAATTCGCCGCATGCTCGGCGCCCCAGATGCCAAAGATCCCGCACTCTTCGCGCAGCTTGTCATCATCGAACGGATTGGTCGTCAGCATGTCCCGGGCCTCAGCTGGCGGCAACGAAATCGTCATATAGGGTGAGCGTGTACCTTTGTCGCCCCCGACCTGAATAAAGCGTGAAATTTTAACAGTTTAGTTGTCGGAAGCTCAAGCTTTCCAAAGACTTGGGAAGCGCTTCTGAAGCGCCGCCACCTTCGGGCGGTCGTTGAACACTATGTACGGGTAGAAGGGGTGCTTCCTCGCGAAGTCCTGGTGATAGGCTTCGGCCGGGTAGAAGCCGCCGCGCTCGATGCGCGTTGCAACCGGCGCCTTGTAGACGTGCGCGGCGCTCAGCTTCCCGATGAACGCCTTCGCGATCGCCGCCTGCTGGGGCGATTGCGGGAAGATCGCCGATCGGTAGCTCGGGCCGACGTCGGGTCCTTGCCGGTTCACCTCGGTCGGATCGTGAGCGACCGTGAAATAGATCTGCAGCAGCTTGGGATAGCTGATCCGCGCCGGATCATAAGTGATCCGGACTGCCTCCGCATGCCCCGTCCGCTCAGAGCTCACCGCGCCATATTTGGCGTCCGACGCGCCGCCGCCAGCATAACCCGACACGACGTCGGTGACCCCCTTCACATGCTCGAAGACGGCCTCCATGCCCCAGAAGCAGCCGCCCGCGAGCACGGCCGTTTCCGTGCGGGGAGCAGCCGCGGCGGGGCCGGCGGCAAGCAAAGTCGACGCAACGAGCAGTGGGCTGAGCTTCATGATCGTTCCTCTTCGAAACATGATCTAATATTCCGCGATCAACATTTACAGGCGCTGGACGGGCACGGGCGTGCGGAATAGGGCAGTACTGACACGGAGGTAAGCTGATGCCGATCTACGCCGCGCCCGTTAAGGAGACCCGCTTCGTCCTCGAAAATGTGCTCGACATCGGCCGCTATTCCAATCTGCCGGGTTTCGCCAACGCTACGCCAGATCTGATTACGGCCATCCTCGAGGAGGCCGGCCGCTTCTGCGAGGAAGTGCTCCAGCCGCTGAACCGCGTCGGTGACGAGGTGGGCTGCAAGCGATCCGATGACGGGTCGGTCACGGCTCCCCCCGGCTTCAAGGAGGCGTACAAGCAATTCTGCGAAGCCGGTTGGCCGACGCTGACCGCGCCCGAGGAATATGGCGGCCAGGGGCTTCCGCAGGTCGTCGGAACCGCAGTCAGCGAATATATCCTTTCCGCCAACCACAGCTTCGAAATGTACCAGGGCCTGACCTCAGGCGCGATCGCCTCATTGCTAATCAAGGCGTCGGACGAGCTCAAGCAGCGGTATGTCCCCAACATGGTGACTGGCCGCTGGACGGGGACGATGAACCTCACAGAGCCTCATTGCGGCACCGACCTCGGGCTGTTGAAGACCCGCGCCGATCCGCAGCCGGATGGCAGCTATTCGATCACCGGGACCAAGATCTTCATCTCCTCGGGCGAGCACGATCTTAGCGAGAACATCATCCATCTGGTTCTCGCTAAAATCGCCGGCGCACCCGATAACGTGAAAGGGATCTCGCTTTTCGTCGTGCCCAAATTCCTCGTCAACGAGGATGGCTCACTGGGCGAGCGCAACAGCCTCAGCTGCGGAGCGCTCGAGAAGAAGATGGGAATCCACGGCAACGCGACGTGCGTGATGAATTACGACGGCGCCAAGGGCTGGCTCGTCGGCGATCCGGAGAAGGGCCTGGCGGCCATGTTCATCATGATGAACGCCGCACGCCTGGGCGTCGGGCTGCAGGGGCTGGCGCAGGGGGAGGTCGCTTACCAAAACGCCGCGGCTTACGCGAAAGAGCGCCGCCAGAGCCGAGCGCTCAAGGAATCCGAGCGCGATTCCAGAGCCAAGGCGGATCCGATCATCGTTCATCCGGATGTCCGGCGGATGCTGATGGAGGCCAAGGCCTGGAACGAGGCCGGGCGAGCGCTGGTCCTTTGGGGCGCCTTGCAGGTCGATCTCGCCCGGCGTTCGCCCGACGATGCGGAGCGGCAGTCGGCTGAGGACCTGCTCGGCCTGCTTACGCCCGTGATCAAAGGCTATCTCACCGACAAAGGCTTCGCCGCCGCGGTCAACGCGCAACAGGTCTATGGGGGACACGGGTACATCCGCGAGCATGGCATCGAACAGTTCGTCCGCGACGCTCGAATCACGCAGATCTACGAAGGGACGAACGGCATCCAGGCAATGGACCTCGTCGGCCGCAAGCTGCCCAAGGACGGCGGCCGGGCCGTCCGCACCTTCCTCGAGCTGGTTGGCCGAGAGATTGCCGAAGCCAAGACGGCTGGCGATCCGGCGGGCGTGGCCGCAGCGCTCGAGCCTGCGCATGCCGATCTTGCAGCCGCCACCATGTGGCTCGCCCAGAACGGAATGGCGGACCCGGATAATGCCGGTGCGGGTGCCTATGCCTACATGGACCTCATGGGGCTCGTGTCGTTAGGCTGGATGTGGTTGAAGATGGCCGCAGCTTCATCGCGCGCGCTCGCCGATGGGGCCGACGACCGAGCATTCCATGAAACCAAGCTCGCCACCGCCCGCTTCTACGCAACGCGCGAGCTACCGCTTTCTACCGCCCTTCGCCGCAAGGTCGAGGCGGGCGCGGAGACCGTGATGCGAATCCCTGTCGACGCATTTTAACGCGCTCAGGGAAGCGCACTCGCGTCAGGACATGAAGGCGAGCGCCAGTGCCGTCCCTACGACGACAACGGTCAGGCCGAGCCCGACGATGGCGTTGCGCCAACTGCCGAAAGTTTCTTCCATGATGATCCCCCTCCAGTGTTGCCGATCCTATCACGGATTGTTGATCGTCGAAGGTGAAATGCTGACACGTCAATAACTTAGCGCGACGCGGCCGACGCATCTGCATGGAAGGTGACTTGAGCCTCTGGGCTTAGGCTCGCCCACAGGTCTCGAATCGACACAGCCGAGACGAGTCCGGCAACGCGGTTAGTCGCCGCTCGTTGAGATGCCCGAGACCCGTCGCTCTAGAGGGCTGTTCTGGGAGGCGGGTCTCACTGGGCGGCCCGGCGGGCGTCCCCTTCTCGCCGGGTCGCTCCGCCGGTTTATCTGGCGTTCATCGCAGTGCGCCAGTCCGACGGTAACGCGCGATAAACATCGAACTCCTCGGGACGTCCAAGCGTTTATCCCTCGAACGGCTCCATTGTTTGAAGGAGGCAATTTGCCATGCGTATTTTGATCAAATTTCTCGCCGGCGCGGGCGGTTTCGCGGCCCTTGCAGCTGCGGCTCCGTCGTCCGCGCAATATTACGGCTATCAATCCAGCCCGTATTCCTACACCCAGCAAAGGTCCTACGGTTACGCGCCTTACGCCATGAACACGTCCGCTGCGGCGCAGCAGTGCACGGCCGCGGTGCAGAATCGCCTCTATAACCGGACAAGCATCGGCGGTATTCTCGGTGCTTTCCTCGGCGCCAACACTCAGGGTCGGGTGTTGAGCATCACGCAGGCGACGCCGACGCGGACGGGGATGCGGGTTCGTGGTCTCGCAAGCAGCGGTCGGATGGCGTCCAACGGCTATGGCCCGTATGGCGTGGGCGCCTACGGGGGACTGGGCTACGGCTATGCCAACCAAGCCGACCTGTCGTTTCGCTGCGACGTTGATTACCGCGGTTTTGTCCGCAACGTGGACATCAATCGCCGTTATTAAACGTTCATAATTCGACGAGAAGGGAGCGCCGGCTTCGCGGCCGGCGCTCTTTTTTTGGAAGAACAGCTCACTTGAGGTTCAGGCGAGGGGCGGATTAAACCCTCGCCGTATTTGCGCGTTAGTGCCGCGAGCGGCGGCCGCCGCGCATGGGAGATCAGAGTGAACGATATGGGCAAATTTTCGCGCGGCTTCTCGCCGCTCAGGGGGTTTCGTGGGCTGGCGCTGGCCGCTTTGCTGGTCGGGGTGGCAACTCCGGTCGCCTTGAGCTTTAACCCGACGCCGGCCGCTGCCCAAGCCCTCGACGGCGGCGACATCGCCGCTTTCTATCGCTCGCGCGGCGGAGCGCCGTTGTGGTTCTCGCCGAGGTCGGGAGCCGCCGCGCAGCAGCTGGTCCAGCTGCTCGCAACCGCGCAGGCCGACAATCTCAACCCGCGGCGCTACAACGTTCGGGCGATCCAGCGTGCAGTCCAGGACGCTTATCGCGGCGGTCCCGGAGCAGCCCAACGCGCAGAGGCGATGCTGAGCGCCGCCTTCGTCGCCTACGCCCGCGACCAGAAGCGCGACCCCCGCATCGGCATCGTCTACGTCGATCCCGAGCTCAAGCCGACGCCGCCTTCGGCCCGCGCGCTGCTGAACGACGCCGCCCATGCATCCTCGCTCTCCGAATACGTCACGCAATTGGAGTGGATGAACCCGATCTACGCCCAGCTTCGGCAGGCGATCGCCAGCCGTCTCTATCGCAGCGAGGCGGAGCGCCGGCTGCTCATCGCCAACCTTGAGCGAGCGCGCGCCCTCCCGTCCGGCAATCAGCGCTACGTGATCGTCAACCCGCCTGCAGCGCGGCTCTACATGTACGAGAACGGGCGTGTGGTGGATTCCATGCGCGTGGTTGCCGGGCGCCCCGACCCCATCGCTCAGACGCCCATGATGAATGCTTTCATCCGTTACGTCGCGCTCAACCCTTACTGGAACGCGCCGCCCGACATCGCTGCGCGCAAGCTGGCGCCGAACGTGCTGCAGCGCGGCCGGACCTACTTGAATGAGAAGGGCTATGAGATCGTCTCGGCCTTCGGTGCCGACGCGAGGGTGCTCAATCCCATGTCGGTCGATTGGAAGGGCGTCGTTGCCGGCCGTGTGCAGGTCAAGATGCGGCAGAAGCCCGGGCCGGCGAACTCGATGGGGCGGATGAAGTTCATGTTCCCCAACGCCCAGGGGATCTGGCTTCACGACACTCCGGAGAAGGAAAAGATCGAAGACGCTGCGCGGCTTCAGAGCAATGGTTGCGTGCGTCTGGAGGACGCGCCGCGGTTCGACCGCTGGCTGTTCAACGGCCGCGCACCCAAGGCACAAGGGGCGAGACCCGAGCAGAAGGTCAACCTGCCGGCGCCGGTCCCGATCTACATCACGTATCTGACGGCTGTGCCGAGCGGGACGTCGATTGTCTATTTCGACGATTTCTACGGCCGTGACCGAACGGCCGCCGCGCGGATCGCGAGCGCGTTCTAGCTCGCTTGTCGCTTATCGACGTACCACGGGCGGAGCATGGTGACGTCGTTGTGTTTTTCCTTCCTGAGCGCCAGCCGAGTGAGATCGAACAGGCTGGCGAACTGGACACCAAACTTCCCGGCCTGAGCCCAGCGGACCACCGCGCGCACAGGTCCGACGCCGACGATGTCCATAGTGAGCTCGGTGCCAGGCGAGACCGGAACGTCGCACTCGACGAGCGCACCCATGGAGGAAATGTTGCTGAGGCGCACCTCGTTGGTTTCTCCGTCGATGGCGACAATTCCGCGGCGCAGCAGGCGGTGCCGCGGTTCGCGGATGCACTGATAGCCTTCCGCCTCGACGGTGACGTTGTTGGCGAGCTCGCGCGCCGTTTCCGCGTCAGCCGGCCGGCCAAAGATGTAGCCTTGGACCATGCTTACGCCGAGCTCTCGGATGAGCTGCAAATCGTCGTGGGTCTCGACGCCCTCGGCACACGTGTCCATTCCCAGCGTCTCCGCGAGCGTTACAATCGCCCGGATGATGGCCGCGTTGCGATTGACGGACGACGCGGCTCCGCGGACGAAGCTCTGGTCGATCTTGATCTTGTCGAATGGTGCGTTTTTCAAATAGCCCAATGAGCTGTAGCCGGTGCCGAAATCGTCGAGCGCGAGGCGCACTCCGACTGCCTTGAGTCTGGCGAAGGTCTCGGTGGTCGAATCGCCCTCGGCCAGGAACACGCCCTCGGTGATCTCCAGCTCGAGTCGGTGCGCGGGGACGCCGGTTTCCTTGAGGTGCTTGGCAACGACGTCGACAATGGTTGGATCGTTGAATTGCAGCGGTGAAAGATTGACTGCAATGCGGACGTGGTCGGGCCAGTGGGCCGCTTCCTCGAGCGAGGTCCTGAGCACCCATTCGCCGATCTTGCCGATGAGTCCCGCTTCTTCGGCCAGCGGGATGAATATGTCGGGGGAGATCGCTCCGCGGCTCGGGTGATTCCACCGGACCAAAGCCTCGAAACCGGAAATTTCCTCTCCGGCCGCGCGAACGATCGGCTGATACGCCATTGCCAGCTCGCCGCGCTCGATCGCTTGCCTCAAGTCGTTCTCGAGCAGCTGGCGCTCGGCCGCGTCGCTATGCATCGAGGCTTGGTAGAAGCAATGCTTGCCGCGGCCAGCGGCTTTGGCGGCGTACAGCGCGAGGTCGGCATTGCGGACCAGGGCGTCGGCGCTGGCGCGGCCAGGGTCGCCGATGGCGATTCCGAGTGAGGCGCCGATGGTCACCTTGTGGCCTTCGATGCTGTAGGGCCGCGAAACCTGCTCGATCAGGGTCCGGGCGAGGGATTCGAGCAAGCCGATATCGACGCTTCCGGGAAGCACGGCCTGGAACTCGTCGCCGCCGAGGCGTCCGACTTGCCCATGATTGCCCATCACCGACTTGAGGCGCTCGGCCACCTGCCGAAGCAACGCATCGCCGATGGGGTGGCCGAGCGTATCATTCACATTCTTGAAGCGGTCGAGATCGATCATGAAGAGCGTGCAGCCCTTCTGGCGATGGGCAGCATTGCGCAGCGCTTCGTCGAGCGTCTGTCGCATCATTGCCCGATTGGGCAGCGAGGTCAGGGAGTCGAAGCGCGCCAGGCGAGTAATCTCTCGCTCCGACTTGCGCTGCTCCGTTAGGTCGGTGCCGATGCCGCGGAATCCGAGGAAGCGCCCGCGCTCGTCGAATATGGGGTTCCCCGACAGCGACCAATGGACGTCCTGTTCGCTCGCCGGCCGCACCACCACATCGGAGAAGGGAAAGCGAGCGGACAGATGGAATCCAAGAGTTTTGCGCTCTTCCATCGAATCGGACGCCTGGTCGACCGAAAGCAGGGCAGTGAACTGGCGCCCAAGCAAAGCCGCCGGTTCGGTCTGGAAGTCGTCCGCCAGCTGCTGCGAAACATACGAGAGCGTTCCAAGTGAATCCGTCTCCCAAAACCAGCCGCGGCCGCTGTTTTCGAACTCGTCGACGAAGTTGAGCGCCTTTTTGGCCTGCCATTCCAGGCCGAGCCTCCCTCGTCCTCGGGCAATCGTCTCGCGCGTCAGGGCAAGGCTGTACGCGACCATCACCAACGCCATCGCGTCGATCGCAAAGGTGATCTGCGGATTGCGCGAAAAGAAAAACGTGGTGACGACCGCAACCACAGCGTTAACGATCGCAAGCGGCGGCGACACGATGGCGGCCATCGAACGGACGAAAAACCCGCTGGCCATGGCCAGGGTCGTGAAGCCTTGGTCCGTCAGATTCAAAGCTGCCGCCGCAACGCTGGACAATGTCCACAGCGCGCCAGTCGCTGTGATATAGCCGACCATCATGCGGCCGATGACGTGCGGCGCCATCTGCATCCGCCGCCAGTAGAGAAGGATCAGGCCGGCGGCGATGTCAGTGGTCAGCGAGAGCGCCAACGGCACGAACACGGATGCCAACACGCTCTGACTCGCGGGTGAGCGGTCTTCGAGCAGCAAGCTCGTCGCGATGATGAGATGGCCGGCAAGCAACAGCCACGGCGCGAACTTCCAACTATCGACGCGCCGTTCGGCCAGAGTCATGTCGGTGCTGGCCTCATGATCGCCCACATCGAACAGTAAAGCGTCGCGGACCGACGCGCGCGGGGGCGCGAGGCGCTCGAGTTCGGTTGATTTGCCGAACAGGTTTCGACGCATCGACTCACCTACAGGACCGGGGCACACCACGCGCCCGCCAAACGTGAGACTTTACTCGGGCCGAGTTAACAGAGCGGCAAAGGATGAAGGTTAGCGGCGGCTTAAGCCTGTTCCGGCAGGAAATCCGGTACCGACAAATAGCGCTCGCCCGTATCGTAATTGAAGCCGAGCACCCGCGGCGCGTCGCCCAGCTCGGGCAGCTTCTGCGCGATCGCGGCCAAGGTGGCGCCAGAGGACATGCCGACGAGCATGCCTTCCTCGCGAGCGGCGCGGCGCGCCATCTCCTTGGCGTCTTCGGGTGCGACCTGGATCACGCCATCTAGTAGGCTCGCATCCATGATCGCTGGAATGAAGCCTGCGCCGATGCCCTGGATCGGGTGAGGGCCCGGTTCGCCGCCCGAGAGCACCGGCGAAAGCGTCGGCTCGACCGCAAAGACTTTGAGGTCGGGCCACGCTTTCTTGAGCACGTCGGCGCACGCGGTGATGTGCCCGCCGGTGCCAACGCCGGTAACGATCGCATCGAGCGGATTGTCGGCGAAGTCGCTCAGGATCTCTTGCGCGGTGGTCCGGCGGTGCACCTCCAGGTTGGCTGGATTCTCGAACTGCTGCGGCATCCACGCCCCCGCCGTCGCGGCGACGATTTCCTCGGCTCGGGCGATCGACCCTTTCATGCCTTTCTCACGCGGCGTGAGCTCGAACTCCGCTCCATAGGCGAGCATCAGCCGGCGCCGTTCGACGCTCATGCTGTCGGGCATCACGAGGATCAGCCGGTAGCCCTTGACCGCCGCCACCATCGCCAGTCCGATTCCGGTGTTGCCAGAGGTCGGCTCGACGATCGTCCCGCCTGGCTTCAATCTGCCCGAGCGCTCCGCATCCTCGACCATCGAAAGCGCGATGCGGTCCTTGATCGACCCGCCGGGGTTGGCGCGTTCCTGCTTGATCCACACTTCGGCACGTTCGCCGAACAGCCGATTGACCCGGACATGCGGCGTGTTGCCGATCGTTTCGAGGATATTCGCGGCTTTCATGTGGCGATTTCCTTGGTTGTGGAGGCGGACGAATCGGGCGGTTCAAAAGTCCTCGCGAGCCGCAGCTCGGGGAACCACTTCAACCATAGCAAAACCACCGCGACCGCTGCGAATCCTCCGGCGATCACCGCCGCGATGGGGCCGATCACCGCCCCGAGAAAGCCCGATTCGGTCTCCCCGAGCTCATTCGACGCCGAGATGAACAACTGGGAGACGGCTCCGACCCGCCCGCGCATTTGATCGGGCGTGTGGAGCTGGATCAGCGATTGGCGGACATAAACCGAGAACATGTCGGCGGCGCCCAGGACAGCGAGGCAGGCAAGCGACAGCGGCATCGACCGGGAGAAGCCGAAAATCACCGTCGCCGTGCCGAAAACGGCGACTGCGCCAAGCATCTTCACCCCGACATTATGTTTGAGCGGCCGGATCGAGAAGAACGCCGCAGTTAGCGTTGCGCCGACTGCTGGCGCTGCCCGCAGGTGGCCGAGACCTTCGGGTCCTGATTGGAGAACATCGCGGGCGAAAACCGGCAGCATTGCGGTCGCTCCGCCGAGCAGGACGGCGAACAAATCCAGGCTGATAGCGCCGAGCACCAGCCGGTTGCGAAGGACGTAGCGCAAGCCTTCGACCATTTGCTCCCAAGGATTTGGCGCGCTCGTGATTTCCGGGCGCTTCACCGGGCCGATCGCCAGCAGCCCGACAAGCGCGACGCCGAACAATGCCGCGCTGGCGGCATAGGGCGCGTAAGGCGCATAAGCGTAAAGATAGCCGCCGATGGCCGGACCGATGATCGCTCCCGTTTGCCAGGCGATCGAGGACAAGGCGATGGCCCGGGGCAGGATTTTGCGCGGAACGAGATTCGGAGCCAAGGCACCCAGCGCGGGTCCGGCGAATGCGCGCGCGACGCCGAGCAGAGCGGCGACGGCGTACAACGCGAACAAGGTGGTGGTTCCTGCCCAGGCAAACAGCCCGAGCGCTGCGGCGCATCCCAGCTCGAGCGTTATTGCCGCGCGGGCGATCCAGCGCCGATCGACCCGATCCGCGGTCCAACCGGTAATGAGGGTCAAGAGGAACAAAGGCACGAACTGGACGAGCCCGATGATTCCGAGGCGAAGCGCGGCTTCCTTGAGACCCATGCTCGCGCGAGCGATGTCGTACACTTGCCAGCCGATGACGATCACCATCGCCATCTGCCCGATGGTGGAGGTCAGGCGCGCCAGCCAAAAAAAACGGAATGCAGGGATTCTGAGCGGTTCGGGGAGGAAGCTCACCGGGAGCGCCTAGCTTCAGCTATCCTGACCGGCAACCTCCTCGCTTCGCTTGCCGCTTAGCCCGAAGCGTTTGATCAGCCACGGCATGGTCAGCCCCTGAGCGAGAATGGAGAAAGCGACGACGACGAAGGCCGTGACGATTATGACATTTCGTTCCGGAACCGACGACGGCACGGCCAGCGCGAGGGCAAGCGCGAGTGCGCCGCGCAAGCCACCCCAGAACAAGGTGTGTTGATAAGTCGCGGGAAGCCGCCACCGCGACCTGCTAAATAGCGCCGCGAGCGGGTAGATCGAGAGCGCGCGGCCAGCGAGCACCAGAACGATGGCAACTGCCGCAGCCATCGACCCAAGCTCGCGGAGCGGCTGGTTAGCCGTGTTGATGCCGATCAGAATGAACACGAAGCTGTTGGCGAGGAACGCGAAATATTCCCAGGCGTAGCTTACCCGCTCGCGCCCTTCGGCCGAGATCACCCGCGACCAGCCGACGTTTCCGATCATCAGTCCCGCGGTCAAAGCAGCGATAATTCCCGACGCATGCAAATGCTCGGCGATCAGGAACGAGGCATAGGCCGCGATCGTCGTTAGAGTGATCTCCACCAGCGGATCGTCGGTCCGACCGACGATCAGCAGGATCGCGGCGCTCGCCGCCAATCCGATCAGCGCTCCTCCCGCCAGCGTCCACAGGAAAGCCGGCACAACGCTCGCCGCTCCCGCCGAGGCACCGGCGGCGATTGCCGAGAGCACGGCAAATCCCACAGCTGCAACGCCGTCGTTGAGGAGGCTTTCCGATTCGACCACCATCGACACGCGCGGCTCGCAGCGGATCTCGCGGAAAGTTGCGATCACGGAGACGGGATCCGTCGCAGCAATCAGGACTCCGAACAGCGCGGCCCCGATCCAGCTCCAACCGGCAATTGCGTGCATTCCCGCCGCGACGGTCAGGGCGGCGATTCCGACGCCCGCGAAGGCGAGCGTGAGCGTCAGCGGAAGCTCGGCGCGGAAGCGCTTCCAGTCGAGCTGCAGCGCAGCCTCGAACACGAGTGGCGGCAGGAGGACGTTGAAGATCAGCCCGCGGGAAAGCGGCAGTCCCGGGCTGTTGGGGAGAAACGCGAAAAGAAATCCGGCGACGACCAGTCCGACGATGTAGGGCAGCCCAAGCCTGCGCGACAGCATCGCGATCACGCACGCGACGAGCAGCAAGACTCCGATGGGGGCAAGCGAAACGCTGGTCATACCGGTTCACATATCAGGCGACTTAGCCGAGGTCTTCCCTGCTGCTGATGATGCTGGGGCTAGGAGAACGAAACGAGATCAGTTAGCGTGGCGGCGATGGCAAAACCCAAGACTCGATACGTCTGCCAGGCCTGCGGGTCGCTCCAGCACCGCTGGCAGGGGCAGTGCCCCGACTGCGCCGAATGGAACACGCTCGTTCAGGAAGCCGCCGAGGTGTCGAGCATCTTCGCCGCCAAGCATAATCTGCAAGGCGGCGGGCGGGTGATCCCGCTGGTCGGGCTGGAAACGCCCGCGGCGCTGCCCGAGCGGCTGCCGAGCGGGCTTGCTGAGTTCGACCGGGCGATCGGCGGCGGGATCGTCGCGGGATCGGCGATGCTCGTCGGCGGCGACCCCGGCATCGGCAAGTCGACTTTGTTGCTCCAGGTTGCGGCCCGGCTGGCGAGCGAGGGCAGCAAGGTCGTCTACGTCTCGGGCGAGGAATCGGCCGAGCAGGTGCGGCTGCGTGCGGTTCGCCTCGGCCTCGGCGGGGCGCCGGTCCAGCTCGCCGCGGCGACTTCTGTCCGCGATATCCTGACGACGATGGCTGACGGGGAGCCGCCCGCGCTCCTCGTCATCGACTCGATCCAGACGATGCATTCCGACCTGATCGAAGGCGCGCCCGGCACCGTTAGCCAGGTCCGCGCCGCGGCGCAGGAGCTGGTGCGCTTCGCCAAGGAGCATCGGACCGCGGTCGTGCTCGTCGGCCACGTCACCAAGGACGGCACCATCGCCGGCCCGCGCGTGCTCGAGCATATGGTCGACACGGTTCTGAGCTTCGAGGGCGAGCGCAGCCATCAGTACCGGATCCTGCGCGCGATGAAGAACCGTTTCGGCGGCACGGACGAGATCGGCGTGTTCGCGATGCAGGGGGAGGGGCTGGTGGAGGTGCCGAACCCCTCGGCCCTGTTCCTGACTCACCGCGGCGAGCCGGTCAGTGGCACCAGCGTCTTCCCGGCGATCGAGGGCTCGCGGCCTGTGCTGGTCGAGATCCAGGCGCTGACGGTGCGCCTGGCGAGCGGAGCGACTCCGCGCCGTGCGGCGGTAGGCTGGGACAGCGGGCGGCTGGCGATGATTCTCGCCGTGCTCGAGGCGCGCTGTGGCCTCAGCTTCGCGACCGCCGAAGTGTATCTGAACGTCGCCGGCGGTTATCGGCTGAGCGACCCGGGTGCCGACCTTGCAGTCGCGGCGGCATTGGTATCGGCGATGTCCGAACGCCCGGTGCCGAGCGAATGCGTGGTCCTCGGCGAAATCGCGCTCTCCGGCGAGATCCGCCCGGTCGCGCACGCCGGGCTGCGGCTGAAGGAATCGGCCAAGCTTGGATTCGAAAGTGCATGGGTGCCAAAGGGCATCAAGGGTGCCGATGGCCTCCGCGTCGCCGAATTCGTCAATTTACGAGGCTTGGTCGACCAGGTGCTGCGACGATAGTCGAGGCTTGGCCGCTATTCATGAAGGCCGAGCAGCTCCATGAAGGCGGCTTGCGCCGGCGCGAAGCAGCGGCGGAGATAATCGAATTCGGGAACGAACAGGTTGGGCATGAAGCTCATTGTTGCATTGGCTTCGAACAGCACCACGTTGCCGTCCCGGGTCAATGCGAAATCCATCCCGAAGAAGTCGAGCGGCATTCGGCTGCGCACCACATCGAACACCTCCTCGATCTGAGGGGAGAACGGCGGGTCGCTTTCGAACATCGCCCGTTCCTCCGCAATGAGCTCCGGCCGCGGGGCCATGAACTCCGTGCGGGCGTGGCCGTGGACGCTCCAGCTGTCGGAGATCAGCAGGTGCCGCTGGATTCGGCGGCGCCCGATGAAGAAGACGCGAAACTTGCGGTAGAGCCCGTCCTCGCTGCGGAAATCCACGAAGTGCGTGGCGATATACTCTTTCCCGCGTTCGACCGCCCCCATCGCCCCCTCAATGGAATCGAACAGGCCGATGATTTTTCCACCATGGGTGCCGGCTTCCCGCAATATGATCGGAGGTTCGTCACACGCGCCGGCGAGCGCACGCGCGGCCATGTCCGGCTGGTCGCCATAAAGCCGGACAGTCTTTGGGGCGATCAGTCCATCAATCCCGGCGAGCAGCGCGGCGACCTGATCGCGTGTTGAACGCAACACCGCGGCTGGGGGGTTGATGATGCGGGCAGAAAGGCCCTCCAGAAACCCTTGGAGGCCGCCGAGGATCTTGGCGTTGTGCTCCGCCTCGGTAATGAAATTGGCAATCACAGGATATCCGCCGAGGTCCGGCTTGAGCGTTCGACGGAAGAAATCCGGGGTGACCACCAGCCGGTGGCGAACCACCGTGTCCGGAAGCAGCCGGCCGAGGTCGGTGCTGCCCTTGAGATAGGTGCGAGCTCCGGAACGCGCGACCTGGTCGGCCTCATCGCCTCCGCCGAAGATGAACAGCAAAGGCGGTCTTGAGGACATGCGCCGCGAAATGGCGCATGTTGCGGGTGGCTCGCAATGGCCAAAAGAGTTCGCTAGCGGCTGACCTCATGACCGCGCTCGACGTTTTCGTGTTCCTCCTGCTGCTCGGCGGCGCCGCGATCGGCTTCGTGCGCGGGTTCGTGCACGAGGTGTTTTCGCTCATCGCGTGGGTAGTCGCGATCGCGATGCTCAAATTGTTTCACACGCAACTGTGGACCGGCATCCAGAGCAGCTTTCACACCAGCGCCGCGGCGGGCGCGGTGCTCGCTTTCGCGATCCTATTTGTTCCGAGCTTCCTGATCGTGAAGCTGCTCGCTCGGAAGCTCGGCGGGAAGACGCGCCGCCACACCATCCTCGGCCCGTTCGACCGCACGCTCGGCGGCGGGTTCGGAGCGCTCAAGGGACTGCTCGGAGCGACCCTGTTCTTCCTCCTCGCCAACCTTGCGACCGACATGGTCTATGGGCCCGAGGCCGACCGGCCCCAGTGGATGACGAAATCGATGACCTACCCGCTGCTCAACGCCAGCGGCCGGGCGATCGTCGACTGGGTCGAGGCGCGGCGACCGAGGGTGAAAAAGGTGGGCGAGGAGTGATCCGCCTCTACGACACGCTGGCGCGCGAGAAGCGGCCGTTCGTGCCGCTCAACCGCAAGCGCATCACCATGTATGTGTGCGGCCCGACGGTCTACGGCCGCGCCCATATCGGCAATGCGCGGCCGGCCGTAGTGTTCGACACGCTGGCGCGGCTGATCCGCCATGATTTCGGGCCGGACAGTCTCGTCTACGCGCGCAACGTCACTGACGTGGATGACAAGATCCTCGCGGCCGCGGAAGCGGAGGGCGTAGAGCCGCAGGTGATCACCGAGCGCTACGAGCGCCATTATCTCGAGGACATGGGCGCGCTCGGAGTAGCGCCCCCGGACATCGCGCCACACGCGACGCAGGAAATCGCTCCGATGATCGCGATGATCGAGCGGTTGCTCGAGCTCGGCCATGCCTACGAAGCGCAGGGCCACGTGTTGTTCTCGGTACTGAGCGATCCGGATTACGGGGTTCTGAGCAAGCGCGACCGCGATGCGATGGTCGCGGGCGCACGCGTCGAGGTCGCGCCCTACAAGCGGGACCCCGCCGATTTCGTGCTGTGGAAGCCGAGCAGTCCAGAAGTGATCGGCTGGGATTCGCCCTGGGGCCGCGGCCGGCCCGGCTGGCACGTCGAATGCTCGGCGATGATCGAGCGGCATTTGGGCGAGACGATCGACATCCACGGCGGCGGGCTCGACCTCATCTTTCCGCACCATGAGAACGAGATCGCGCAGAGCCGCTGCGCGCACGGCGGCCTGCCGCTCGCGCGCTTCTGGGTCCATAACGGCTTTGTCGACATGGGCGCGGAGAAGATGTCGAAGTCGCTGGGCAATATCGTGACGCCTGCGGAGCTCTTGGAGCAGGGACACAAGGGCGAGACGTTGCGGCTCGCGCTGCTCTCGGCGCATTACCGGTCGCCGCTGCCTTGGACCGAG
>JBDTON010000084.1:0-15603 GCA_039933195.1 Sphingomicrobium sp. | reverse complement strand
CGCGCCGGGATCTCCTCCGACAACAGCTCGAGCAGGAATTCGCCCATCCTTTAATCCTCCCCAGCATGGGGAGGGGGACCATCCAAAGGATGGTGGAGGGGGTTTGTCCCCCGCTCAGAGATAAGCGAAAGGACTCCGTCCAAATTCCTCAGGACGTCAATGGCAGCGACGCGGAGCACACGATAACCATGTTGTTCGATGTACCGGTCGCGCACAGCGTCGCGCTCGGGGCGATCGCCGTAGTCATGCGGAGAGCCATCAACCTCGATGACCAACCCTGCGTCTCGAATGAAGAAGTCAGCGACGTAGGGGCCGATCGGGTGCTGACGGCGGACCTTGAAACCCAATTTGCTTGCCCGCAGCTGGCTCCACAGTGCCACCTCCGGAGGGCTCATCTGCCGCCGCAGCTTGCGCGCGGAGTAAACTGCGGGTTTCCGCAGCGACGCGCCCCCTCCACCACGCGCTGCGCGCGCGGTTCCCCTCCCCGTCCCGGGGAGGATCATGATACGCGCTCCAGCCACGCGCCGCATGCCGCCTTCGCCAGATCGCGCACTCGGCCGATATAGGCCTGGCGCTCGGCGACCGAAATCACTCCGCGCGCCTGGAGCGTGTTGAACACATGGCTCGCCTTGATCGCCTGCTCGTACGCCGGGATCGGCAGCCTGGCTTCGAGGCAGCGTTCGCACTCCGCAGCGGCCTTGCGGAAGAGGTCGAACAGAGCCTCGGTGTCCGCAACCTCGAAATTGTAGGTCGACATCTCGCGCTCATTTTCGAGGAACACGTCGCCGTAGCTCACGCCGGCGTCGTTGAACCGCAGCTCAAACACGTTGTCGACGCTTTGAATGTACATCGCCAGCCGCTCGAGCCCGTAGGTCAGCTCGCCGGTGACCGGCCGGCATTCGAAACCGCCGACTTGCTGGAAGTAGGTGAATTGCGTCACCTCCATCCCGTCGCACCAGACTTCCCAGCCGAGGCCCCAGGCGCCGAGCGTCGGGCTTTCCCAATCGTCCTCGACGAAGCGGATGTCGTGCTTCACGGGGTCGATCCCGATCTCGACCAGACTGCCGAGATACAAATCCTGCAGATCGTCCGGGCTCGGCTTCAACACCACCTGATACTGGTAGTAGTGCCCGAGCCGGTTGGGGTTCTCGCCATAGCGGCCGTCGGTCGGGCGTCGGCAAGGCTGCACGTAGGCGGCGCGCCAGGGGTCGGGGCCAAGCGAGCGAAGCACTGTCGCCGGGTGGAAAGTCCCCGCGCCCATCTCCATGTCATAGGGCTGGAGGATCACGCACCCCCGCGCGCTCCAATAATGGTGAAGCGTGAGGATCAGGTCCTGGAAGCTCAGGCTCAAGCGATACGCCCCGTCGAGTGCCTCATTTGGAGCCGCGGCTTTGGCCGATGCCTCGCCGAGGGGCAAGTGGACGTTCAGCTTGCCGCCCTTATCCGGCCATGCGAACCGTCACGCAGATAGGAATTCGATGCTGAAAGTGTTTCTGCGCCGCGCACTTGCGGCCGTTGGTCTGTCGCTGGCCCTTGCCGGCACGCAGTCTTCAGCACGCACGGTGCAGCCCGCCCGCCCGGCGCTGTGGGCAGTCTCGGATACGGACACGACGATCTACCTGTTCGGAACGATCCACCTGCTTCCCGAGAAATATCAATGGCGGACGGCCAAATTCGACCAAGCCCTCGCCGGATCGCAGCAGCTGGTCGTCGAGACCATCGTCGACAATAAAAACCCGGCGAAGCTAATGGGCGCGCTGGCCAGCCTCGCCTTCAATACGCCGAACGTGCCGCCCCTCGCGGAACGCGTTCCTCCGGCGAAGCGCGCCGCTCTTGCTGCCGCGATCCGGAAGAGCGGTTTTCCACCCCAGGCGCTCGACAAAATGGAGACGTGGGCCGCGGCAATCACGTTGCTTGGCAACCAGTATAAGGACATGGGTCTGAAGGGCGACGCAGGGGTCGAAGCTGTGCTTCGTAACACCTTCATTTCAAACGGAAAACCGATCGGCGAGCTGGAAAGCAATGTCGAGCAGCTCGGATTCTTCGACAAGCTCCCGGAGAGCGCGCAGCGTCAGTTGCTCGAAGGCTCGATCGACGATTCCAAGAGCATGACCAAGGAATTCCACGACATGCTCAACGCGTGGGTGCACGGCGACATCCATGCGATCGCCGAGAGCTTCAATCGCGATCTCTCCGCCTCGCCGGAGCTGCAAGAGGCCTTGATCAAGCAGCGCAACGCCAACTGGAGCAGATGGATCGAGCAAAGGATGACTCAACCCGGAGCGATCATGATCGCAGTCGGAGCAGGCCATCTCGCAGGCCGCGATTCGGTCATCGATCTGCTGCAGCGCGACGGCTATCGCGTCCGGCGCGTCCAATAACCCACACTCCACTCCCGTCCGCCCCCATCTGTCGAGAAAAGTTCACCTTTTTGCGGATTTTGCTAGACTTTTGTTAAGCTGTTGCTGACCATAATCACTTGTATCGGGCTGGGGGGTCTGATGCGTGGAGCGAGTGAAAGACGGGGGATTTTCCCGTCACGGGTCCGTTACTGCGAGTGAGATTCCAAAGACGGTCCGAGGCTCGTTCGCGCGGTCACCTTCCTGCTGCCGGTCGGCTGTTGGGGAGGTATGAATGATCGGATTTTTGGCTGCTGCAGCCATCGCCTCCGCAACACCCACACCGCCGCCCGCTTCCGTGCCCGCGAGCGCCATCAACGCCGATCCCGCCATCTTCGTCGTCCATGACACCGACACGACGGTGTACATATTCGGCACTTTCCACGCGCTCGACGTCAAGACCCAATGGTTCAATGACGAGGTCAAGGACGCGTTCGATAAATCGGACGAACTGGTGCTCGAAACGCTGCTTCCCGAGGGCCCGCCAAAGCCGGGGACTGCGCTGGCCGCCCCGCCCGTACCGCTGCGCATGCCCGTTGCGAGCTCCGCGTCTTTCCTTGCGACGACACGCATGGCGATCAACGCCGGCCGCTCGCAGGGGATGCAAGCCAGCAACGGCGCCGACATGGTGCTGCGTCGAATCGCCGAGGAGCAAGGCAAGCCCGTCGAAGGGCTCGAAAGCCTTCAGACTCAGCTGAACATGTTCAGCCGGATGCCGGCGACCGCGCCCGCGGCGCCGCCGCGCCCCGGCGCGCCCGTCGCCGCCGCGCCGATGGCGAGCCTGTCGAAATCGATGGCGGAGATGCAATCCGCGTGGAAGCGTGGCGACCAGAGCGTTTTCGTCCGGATGCTTGGCCAGGTCGAGCGATCCTCGCCCGACATGTACCGGATGATGTTCGTCGAGCGGAATGCGCATTTTGCCGAATGGATCGCCAGCCGGATGCAGAAGCCGGGGACGATCTTTGTAGCGGTCGGCGCGGGTCACCTCGCCGGCAAGGACAGCGTTCTCGTCCGCCTCGCCGAGCGCGGCATCGAATCCGCCCGGCTGAATTGACACCGCAACAGGGCGTCCCGCCGGACTGGATGCGGACGAACCTTCGCAACCTTGCTTTTCCGATGGTCCTGCACTAGGGCGCGCCTGCCCCGGCCATGGTCATCCTTGGAGGCGTGGCGGGGTTTTTGTTCAATCGGAGAATAGCCAAATGAGCGATCAGCTGACGCTGCCCGCCGAAGCGCGCGACCGGGCTGGCAAGGGAGCCTCCCGTGCACTGCGCCGCGAAGGCCGGGTCCCCGCCGTGGTGTACGGCGAAAAGAAGGAACCCCTCGCGATTCACGTCGAGGAGAAGCTCCTGTCGAAGATGCTTTCCACCGGCCACTTCATGAATTCGGTCATTATGATAGACTATAAGGGCAAGCCGCACCGCACCTTGCCGAAGGCGGTGGATTTCCACCCGGTGAGCAGCCGGCCAATCCACGTCGACTTCCTGCGCATCGGCGAGCACACGATGCTGACGGTCGCGATCCCGGTGCGGTTCGATAACGAAGAGGAATCGCCGGGCCTCAAGCGCGGCGGCGTGCTCAATGTCGTCCAGCACGAGCTTCAGCTGGTGTGCGACGCGGCAAGCATCCCCAACGAGATCCATATCGACCTCACCGGGCTGGAGATCGGAGATACGGTCCACATCAGTCAGGTGAAGCTGCCCGAAGGCACCAAGTCCGCGATCGAGGACGAGGATTTCACCGTCGCGACGATTGTCGCTCCGTCGGCGATGAAGGCCGAAGAGGAAGAGACCGCGCCTGAAGGCGAGGTCCCGACTGTCGAAGGCGAGGAAGCCGAAGGCGGCGAAGCCGAGGGCGAGAGCGAAGAATAAGCCTCTCCGCTTGCGAGTTCAGGAACCGCTCGCCCGCAGGGCGGGCGGTTTTTGTTTGTCCGCTCTCCTGCTAGCGAACCCTCATGCAACTCTGGATCGGCCTCGGTAACCCTGGCGCGAAATACGCGTTGCACCGGCACAACGTCGGCTTCATGGCCGTCGACGTCGTCGCCGAAGTGCACGGCTTCGGCCCGTGGCAGAAGAAGTTCCGAAGCCTGGTCGCCGAAGGCCGCATCGGCCGCCACCGCGTCCTTCTCCTCAAGCCGCAGACCTACATGAATGACAGCGGCGACGCGGTTCAGCAGGCGCTGCGCTTTTACAAGCTCGACCTCGACAGACTCACCGTCTTCCACGACGAGCTCGATCTCGCTCCCTTCAAGGTCAAGGTGAAGGTCGGCGGCGGCACCGCCGGCCACAACGGCCTGCGCTCGATCGAGGCGAGCCTCGGCCCCGAATTCAAACGGGTGCGCATCGGCATCGGCCATCCCGGCCCTGGCATGAAGGATCTCGTCACCCCGCACGTGCTGGGCAATTATTCGAAGGCGGAGATCGAACCTTTGTCCGACCTGCTCGCAGCGATCGCGGCCGAGGCGGAGTGGCTCGCCGACGTCGACGACCCGCGATTCATGAGCGAAGTGGCACTCAGGTTGCAGCAGGCGGAATGAGCCGCGCGCTGTTCACCACGGCGCTCTACGAGGCGGAGGTCGGCGACCGGGCGCTCCATGCCGAGCTCGCCCATTCGATCCGCAACCTCGCCGAAGAAGACAAAGCGGGACGCCGTTGGTCAAAGGAGCATCTTTATTCCGGCTACACGAGCTACGCCTCGCTGAACGATCTGCCCAGGCGCAACCCCGCTTTCGCCGATATTGCCAAGCTGCTGACGCGCCACGCGTCGGCGTTCGGCCGAGAATGCGCCTTCGATCTTCCGCGCAAGCCGCGTCTCGACAGCCTGTGGGTGAACCTGTTGAAATCCGGTGGACATCACCGTGGACATATCCACCCGCACAGCATCATTTCGGGCACGCTCTACGTCGAAGTGCCTGCGGGCTCGGGCGCGATCCGCTTCGAAGACCCGAGGCTGCCGCTGATGATGGCAGCACCGCCGCGGCGGAACGACGCGCCTGAGGAACTTCAGCCGTTCGTCAGCGTCGAGCCGCGCCCCGGCCTTTTGCTGATGTGGGAAAGTTGGCTACGGCACGAGGTGCTTGCCAGCACCGGCCGCGGCGAGCGGCTCAGCATCAGCTTCAATTTCGCCTGAGGATCAGCCGCGCGACGGGATCTTCAGCCCGCGCTGAACCGCGGGGCGCTCAAGGCCTCGGTCGAGCCAGAAGCGCACGTCGTCCACTTCGTCGTAACCGACCAGGTGCGCGGCCTCGTAGAACTCGATCAGGTTGCGCACCCACCCGAGCAGCGAGATATCGGCGATCGTGTAATCGTCGCCCATGATCCACTTCCGGCCATGCAGCCGGGCATCGAGCATCTTGAGCAGGCGCTTCGACTCGTCGGCGTATCGCTCGAGCGGGCGCTTGTCCTCCCAGTCGCGGCCGGAGAATTTGTGGAAGAAGCCGACTTGGCCGAACATCGGCCCGACATGGCCCATCTGCCACATCACCCACTGGATCGTTTCGTACCGTCGGTTGCCCGGGGGCAGCAGCATGCCGGTTTTGTCTGCCAGGTAAATGAGGATCGCGCCTGATTCGGCGAGGCCCAGCGGCTGCCCGTCCGGGCCGTCGGGATCGATGATCGCGGGGATCTTGCCGTTGGGGTTCAGCGACAGGAATTCGGGCGTCCAGCTGTCGTTCTTGCCGATGTCGATCAGGTGGGGCTCGTACGGGAGTCCAGTCTCCTCGAGCATGATCGACACTTTGACGCCGTTCGGCGTAGTCAACGAATAGAGCTGGATCCGCTCGGGATGTTTCGGCGGCCACCGGCGAGTGATTGGAAATTGGGACAGATCGGCCATTCCGCCCAACTAGGAAGCCGTACCCTGCCTTTCAAATGAGCGCGAGACCCGCCGCCCAAGCCAAAGGAGACCGGTGACCGCCGCAACGTCGACAATCACTTTGAACCATAGATCGTTCGAGGCCGAGCCGATGAACCCGACGAAGCTGACGGCCATCGACCCAGTCAGGCTGCCGGCGATCAGAGCAAATGCGTGCCCACGGCTCCAGCGCGGGTGCGCCGCCCAGCGTGGAACGAAATACAGCAGAAACGCAATCACGATCAGGCCCCCACTGCCAGCCCCGATTTCGGGAAATTGCGGATCTACGCCAAAGGCGAGAACCACGAGTCCGAACCACAGCACAGCCCACACTGCGCCGAGCAGCCCCACTATCCACCGCGGGGGCGGCACAAGGCCGCGCCTCACTTTGGGTGGGAACCGCAGAGCCGCGACGAAGAGCAGCGCGATCGCGGTCGCCGCTGCAGCGCTCCATGCCAGCGGCGGCGTGTAGGGCGGCTGGTGGAAAACCTTGGTACGGGCGATCTGGGTCCACGTGAACCAAGCCAAAAAGCAGGCGATTGCGAACAGTGCGCCGGTGACGATCGCGCCCGCTTTGCTCAGCCACGGCTCGGTCCGGCGCTTCGCAAAAATCAATTCGGTGGTGAGCGTCGGCAGCAGCACGACCCAAATGCTTTCGTAGGCAAGCGCCCACAGAAAATAGATATAGTTGAGCCCAAACGCGCGACCCCAAGTCTCACCCTTCAGCCGGATCACCATTGGGGCGACCGAGGTCTGTTGAATCAAGAATTCCTCGGCGACGCTGAGCGCCATCCCGAGTAGCAAGAGCGACCACCAGCCGAGCCCTCGCGTCCTGGCCAGTGCCCGAGCCAACACCGCCCCGCCGCCCCACACGGCGATCTCAATCGGAAGGACAAAGATCGATGAGAAGCGTGTCGCTCCCGGCAGCACTTCGGCGAACATCGGCGCCAGGAAGGCGAGCAACAGTGCCGGCGCCATTCGATCCAATCGGCCTTCGCGAACTTCGGTCATGCGTTGCCGTCCTCGACTCACCTGCTTCACACGAAAGTATCTTAGTGATAAGATAAAAACAAATGGCCAGTGACGAATTCAATCGGCTGCACCGCGATCTCGCGACGGCGGTGATCGCGTTTCACGAGGCCGGCGCCCGGCGCGTCGGCATGACCGCGGCCGAGCGCAAGTGCGCTGGCTTCATCGCTGAGCGGGAGAAGACAACACCGAAGCAGCTTGCCGAAGCCACGGGGCTCTCGACGGGGGCGATTACGGGGATCCTCGATCGGCTGGAACGCGCAGGATACGCCAAACGCGAGCCCAATCCCAAGGATCGCCGAAGCGTCCTCATCCGAGCGCGGAACACAGAACGCCTGGCGAAAGAGAGCGGGCCGATCTTCGCCTCGTTGACGGAGGCGATGACTGGCCTTGAGGACACTTACTCGCCGAAACAGCGCCAGCTGATTCTCCAGCACCTCGCGGACACCATCGCCATCCTTCGCCAGCAGATTGCTAAGTTGGAGGCGACGCCAAGAAAGGTTGAGCGCGGCCAATAGTTTCGCCTAAAGGCCGACCAATTCCGTCATCGCGGGGAGCGCAGCGACGTGGCGATCCAGCTGGATTGCTTCGCTCCGCTAGCAATGACGTTCACCGGATGGAGAACCCATGGGCTTTCGCTGTGGCATCGTCGGCTTGCCGAACGTCGGCAAATCGACGCTTTTCAACGCGCTGACCGAGACTGCGGCGGCGCAGGCGGCCAATTATCCGTTCTGCACGATCGAGCCGAACGTCGGCCGAGTCGCGGTGCCCGATCCGCGGCTCGATCGCATTCGCGCAATCGCCAAATCGGCGCAGGAAATCGAGACCCAGATCGAGTTCGTCGACATCGCCGGCCTCGTCCGCGGCGCGTCCAGGGGCGAAGGCCTCGGCAACCAGTTTCTCGCCAACATCCGCGAGGTCGATGCGATCGTCCATGTGCTGCGCTGCTTCGAAGGCGGCGACGTGACCCACGTCGAGGGCCGAGTCGATCCGCTTGCCGATGCCGAGACCGTAGAGACTGAGCTCATGCTTGCCGATCTCGAAAGCCTCGAGCGGCGCGTGCCCAATCTCATCAAGAAAGCGCAACAGGGCGACAAGGAAGCGAAGGTCGAGGCCTCGGTGCTGGGCCAAGCGCTCGACCTGTTGCGGGCGTCGAAGCCGGCGCGGCTGACCAAAGCCAAGGACAACGAAGAAGAGAAGGCGCTGCAGCGCGCGCAACTGCTGACCGCCAAGCCGGTACTCTACGTCTGCAACGTCGATGAAGGTGAAGCCGCTTCCGGAAACGCACTGTCGCAGAAGGTATTCGAGAAGGCTGCTGCCGAAGGTGCGAAGGGAGTGGTGATCTCGGCCGCGATCGAAGCCGAAATCGTCACCTTGCCGCCCGAGGAGCGCGACGCCTTCCTTTCCGACCTCGGCCTGCACGAAACCGGCCTCAATCGAATGATCCATGCGGCCTATGACCTGCTCGGTCTGATCACCTTCTACACCGCGGGCCCGAAGGAAGCGCGAGCCTGGACCGTCCACCGGGGCGCCAAGGCACCCGAGGCCGCCGGCGAGATCCACACCGACTTTGAGCGCGGCTTCATCCGCGCCGAGACGATCTCATACGACGACTATATCAAACACGGCGGCGAAACCGGCGCCCGCGACGCCGGAAAGCTTCGCTCCGAAGGCAAGGATTACATCGTCCAGGACGGCGACGTGCTGCTGTTCCGCTTCAACGTCTAGAGACCGCGTGTTCCTCGCGCTTCGCGGCAGAGCATCCAGCTGAGGCCGGCCGCGACCACGATCCCGACGATACTCACCCACTGTGGAATCTCGTGCGAGCCGACGATGATCTGAAAGTGGGTGAACAGCCGGACAAGATGAACGAGCGCCATCAGCGCAAATATCGCGGCGGCGATCCAGGTGAACGGTTTGCTGCGGGTCATTGGCCCCTCCCCTTCGATGCAGCAACCCTACGCCTTAAACAGCCGTTGCGCGAGCCGCAGCGTCAGCAGCACCCACAACATGCCGAACGCCCAACCCCCGATCACGTCGCTCGGCCAATGCACCCCGAGCATCACCCGGCTGGTGCCGATCAGCAGCGACAGCAGAATTGCGCCGGCGGCCGCGGTGCGATGCCAGCGCGTGCCGGCGGTCAGCGCAAGCGCGAGCGTCAGATAGAAGATCATTGAACTAGCGGCGTGGCCGCTCGGAAAGGACGAGGTCCGCACCACCACGAGGTGCGGCTCGAGATCGGGGCGGACCCGCGCGACCGTATATTTCTGCGCTTCGCTGAGGCCGCGGCCGACGAGCACGATGAGGACCAGCGCGATTGCGAGCCGCGTCCGGCCCGTCCGCCACAGCCACAAGGCGCAAAGCACTCCGGCGCCGATCAGCACCGTTGGCTCGCCGAACAACGTCAGGCCGCGCGCAAAGAGCGCCAGCGCCGGCCGATGGCCCGCGTAAAGCGCCTCGTAGAGGGTGCGGTCGAGAGGGCCTGCGCCGAACACAAGCATCGCCAGCCAGGTGGCGGCGAGCGCGACGATCGCAGCCGCAAAGCCCAATTGGGCGGCGCGAGAGCGCATCGGGACCGTCATGCCCGTATCAAACAACGATCGGCTCGCAGCGTTGCGCGCCGCGCTTCACGAGACGCTTTAGAACTTCATCCCTGCGCGGAAGCCGATCGTCCGCGGCCGTCCGGGAACGATCTTCACCTGCGTGCAGATGCTGCACACGACGAAGCGCGACAGCTCGTTGCGCTCGTCGAAGATGTTCGCTCCAAACAGCTCGACACTATATTTGCCCCAGTCGTAGCCGGCGAACAGGTCGACGACCGTGGAAGCCCGGATGTTGCCGATGAGGTCGTTCTGAGCCGGGTTGATGTCGGACGGCGCGGACCCCTGGTAGGCGATCACGCCCTGTACATGGGCATTACCCGTCCACACCGGCCAGGTGTAACGGGCAGTTGCGCTCGCCTTGAGCTTGGGCGTGACCGGCAGACGCGAACCCGATGGCGTGTCGATAACATCGCCAGGCCCGGTGCAATCGGAGGATGGATCGACGACTAGCGACTCGTGACAGATATTACCGATGGTCTTCGCGTCGGTGTAGGCAGCCGCAGCGGTCAGCGAGAACCCGCCCGCGCTGTAATTGATATCGCTCTCGATGCCGTTCACGCGTGCCTTGCGTCCGTTCTGAATGACCGTGAGGCTGTTCAGGCCCAGAAAGCTGAACTGAAAGCCGTCCCACAGTTGGTGATAGATGGCGCCGTTCCAGCGGATCCGCCCGAACGTGGTCTTCCAGCCCGCCTCGTAGTTGGTCAGGAAGTCCGGAGCATATGCCGGCGAATCCGGCTGCCGGTTGATGCCGCCCGGACGAAAACCCTTCGAGACTGTCGCATAGAACATGAGCCGGCTCGACGGTTTCCACTGCGCGTTCACGCGATAGATATGGCCGGAGCCTTTGCTGCGCCTGGGTATGGCCTTGCCGTTCTCGTCGACCTGGGCGACGTTGAAGCAGGGAATGTTCGGGAAGTCGGCGGTCGCGAGAGGACTGAGCGGGTCGTTGCGGACCTGCAGCCCATTCACCGTCAGGCAGCGGTTCTCGCCGGTGCTGAACCCGCCGGGGTTGCCGAGGCCGAAGCCGGCAAACCCGAACAGCGTGTTGTCAAAGCGGTACAAGCGGCCGCCGGCCGTGAGGGTGACGGTTGGAAGCACGTCCCAATTGGCTTCACCGAAGACGGCCCAGTCCTTATCGACGCGCCGCTGGTCAGTCAGCCACAGCGTCTGCGGCCATCCGGTTACGGACAAGGAATCGGCAAGGCTGTCGACGAAGTAACGCTGGAAAATGTGGTTGGACTGCTTCTGGTAGAAAGCGCCGATGATTCCACGGATCGGCTTGTCCGCCGGCGATGCGATGCGCAGCTCATGGCTCATCTTCCGGAAATGGTCCGTGCCGGTAATGTGCTGGCGCGGGCTGATGACGTTGCCCGCATCATCGACGTAATTCTCGTACCCGAGAATGCCGGTATAGCCGAGGCTCTGGTAATAAGCGTCGTAGGCGTCGGTGTAATCGGTGTAGTCGCTCGTCGCGAACCGTGTGCGGTCCATATAGGCGCCGGCATAGGTCACGTCGAAAAAGTTCGCGATCTTGCCCTGGATCGTCAGTGCCGCCTGCCAGAAGCGGTCCTTGGCGATCTCCGGCTGGAAGCGGACTGTCTTCAGCTCCGGCTGATCCGCATCCTCGAAGAACACTCCGTGCGCCTTCAGATTTTGGTACATGAATTGCGGAAGCACGGTCCAATTGTCGTCGAGGTCGACCTTCAGCGCGGCGCGGCCGCCGTAGGTATCCAGATCGTTGAAGTTCTTCTTCAGGAACCGGCTGTTATCGAAGCTGATATTGTCCGCGGGATCCGGGGCAATATAGGTCCGCGACCCGAAGATGTTGTCGATGTACCCCGCGTCATGTTGGTAGAAGGCGCTGGCACGGAATGCGATCCGATTGGCGATCGGCAGGTTGATCATGCCTTCCGCTTTGCCGCCCATACCGCCGTGATCGACGGTGTTGATATCGCCGTCGACGCGCCCGTAGGTTTTGCCGAACTCGGGCTTGTTGGTGATGATTCGGATCGTGCCCGCTTCGCTCGACGCACCGAAAAGCGTGCCCTGCGGTCCCGCGAGGCTCTCGATCCGGGCGATATCGTAAATGTGGACGTCGAGCGTTCCGCCGATCGTCGTCACCGGCTGCTCGTCGAGATAGGTGCCGACCGAAGGCAGCGAGCCCGAGTGGTTGCCGTCGCCGCCAGTGGCGACGCCGCGCATGTACACGGTCGTGAAGCCCGGCTGCGCGGTCTGGAAGCTCACCGAGGGGAGCTGCTTGGTGTATTGCTCGAAGTTGGAGATGTTGAGCTGGTCCAGCTTGCGCGTCCCGAGCACCTGCACGCTGATCGGGACGTTCTGGAGATTCTCTTCCCGCTTCGTCGCAGTGATGACGATCTCGCTCTGGTCCGGCTGGCCCTGCTCAGCCTGCGCCTGCTGAACCGCCGGCGAGGGCGCGGTCACATCGGTCGCGTTCGTTGCGGGCGCCGGAGACTGGCCCGTCGTCTGCGGCTGGGTCGCCGTTTCCGGCGGTACATTCTGCGCGAACGCCGGCGTGGCGAGCGCGGTAGAAGCGAGGAGTCCGATCGTGATTGCGCGGGACGTGCAGTTGGTCATGCGAATGCCCCCATTCGGCTAGAGTGACGCCATTGCGACAGACGCTCGCACGCTTGTCAACAGCAGCAGCGACTCCATGCGCAATTCCTGCGTCAGCGTTGCAAGAAGGACGCGGGCGCTTCAGGGTAGGAATCCAGCACCGGACCCAGCGATTCCTTGAGCGGACCAAGGTGCTTTTCATAAGCACGCCATTCCTCGGTCGCTTCGCGGTAGATGGGGCGCCGCACCTGTTCCGAGCTTGCGGTGCGCACCGCCCGCTCGGTTCGGTAGAACTCGAGGCACGCCGGTTCGAACTCCAGCCCGCAATAATCGAGCAGCGCCCGCACCTCGCGCTCCGTGTCATCCACCATCCGCTCATAGATCACGCGGTGCACGCGCGCGGGGAGAACCGCGTCGACATGCGCCATCAACCGCACGTAATCGGCATAATACAGGCCAACGTCCTCGAGGCTGTAGGTAAACGCCTGACCGCGGGCGAAATGCTGCCGGAAGTTTGAAAAGCAGCAGCCGAGAGGGTGCCGCCGGGCGTCGACGATCTTGGCGTTCGGAAGCACCAGCTGGATGAAGGGAACAAACAGCCAGTTGTTGGGCAATTTGTCGATGAAGAACGGACGGTCGGTGCGGCGCTGCACCCCTGCCCTCTTGAGATACTCCTCGCCCCGTTCCCGCCGTTCTTCGGCGGCAAGCTTCAGCGCCGCTTGCGGGTACGATCCGCCCTTATGCGCAAGACTGGGCATGTCAGGAAGCTCCGACGTGCCCTCGACCTGGCTGTGCGACGAGAGGATCTGCTCGATCAATGTGGACCCCGCCCGGGGCATTCCGACGATGAAGATCGGGTCGCGCGCTTCGCAGCCGCCGGGGCGCTCGGCGAGCGCCTGGCTGGTGAAGGCTTCGATGCTTGAATCGACCTTCTGATGGATGTCTTCGGGGCGATACGGCTGACTCTTGAGTCGCAGCGCATTGGCACGCGAATAATGGGCGAACGCCTCGTCGGCTCGGCCGGCGTCGTGCATCGCCTTGCCGAGCGCGAAATCGAGGTGGAATCGGTCTTCATCGCTGATGCCCGTTTTACGCAGCGCATCTTCCATCGCGGCGAGGTCCGCCTCGTCGAACTCGACGGTCTTCAGATTTGCGAGACTCCACCACGCCTCGCCGAGCGTCGGCTTGATCTCGATCGCCTTGCGGTAGGCCGCGATGCCGTCCGACAGCCGGCCGACCGTCTTCAGCATGTGACCGTAGCTGAGCCAGATCTTCGGCTGCTTGGGAGTCCTCGCGAGCACATCTTCGTAAAGGCGGATCGCCTCGTCGAAATCGCCGAGCCGCCCAAGCGTCGCAGCCTTGAGGTTCCAATGTCCGACCTGATCTGGTTCGGCGGCGAAAATCTCGTCGAGCAGCGCGAGTGCTTCGGCGGGCCGGCCAGTGCGCCCGAGCACGAGCGCCAAATTGGCCTTGGCCGCGATCCACGCGGGTGCGAGCTCAACCGCGCGCCTGAGCAAATTCTCGGCATCGCGCAATCGCCCGATCCGTGCTGCGAGCTCAGCGAGCATGCGGATCGCCGCCGCGTCGAACGGATCCTCCTTGAGATGCGGCTTCAGGATCCGCTCGGCGACCTCGAGCCGGTTCTCGTTGAGCGCAATCGCCGCCTCGATCAGGCGCGGATGCCAGTGCGTGCCGACAGGAGAATGCGTTGCCACGTCTGCAGCCTAAGCGGCAGCCGCCCTTACGCCAAGCGCCCTCGCCTCAAGGAGGCGCCGCCGCTATGCGCCCGATCCATGATCTATTTCGAAGACCTGGAAGTCGGCGCCGAGACTGATTTCGGCTCGTATGACGTGACTCGCGAAGAGATGCTCGAGTTCGCGCGCAAGTACGACCCCCAGCCGTTCCATCTCTCCGATGAGGAAGCCGCCAAAACCTACTTCGGACGAATGTCCGCGAGCGGCTGGCACACGGCTGCGATGACCATGGCTGTCATTGCCCGCTACGTCGTCGAGCACCGCCAGGCCGGCCTCGGCTCGCCCGGGATTGACGAGCTGCGCTGGCGCAAGCCCGTCTATCCAGGCGACACTCTGCACGTGCGCGGCAAGATCATCGAGAAGACGCCGTCGCGAAGCCGCCCGGAGATGGGCTCCTTCCGAACGCACACAACCGTAACCAATCAGAACGGCGAGACCGTGATGACCTTCACCTCGATCGTTCTGATCCGGCGGTGCCAGCCGGACTAGCCGCTCAGTAGCTGCGGTGCTTGTGCTGCTGGCGCTCCTGGTCCCTGGTCTGAACCTGCTGCTGCTGTTGCTGGCGAGTCCTGAAACCGCTCCAGTTCGGGCGCGCGCTCACGGTCTTCGTTCCGGAAGTCGTCGCAAGGCGCTGACGGCTGGTCCAGTAGCTTTTCTGGGAATTGGTCCATTGCCGCGGGCGGCGGTAGCTGTCGTATACGTATATGCCGGTGCCCGGATAATAATAATTGTCGTACCAGCCGTAGGGCGAGCCATAGCCGCCGTAATAGGGGCTCCCGTAGCCGTAGCCGCCGTAATAGCCGCCGTAGCCAGCGCCATAATAAGACGAGCCGTAACCGTAGCCCGAGTAGGGGTCACCGTAGCCCATCCCGAGGCCGAGGTCGCCGTAAGCACAGCCGCCGAGCGCGAGGGCGCTCGCGCCGATCAAAGTAATGAATGGAATGCGCATGATACACCTGCCGATCGATAGGCAAGTCAAACGAACCGCGCGTAGCGGCGTTCCTCTATGAACGCCTGTTCAGCTTTCCTGACGAGGACTTAGCCGGCGACGCCCCGCTTGGCCTTGGCGCGGCGCGTTTTCGCCTGGTTCTCCGGGTCGAGCGCCCCGGTCACCCGCACCGAGCGCTTCGCCTCGTGCCAGATCTGCTGGTAGGCGAGATAGCCGAGAATGGTGGCGAAGAGCAGAAACACGGTCACAGCCAGTCCCGCGGCGCGGCGCGCGGCGAGGTTCGGCTCGCCGGTCCACACCAGGAAGGCCGCGACGTCCTTCGCCATCTGATCGACGGTGGGATTGGTTCCGTCCTCATACTGCACCTGCCCGTTGGTGGTGAGCGGCGGCGGCATCGCGATGTTCAAGTTCGCGAAATAGGGATTGTAGTGCAGGTTCGGCGG
>JBDTON010000083.1:0-6162 GCA_039933195.1 Sphingomicrobium sp. | reverse complement strand
GATCGCCAAATCCATTCGAAGGGGCCGATGGAAAAGCGCGACAGCCAGACCACCGCAAATGCAATCTCGATGGCCCAGATGAGCGCCGCGACCAGCCATAGCTCGGCCAGGCTGAGCCGCCCCCAAAACGCAAGGCCAAAGCCCGAAAAGATAAGCGCTCCGAGCGCGCTTTGCAGAAGATACGCGGTGAACGCCATCTTCCCGAGCGCCTGCAATGGCCGAAGCCGCCAACCGAGTGCCTTCCATGCCCACAGGAACAAGCCAACATGGCCGAGCGTGACTAACAGGCGCGCGGTTTGCATCGTCGCCGCGGGCAGCCAGAATTGCCAAAATTGCGTGTGGCCGACGCCGGTGATCAGTCGCCATTCGGCGAGACCCTCGATTCCTTTAAGTGGGATGCCGAGTCCATAGCCGGCCAGCATCAGTAAGACGTAGGTCCGAAGCGGCGCTTCCGCCTGGAGCCATCGCAGCCGAAACAACAGCATCCCCAGCAACATGAAGCCAACGGCGTCGAACACCCATCGGATCGTGGCCAGCCAATCGACGAACCAGTCTCTGGTGGACCGGAACTTTTGAACATTCGGCGTCGCGACCTGCGCGCGGGTCAGGCGGCGGCGCGCAGCTGCGGCAGCCGGGCGCGCAATGGTCGGCTGCCCGAGATTATACGCCTTGACTTCAGCGCTCCCTGCGGCGAGGGCCGGCGCGTGAGCACATTCGCGTCTGATCCCAACATCTTCCAGCCGGCTGCCGCGCGTGCAGCGTGGCGTTGGTGGCGCGACTTGACCTTCGCGGCGCGATGGCGCGGCTGGTGAGCTGATCGACCTACCGAGCACTCCCTGACCGAATCCGTCGACCCGCCTCCAGGCGGGTTTTTTATTGCCCAAAGGACTCCCATGCTCAACCAACTTCACTCCGCCACTCCAGTCGAGCGCCATCCGATCTCCGACACCGGTCCCGTCCCAAACCCGCTTCCTCGATTGCTCGAGGGGGCGGATCTACCAGCTGACGATTCAGAGCATTTGTTCGAACGGCTGGTGCTCGGAAAGCTCGAGCCCGCCGAGATTGCGGGGATGCTGATCGCCCTCCGGATGAAGGGCGAGACCGCCGACGAGATGATCGGCGCCGCGAGAGGACTGTACGCGACTGTGCTTCCGTTCGATCGGCCCGACTATCTGTTCGCCGATTGCTGCGGGACCGGTGGCGATGGCTCGGGCCTAATCAACGTGTCGACCGCGGTCGGGTTCGTTGCTGCTGCCTGCGGCCTGCCCATCGCCAAGCACGGCAATCGCAGCGTCAGTTCGCGGTGCGGCTCGGCCGATGTGCTCGAGGCGCTCGGCGTGCGCATCGAAGTCGAGCCGGCCACAGCGCGGAAACTGCTCGATCAAACTGGTTTCTGCTTCCTGTTCGCGCCGGCCTATCATCCGGGCATGAAGCTTGCCGCGATCGTCCGCCGGCAGCTTCAGGTCCGCACGGTGATGAACCTGCTAGGTCCGTGTATCAACCCGGCGCGTCCGCCCATACAGCTGCTCGGAGTTGCTGATTCGCGGATGCTGCGCCGGATCGCCCAGACGCTCCATGCCATGGGCGTCGAAGAGGCTTTGGTCGTCCACGGATCCGGACTGGACGAGGTCGCACTGCACGCCGAGACGCGCGCGATCCGGCTCAGCCGCGGCAGTTTTGAGGAAGTCGTGCTCACGCCCGAACAAGCCGGAATGGAACGCGCGCCGGTGAACAACGTGACTGGCGGGGACGTCGCCGAAAACGCGGACCGGTTGCGGGCGCTGCTGAACGGCGGCGGAAATCCTTCGGAGCAGGACATCGTCGCCCTGAATACGGCGGCGCTGTTGCTTACCGCGGGAATAAGTGCGTCGTTGAGGGACGCGGCGGGCGAGGCTCGCCAAGCCCTACTATCCGGCAAGGCCGGCGCAGTTCTCGATTCGTACATCGAGGCCAGCAATGGCTGAAGGCGTTCTTGAAGCGATCGTCGAGCGCAAGCGCCGCGATGTCGCGGGACGGCTTCACGGCGCGACTTTCAACGCCCAGCCGACGCATCGCAGCTTGCGGTCGGCACTCGCGCGGCCGGGCGCCCGGTTCATCATGGAGGTTAAAAAGGCCTCGCCTTCGGGGCACCGGACGTCGGTTTCGGTTGAAGCGGCGGTCAAAGCCTATGCGCCGGTCGCCGACGCCATTAGCGTCCTGACGGATTCTCCATTTTTCGGTGGCTCTCTCGCCGATCTTCGTGCCGCCCGGGCAGGATTCGACGGGCCAATCCTGGCCAAGGATTTCATTGTCGATCCTGCTCAAGTTGCCGAGGCGCGAGCGCACGGAGCCGACGCTGTTTTGGCAATCATGGCCGTGTTGTCGGATCAGGAAACCGCGTCCGTTCTCGATCAAGCGCAGAGGCTTTCGATGGACGTGCTCGTCGAAGTTCACAACGAGCGCGAGTTGCAGCGCGCCCTGCACCTCGATGCCAAGATCGTCGGGATCAACAACCGCGATCTTGCGACGCTTACCATCGATCTAAGCACCACCGAGCGGCTCGCGGCGCTGGTTCCAGCGGATCGCATCATCGTTAGCGAGTCCGGCATTACGAAGAGAACGCATGTCGAGCGGCTTGCCCCGTTGGTCGACGCTTTCCTGGTTGGGTCCTCGCTGATGAGCGCAGAAAGCGTGTCACAAGCAGCACGCCGGCTGGTGTTCGGGCCGGTCAAGATTTGCGGCCTGAGCCGCGCCGAGGATGTGCGGCTTGCGGGGCGCGCCGGCGCAACTCATGCGGGCTTTGTCTTTGTGCCGGGCACGCCGCGCTTCGTCTCTTCGGACGCTGCCTCGCTGGTAGCCGCGGCCAACAGCGGTGGGATGCAGGCCGTCGGCGTTTTTCGAGGCCACCATCGGGGTGAGATTTCGCAGATTGCCAATGAGCTCAATCTCGATGCAGTCCAGGTCGACGGCGGCGATGATCTCGAGCTGCTGCGGCCGAGCCTACGGCGAAATTGCGAGATCTGGGGCGTTTGCGGGGTTGGCACGACCGTCGAGTTGAGGCGCATTGGAGCTGATCGGACCCTGTTCGACACGAGCATCGCCAACGTTAGCGGCGGCAGCGGCCGCGCGTTCGACTGGACGCGCATCGCCGCGCGACCCGACCTGCCGGGAGCCTTCATCGCCGGTGGCATCAGCCCGTACAATGCGCGGGCCGCGCTTGGTGTCGGCGCTTATGGTCTCGACGTCGGCTCGCGTGTCGAAGCTGCACCGGGACACAAGGATCCCAAGCGGATGCGGTCGCTGTTTGAAATGTTGCGGCTTGATTGCCGTGCGAGCATCCAGTGCGTCTAGACGGCCGCTTCGGCGAGTTCGGGGGCTGCTTCGTCCCCGAGGTCCTGGTGCCGGCGCTCGAGCAGCTCGAAGCCGCCTTCCTCCATTGCGAAACAGACGCTTCGTTCCGGCTCGAGCTCGATGCACTGCTCGAGACCTATGCCGGACGCCCGACCCCCCTAACCCTGTGCCGCAACCTCGGGAACGATCGCGCGCGCATCTATCTGAAGCGCGAGGACCTGCTTCATGGCGGCGCCCACAAGACCAACCAGGTGCTCGGCCAGGCTTTGCTCGCCAAGCGGATGGGCAAGCGCCGGCTGATTGCCGAGACCGGCGCCGGCCAGCATGGCGTCGCCACTGCAATGGTCGGCGCACTGTTCGGCTTCGAGACCCAAATCTACATGGGCGCGGACGATATCGACCGCCAGCAGCTGAACGTGTTCCGGATGGAGCTGATGGGCGCCGAGGTCGTGCCGGTGACAAGCGGCGGGCGGACTCTCAAGGACGCGGTCAACGAGGCGCTGCGCGACTGGACGGCGTCCTTCGAGCACAGCCATTATCTGCTCGGCACCGCCGCCGGCCCGCACCCGTTTCCGCTGATGGTGCGGCAGTTCCAGCGGATCATTGGCAAGGAAGCCCGTGCACAGGTTCTGGCTGCCGAAGGGCGCTTGCCCGATGCAGTGATCGCCTGCGTCGGCGGTGGCTCCAATGCAATCGGCATCTTCTCGGACTTCGTCGACGATGCGGGCGTTGCGCTAATCGGGGTCGAAGCCGCCGGCAAGGGACTCGACGGTATCGAGCACGGCGCGTCGATCCTTCGCGGCTCGCGCGGAATCCTGCATGGCGCCGAGACGCTGGTGCTCCAAGACGGATATGGACAAGTCAGCGACAGTTGGTCGGTATCCGCGGGCCTCGACTATCCCGGCGTCGGGCCCGAGCACGCGCATCTCAAACAGATCGGCCGCGCCGACTACACCGGCATCGAGGATTGCGAAGCACTCGCCGCTTTCTCGCAACTCGCGCGCCGCGAGGGCATCATCGCAGCCTTCGAATCCTCGCATGCGGTCGCCCACGCGCTGAAAATGGCGGACGCCGCGAAAAAGGACACCGTCCTCGTCGTCAACCTCTCCGGCCGGGGCGATAAGGATCTGGCCCAAGCGCGCACCCTGGTCGAGCGGACATGAGCCGCTACGCAACCATGTTCGCCAACCTCTCCGAACGTGGAGAAGGCGCGTTCGGAGCTTTCGTCATGGTGGGCGACCCGAACCTCAAGGCGAGCGCTGAGGTGCTTGATGCGATCGTCGAGGGCGGCGCGAACATGGTCGAAGTTGGAATTCCGTTTTCCGACCCGGTGGCGGACGGGCCGGTGATCCAGGCAGCCGGAGATCGCGCGCTTCGCGCAGGCGTCACACCCAGCGACTGCTTCGAATTGCTGCGCAGCTTCAGGGACCGGCATCCCGCAATTCCGCTCGGCATCCTGACCTATGCCAATTTGGTCGTGGCGCGGGGCGTGGCGCGATTCTGCGGTGACGCCGCCGCGGCAGGCGTGGACAGCCTGCTCATTGCAGATGTGCCGTCACTCGAAGCGGAACCGTTCGCCGCCTCCGCCCGTGCGGCCGACCTCGATCTGATCATGATTGCCGCACCCAACACGCCAACATCAGTGCTTGCGCGGATCGCGGTGCTCGCGTCCGGCTACACCTATTGCGTTGCTCGCTCCGGGGTGACCGGGGCCGGTGAGCAGTTGTCGCTCGACCATCAAGACTTGTTCTCGCAGCTCGCGAGCCTAGGCGCGCCACCGCCAGTGCTTGGCTTCGGCATTTCGACGCCTGATCATGTGCGGGAAGCGTTGCACGCGGGCGCGGCCGGCGTGATCACGGGGTCGGCGTTGGTACGGTTGCTGGACGATGCGGGCTCGCCGGATGCTGTGAGGAACCTCGTCAGAGACATGAAGCACGCGACCCAGCCCTAAGCACTGTCAGACCTGACAGCTGTAATGTCCGCTTTCCACCCATTGCGGACATTCGCGGCAGGTCATTTTTCAGAGCTTTGCGTCGTGATAAGACTGCAAGCCTCAGCAGGAGGCGAGCATATGAGGGGATTGAGTGAAAATGCCTACCGCGCGGGAGTTGCCGTCGCGCTGGTGACATCGTTCCTCACCGTGTGGACGACGGTCGTTCGCGACGATGGGAATGGCATCGGCTTTTTCCTGCTGATCATGGCGGCGATGGTCGGCGGGTTCTCCGCTTGGTTCCGGCCCGCAGGCATGGCCCGGGCCATGCTCGGCGTAACGATCATGCAGGTTCTGCTCGGGGCACTGATTGCGACCGCACCATCGACCGAGAGCATGCCGGACGGCTCGTTCAAGTCTTTGCTGTTCAGCGCGATGTTTGCAGCGCTGTGGCTGGTGTCGGCGGCGTTCTTTCGCATCGCCGCGAAGAGTGATCACAGGGCGGTCGCGGCGCCCTAGGCATGTCCGCTTTCAGCCCATTGGACACATTGGCGGCTTAGGTCTGCTTTCCACCCAAAGCTGCCGTTAGCCGAGTGTCTGCTTTCGACCCATTGCGGACATTCAGTCGCACGATGTCGTCAACGTCACATCTCCCCAATCCTCGGCGAGTGCGATCTTGGCCCGACTTCCATCGTGCTCGGCATTCTTCACGGAACGGCATCGACGCAGCTGCTCTGGATCCCTATACGACCCAATGCCTGCGATCGCGCGTGACGCGGCGAGATAGCTGCTGTTCTTCAGCAGCGATCGGAAATGCTGGTCTCTCAGCCATTGCCTCATTCGAGCGGCTGCAAGAGAAAGCCCGCGCCACGGCGAGCGACGCCGTTCGCTCGCTACCGAGC
>JBDTON010000082.1:0-2600 GCA_039933195.1 Sphingomicrobium sp. | reverse complement strand
GGGCGGCGAGCGCCTGATAGGTGGCTTCGTCAGCGAAGTCGCCCCTAAGATAGAAAATCTGGCCGCGCAGCTTCTTCCAACCCGGATCGGCGGCGTCGACGAACTCTGCCAGAGCGCGCCGGAGCGCTTCGTCATCGAGATCCTGCTTACCAAGGCCGAGGATTTCGAGCTCATCGGTGATCAGCCCTTCGCGGCGCAGGTTGACAAGCGCCGGGACCAGCAGCCGCCGGGCGAGGTCGCCGGTGACGCCGAAGATCGCCAGGGTCGCGGGCGGCGCCGGCTTCGATCCAGCCGCGGTCATCGCGGGGTCTCGACATGGCCCCCGAAACCAAGGCGCATGCCCGAGAGAAGCTTGTCGCCGAACGTTGATTCGACCCGGCTGCGGTAGCGCGCGTAGAGCGCCGCCGACATCACATAGGCCGGCACCGCCTCTTCCATCGCGGCGTCGATCGCCCAGCGTCCTTCGCCGCTGTCCGCGACGCTGCCGTCGAACTCTTCGAGATACTGGTCCCTGGCGAGCGCCGCGGCGGTGAGGTCGAGCAGCCAGGAGGAGATGACGCTGCCGCGCCGCCAGACCTCAGCGACGTCCGGAAGATTGATGGTGAAGCGCTCCCCCTCGGGCAGCGTTTCGGACGCCTTGCCCTTGAGGATGTCGAAACCCTCGGCATAGGCCTGCATCAGGCCATATTCGATGCCGTTGTGCACCATCTTTATGAAATGGCCGCTGCCCGACGGGCCGGCGTGGATATAGCCTCGTTCGGCGCGATCGTCCGGGCGATTGCGGCCAGCGGTGCGCGCGATGTCGCCGATGCCGGGCGCAAGCGCATCGAAGATCGGATCCAGGCGCTGCACGATCTCCTCGCGTCCGCCGATCATCAGGCAGAAGCCGCGCTCCACGCCCCAGACGCCGCCCGAAGTTCCGACATCGACATAATCGATGCCGCGCTCGGCAAGCGACTTCGCGCGGCGGATGTCGTCTTTGTAGAAGCTGTTGCCGCCGTCGATGATGATTGCGCCGGGGCTGGCAAGATCGGCCAGCTCCTCGATCGTCGTTTCGGTGGGATCGCCGGCGGGAAGCATCACCCAGAAGACGGCGTGGCTGCCCAGTTGATCGGCGAGATGGGCGAGCGAGGTGGCGGCGGTTGCCCCGTCGGGAACCAGGGCTCCGATCGCCGCAGCATCGCGGTCCCAGACCATTGTCTCATGTCCGGCCCGCATCAGGCGCCTCGCAATACTTCCGCCCATCCGCCCAAGACCGATAATTCCGATGCGCATAAGCGAGCCTTTCAATTCTCAGGCCAGGGCCGCGGCGACAAGCCGGCCGATCGTCGCAAGTCCGTCATCAACGTCTCCCTCGATGTGAATGCGCAACCATCCGCGCCGCCGCTCAGCGAGCACGTCCAGGTCGCCAATCGCTTGGGCGATTTGGACGGTTCCAAAGCTCGCCCGATGGCCGGGAATGGCGAGGTCGGGCTCGGCCGTTCGGGTGATTTCGATGAACACGCCGCCCGCCGGACCGCCCTTGTAGGCCTGGCCGGTCGAATGCAGGAAACGCGGGCCGAACCCGGCGACAGTTGCGACCCGCCGGGCGTCGCGCACTGCGGTACGCATCGCGCTCAGCGCCGCCTCATGCGCGTCGTTGCGCTCGACATAAGCGAGGAAGCCCAGATAACCTCGGGGGGTCAACTCGTCGAACAGCGACTTGAGCAGCGCGGTTGCGTCGGAGGCTCCGCGGAACGCGAAGAAGCTGAGCTGCCCCTCGCGCAGGACAGGCTGGCGTGGATCGACCCAGCCTGTTCGCTCATACGCATCGACGAGGAGGCGGGTCTTCACCTTCGAGGCCTCGACATCGGGCTGGTTGAACGGATCGATGCCGATGATTGAGCCGGCCATCGCTGTGGCGATCTCCCAGCGGAAGAATTCCTGACCGATCAGGCCAGGGTCCGCGAGGACGATCCGCACCACGGGCTGGCCTGCGGCTTCCAGCGCAACGACCCGCGCCTCCAACTCGCGATCATCGTCGCCCTTGAGCTTGAGGTGGACGAACAGCCGGTCGTCGCCATAAGCGCCCGGGTCGCCGGCCGGTTCGAGATCGACCGGGATCACGCCCTTGTTCTGCTTGCCGGTCGATTCCGCGAGCAATTGTTCGAGCCAAGCGCCGATCGGCTTCAGTCGCTCGCTCGCAAGGACCGTCATTTTGTTACGCCGGGCAACGGTAGCCTCGCCGATAATCGCGCCGAGCCTCAAGCCGGGGTTGGCGGCAGGCGGAACGTCGCCGCCGCAGGAAACGACCATCGGGCGAGTGGCGGCAAAAAAGGCCGGGACGTCGACTCCGATCGCGGCCGCGGGCACCATGCCGAAGGGCGACAGTACCGAATAACGCCCGCCGATCTCCGGGTCGCCGGCAAAGACATGACCGAACCCGTCCGCCCTCGCAACCTTTTCCAGGTCCGAGCACGGATCGGTGACCGCGATGAAGCGTCTTCCCGCTTCCTCCGCGCCGACCGCTTGTTTGACCAGATCGAAGAAATAGGTTCGCAGCAGCTCCGGCTCCATCGTCGAACCGGATTTGCTGGAGACGATGAACAGGGTGCGCGCAG
>JBDTON010000081.1:0-3146 GCA_039933195.1 Sphingomicrobium sp. | reverse complement strand
ACCGAGCGGGGGGATGCTCCCGTCGAGGATCAGCAGCCCCTTGTCGCAATGCGCGAGAATGGCATTGTAACTGACGGTCGGTGAACGCAGGTCCGGGCTGGGAACGATGATGCCGCCGACGCCACTTTGAGCAGCTCCGTTCTGAATGCCTGTGATCGGATTGACGCAGAGCATGTCCTCTTGACGGCGCTCGCCGCCGTTGAAACCTTTTGTCTTTTCCCATGGCCTGAGAATTAGGTCTGGATTGGCAGGCTCGCCAAAGGTCATCCACGAGAGAATGCAGCGCGCTTGCTCCGGTGACCGGCACGCCGGAAGTCCAAGCGTAGGCAGGTCCGCGGTCGTGCTAATCGGCCACCCTATCACATAAGCGGCAATGATGCGCCGGGCGATCGGTTTTCCAGCGACCTTCTCTCTCAGCAGCCGTTCCACGTGCAGCGCGCCCTGGCTGTGCCCCGCGAGAATGACCGGTTCGTTCCCAGTCTCCTTGGTGAATTGCTCGAACGCCGCTGCGACGTCTTGGTAGGCCAGATCAAGGGCCTTTTGGGCGTCCTCGCTTCTGAGCAGAAAGGCTCCATAAGCCGCTTGCCGGTAGCGGGGCGCCCATATGGGTCCGAGTGCAGAAAAGGCAGTTGCCTGTGTCTGTACGAACAAGCGTGTTCGAGATTCGGTATCTGAATTTGGGTTTGGCGGAGCGTTCCAGCGATCACGTTCAAGATACGTCGTAGGATGGACGTAGAAGATGTTAGCCCTCGGATATGGCACAAGGTCGGGAGGCACCTCTTTCGGCGGAAGCCACCGCGAGGGGTCGTGGGGCACCCCGCGGACCGTGAAAGCCTTGCGCGTCCTTATGAAAACGTCGGGGTGCGAAATCCATGCATCCAGCTTCGAATAGTCCGGGCTTCCGCCCGCCTTGGCCGCTTCGAAATGCCCTTCGGGGGTCGCTTGCCTGAGCAGCACATTGCCGCCCCACTGAAAGAAGGCGAAGCTGCCCGCGACAATCAGCAGGGTCAGGACGAAAACAACCATCAGGAATCGCCGTGCGCACATCGCGCGGCGGGTTACGGGAGGCGGTCGGGCGCGGCAACTGGCGACAAACGGAGAGGGCGGCCGCCGGCCGAAGCCGGGCAGCCGCCCTCCACCGTTGCAACCAGTGGGTTATTGATAGTTAGCGGTGAGTGTGAAGGTCGCTTCATAAAGGGCGGCCGGCTGGTTCGCCGCAATGGCGAAGTCGCCGCCCACGCCGACATTGAAAATGCCGGAGAGGCCGATCACGCGAGTCGTCGAATTGCCGGTGTCCAGCACCATGCTGTTGACGGCGATCAGGTCGAGCGGATTGCTCTGGCTGACGAGCACCGCCGGCGCATTGAGCGTCAGCTGGACGGTCTGGCCAGCGGTTCCAGCACCCTGAAACAGACCGCGGTCGCCAGGATAGCTGGGAACGCCCGTGACGCCGCCGCCAACCGTGCGGCCACCCGTGTCCGCGTCGATCGTGACGTTGCCGGCGACGGCGCTGCCGACGACGGTGCCGAAATCCAGGTCCTGGACCTTGGCGAGAGTCAGCGGCTGAACAACCACGCCCTTGGCGAGGGCGTTGGCCGAAGCCTGTTGAGCCACGGCCGGAGTGGCCACGGCGAGAGTCGCGGCAGCAGCCGCAAGATAGAGAGTAAAGCGCATTTTGGTTCCCCACGTCTAATGGAAGCTCCAAAATGGACCGAGGGTTTCAAAACAGGTTGAAGTTATAAGGTTCGCGGCAAATTAACCGTGTTCGTGAGGGTATAGCGAAGGCGCCGATCGGCGCTCCGCAGGCGGTGGGTCACTGGTTACCGCAACGGTAACCGCATTCGTTGGGAGTGCTCGTGAGCCTTGCGGACGCTCGTCCGCAAACCAATTGAATTAATCGCCGGTTTTCCACTTTGGATAGCCATGTGCCCGAGCCGCTTGCCGCTCTGGCAGCCCCCGGCTATCCGCCCCCAGCGTCGCTTTGCGATGCGGCCAAACAAGGAATCCAATGTCCGTTTCCCCCGAACAGGTCCGTCATATCGCCAAGCTCGCGCGCATCGCGATGAGCGACGAAGAGATCGAACGCCTGGTGCCGGAGCTCAACAACATCCTCGGCTGGGTCGAGCAGCTGAGCGAAGTGAATACTGACGGCGTGGAGCCGCTCGCCACCGTGATCGACCAAAAGCTGCGGCTGCGCGAGGATGCCGTGACCGATGGGAATATCCGCGATGCGGTGCTCGCCAACGCCCCCGATGCGCAGCATGGCTTCTTCGCCGTGCCGAAGGTGATCGAGTGAGCGAACTCACGTCGAAGACCATCGCCGACCTGCGCGACGGAATCTCATCGGGCGAGTTCAGCGCGCGCGAGGTGGCGGAGGCCTGCAATGCGGCCGTCGCCGCTGCGCGCACGCTCAATGCCTATACCGTGGAGACCCCTGAGGACGCGCTCGCGGCGGCCGAGGCGGCGGACACTGCTCGAGGCAAGGGCGATTTGCCGCCGCTGGCCGGCATCCCGCTCGGCATCAAGGACCTTTTCGCCACCCGCGGCGTGGACAGCACCGCCGGGAGCCGCATCCTCAAGGGCTTCAAGCCCCCTTACGAGAGCACCGTCAGCGCCAATCTGCGCAAGGCCGGCGCGGGGATGCTCGGCAAGCTCAACATGGACGAGTTCGCGATGGGCTCGTCGAACGAGACCAGTGCCTATGGTCCGGTGATCAGCCCGTGGCGGCGCAAGGGCAGCAATGTCGGGCTGACCCCCGGAGGCTCGTCGGGCGGATCGGCGGCGGCGGTCGCAGCGCACATCGCTCCCGGCGCGACGGGGACGGACACTGGCGGCTCAATCCGCCAGCCAGCCGCTTTCGCCGGCATTTGCGGGATCAAGCCGACCTATGGCCGTTGCTCCCGATGGGGGATTGTCGCTTTCGCCAGCTCGCTCGACCAAGCGGGGCCGATGGCTCGGTCGGTGCGCGACTGTGCGATCCTGCTCGAGGCGATGGCCGGGTTCGACCCGAAGGATTCGACCTCGCTCGACCTGCCGGTGCCGCAGTGGGAAGCGAACTTGTCCAGCGACCTCAAGGGCAAGCGCGTGGGAATCCCCAAGGAATATCGCATCGACGGCGTGCCGCAGGACATCAACGCGTTGTGGGA
>JBDTON010000080.1:0-8545 GCA_039933195.1 Sphingomicrobium sp. | reverse complement strand
CGCACATCGTGATCCACGAGGTCGGCCACCATTTCGGCTTTTCCGACGACGACATGCACGCGCTCGAGGACAGCATCGAATGACACCGCTGCTGCGCTTTGACCGAGTGGCGCTGCGCCGCGGCGGCCGACTGCTGTTCGAGGGCCTGGGTCTCGCGCTTGGCCCGGGCGAGCGTCTCCAGGTCACCGGACCGAACGGCAGCGGCAAATCGAGCCTGATCCGCTTGGCCGCGGGGTTGCTGCGCGAGGATCGCGGCTGTGTCGAGCGAGTGAAGCTGGCGCTCGCCGACGATGCGCTCGCGCTCGACCGCGAGTTGCCGCTGCGGCGGGCGCTGATGTTTTGGAACGGAGCGGTCGACAGATCGATGGAGGCGCTGGGCCTCACGCACCTCGCCGACGTCGGGGTTCGGCTCCTCTCATCGGGACAGGCCAAGCGGGCAACTCTTGCTCGAGTTGCAGCGTCGGACGCACCGCTGTGGCTGCTCGACGAGCCCCTCAATGCCCTCGACTCAGAAAGCACCGACCGGCTCGCGAGGGTCATCGAGGCGCACCTCGCTTCGGGCGGCGCGGTGCTCGCGGCATCGCACCAGCCGCTGCCCGGCGAGTGGCCGCGGCTGGAGCTCGGGCTGTGATCGGCGCGCTCATCCTGCGCGGTATGCGTCGCGGATTCACCGGCGCGGCGTGGCTGCCGGTCGCCTTTTTCCTGCTGATCGCAACATTAATGCCGTTCGCGGTCGGGCCCGACGCGCGGCTGCTCGGCCGCATCGGCGCCGGCACCCTCTGGATCGCCGCGCTCACCGCCGCGCTGCTGCCGATCGAGCGCCTTGTAGAGCCGGATCGCGCTGACGGTGTGCTCGACCAATTGGCGCTGCACGGCATGGCGGAAGAAAGCGTCGCGACGGCGAAGATCATCGCGCACTGGCTGACGTTCGCACCATTGCTGCTGATCGCAGCCGTGCCCGCCTCGGCGCTGCTGGCGATGGATGGTGCAGGGCTCGCCCGAACCGAGATCGCGCTCGCCATTGGAACGCCGGCGCTTGCCGCTCTCGCCGTAGCCGTCGCGGCGCTGACCGCCGGCTTGCCGCGCGCGGGATCGTTGGCCGGGCTTCTCTTGCTGCCGCTGGCCGTGCCGGTGCTGATTTTCGGCGCCTCGGTGAGCGGTGGCGGGGGAAATTCGGCGCTTTTGCTCGAAAGCGCGACTTCGATGGTCTTGCTTGCCGGGTCGCCGTTCGTGACCGCCGCCGCGATCCGGGCGACGCGGACCTAATCGCGGTTCCAGCGCGCGAAGATTGCGGTCGGGAGCAGCAGTCCGCGCGCTTCTTCCCGCACCGCCATCTCGCCCATCTCCACGATTCCGCCGAGGCCGCCGAGAGTTTGCGTCACCAGCTCGCCGATGGCGAGGGCGGACATGCGCACGGCATAGACGGTGAGCACGAGGAACCGGCTGTTGGCGTCGAGCAGCCTTCGGCAGTCGCCGAGCAGAGGCGCGAGATTCTCCTCGAGCCGCCACACTTCGCCTTCGGGCCCGCGCCCGAACTTGGGCGGGTCAAGCAGAATTCCGTCGTAGCGCCGACTGCGCCGAACCTCGCGCGCCGTGAACTTGGTCGCATCGTCGACGATCCAGCGGATTGGCTGCTGTTCCATGCCCGACAGGCGGGCGTTGCCCTTGCCCTGCTCGACCGACTTTTTCGAGGCATCGACATGGACCAGTTGAGCGCCGGCATCGCTCAGCAGCAGCGTTCCGACGCCGGTGTAACCGAAAAGGTTGAGCACATTTGCGCCGGCCGAGCGCTCCCGCATCCACTCCCATTGCGGAGCCATGTCGGGAAAGAAACCGAGGTGCCTGAACGGCGTCAGCGAGGCATGGAAGCGGACGCTCCCCAGCGACAGCTCCCATTGCCTGGGGACCGGCCGGTGCTGCACCCAGCGGCCGCCGCCTTCTTCATCGGAACCGGGAACGAACGTCGCGTCGGGATCCCAGTCGTCATGCGCCGGCGCCCACATGGCCTGCGGCTCCGGCCGCGCAACCGTAACCTTGCCGTACCGCTCGAGCTTCTGCCCATTGCCGCAGTCGAGCAGGCCCCAGTCAACGCACGGCTCCGCAATCAGCGTTTGCAGATCGCTCACGCAGCCAGCGCAAGCTGCGCCCCGACCGAGGCCACGGCAGCCCGGCCGTCAAGAAGCGCAGCACCCGCGGCCCGCGCCGCGGCGGCATCGACCGCTCGCAGTTGCCCGAGCAGCTCGTCGAGCTCCAGGATCCGCCCGAAAACTTCGATCGAGCGCGCCAAATGATCGGCGCGGCCGTGGGGTGTCTCCAGCGCCATCAGCAGCCCGGCCTCGATCTGGGCCCGGGCGCGCGCCACCTCGGCATCGTCGAGCGACTCGACCGCCGCGGCGAGCACCGAGCGCGCAAGGCTCATTGATTCGACAGCACGGGTCCGGTCCGCCGCACAGCTCACCGCGACAATGCCCGTATCGGCAAAGGCCTGGTGCCAGGCGCCGACCGAATAAGCGAGCCCGCGCTCCTCACGTAGCTCCTGGAACAACCGCGACGACATCCCTCCGCCAAGCGCCTGAACGAAGATCGACAGCGCCGGAACGCGCGGGTCCGAAGCCGGCATGCCCGGCAGCCCCAGGCACCAGTGCGCCTGCTCGAACTGCCGCTGGTCGTTGCGCACGCCGCCCGCGAACTCGGCCAATCCGATCGGCACGCCCGGCCACGGCTCCATGTCGCCGAACAGCCGCTCGGCCAGCTTCAGGATCTGCTCAGGCTCGACCTTGCCGCTCGCCGCCAGGATCAGCCGCCGCGGGACCAGTTCGTCGCGAATCCAGTTGAGGCAATCGTCGCGAGTGGCCGCGCGCAGGGTCTCGGCGCGGCCGAGAACCGACCGTCCCAGCGGCTGCCTGTCGAACGCTGCCTCGAACAAATGATCGTGAACCAGGTCGTCGGGTGAATCGACGACCTCGCCGAGTTCGGACAGGATCACGGCCTTCTCGCGCTCGAGATGCTCCTCGCTGATGTGCGGCGCGCGGACCAGGTCGGCGATGAGTTCGGTCAGGAGCGCTGCGTCTTTAGCCAAGGTACGCCCGTAGAAGACGGTCTGATCGCGAGCCGTCCACGCGTTGATCGCGCCTCCGACATTCTCGATCGCCTCGGCGAGAGCGCGCGTATCGCGCGGCCCCGCGCCCTTGAACACCATATGCTCGACGAGATGCGCGAGGCCGGACAGATGCTCGGGCTCGGAGCGCGAGCCGACCATCGCATAGAGCCCGATCGCGACCGATTCGGCGCCAGGCAGCGGATCGACCGCGACCGCGATTCCGTTGCCAAGTCGGTGAAGCTCGCCGGTCATGTTCTCGCTCACCGTTCCTTCAGCCGCTTGCCCAAGGCCAGGCCATATATAATCAGAGCGATTGCAGCCAAGCTGAACCAGGTTGCGGCGTACAAGCGATGGCCCGCGGGCGTGACCGCGCTCGCGGAGCTTGCACCGGGCACCTTGCTCGGCTGCAGGCCCGGCGGAGCGGTGGCGGCGACGAGACGGATGCCGGTCCTTCGGTCGGGGACGATGACCCCGCTAACCGGGCCGCCCGCCCAATTGACCTTCGCGTTCGGGTCGAGAGACCAGCCGACTTCGACGCTCATTCCCGGTCCTTCGGAGCCCGTCGTACAATCGACGATCTGCACATAGCCGGTTTCGCCCTGGAAATTCTCGCCCCCGATCGCGCGCTTGCCCACAGGTTTCACGCAGACGCCCGTCGCATGACGGAACAAGGGAAGCTGATCCGTCCTGTGCGGGATGGTCGGCCAGCTGATCGGCGGAAGCTTTTCCGACTGCTCGTAGCGCGCCAGCAGCCCCTCTTTCCATTTCGCGCGCTTGAGCTGCCAGACGCCAAGGCCGATCAACACTGCGACGGCGGCGACGACGACGATGCTCGCGAGCACGGGCACTCGGCGAGTCATTCGCTGATGCGCCCTTCGCGCGCTCGGTGCGTATATTCCTGGGCGAGCAACGCGGCCTTGGCGAGCCTTAGCCCGCCAATGGTCAGCGCCGCGGTGATCGGGACCCAGATGAGGTGCACCCACCACGGCGGCTCGATTGCCGCATCGAGCACCAGCGCTCCGACGACCACGATCGCGCCGACGATGAAGATCAGGAAAGCCGCGGGACCATCGCCGACGTTGAAGCTGTCATAGTCGAGCGCGCAATTGCCGCACTTGTGCGCGAAGCGGACCCATCCGTCGAACAGACTGTGGGCTCCGCAGCGCGGGCAATTGCCGGCGAGGGCGTTTGCCAGCGCCGGTTTTGCGCTCATCGGCTGCTCGGGCGTCAGGGCGCGTGCGGCGCGCCCCAGCCGCCCCAGACGTAGATCGACGTAAACAGGAATAGCCACACGACGTCGACGAAATGCCAGTACCAGGCGGCGGCCTCGAAGCCGAAATGCTGCCTCGGCGTGAAGTCGCCCTTGTACGCACGAAGCAGGCAGACGGTGAGGAAGATCGTCCCGACGATCACGTGAAAGCCGTGGAACCCGGTCGCCATGAAGAAGGTCGATCCGTAGATGCTGCCCTTAAAGGGGAACGGCGCGTGGACATATTCATAGGCCTGCACGCTGGTGAAGGTGAGGCCGAGCAGGATGGTCAGGATCAGCCCCAGCTTCAGACCCCTGCGGTCGCCGTGAATGAGCGAATGGTGCGCCCAGGTGACCGTCGTTCCCGAGCATAAGAGGATCATCGTATTGAGAAGCGGGAAGCCCCACGGGTTGAGCACCTCCACGCCCTTGGGCGGCCACACCCCACCGACGGCATCGACGGCCGACGGAAAAAGGGAGGAATCGAAGAAGGCCCAGAACCAAGCGAGGAAGAACATCACCTCCGAGGCGATGAACAGGATCATCCCGTAGCGCAGGTGCAGCTGGACGACCGGCGTGTGGTCCCCCTGGTGCGCTTCTTTGATGGTCTTCGACCACCAGCTGTACATCGTCACCAGCACGCCGGCGACGCCGAGGCCCATGACGAACTTCCCGTACGGGTTCTCGTGCAGGTACATGACGAAGCCGCCGAACAGCAGCCCGGCGCAGACTGCGCCGATCAGCGGCCACGGATCGGGTTCTACGAGGTGATAATCGTGGTTCTTCGTCGCGGCCATCTGTTGCGGCTTTCCTCGTGCTGGCTTTGTGCGCGGCTCTAGCGGGCCGCGGTCACCGTTTCCACCGGATAAAATGTGTAGCTGAGCGTGATTTCGTGGACGTCCTTGGTGTCGGGGTCCTTCTCGATCGCTGGATCGACGAAGAACACGACCGGCATGTCGACTTTCTGGCCCGGCTGAAGGGTCTGCTCGGTGAAGCAGAAGCATTGGATTTTCTTGAAATATTTCCCGACCGTATCGGGCGAGACATTGTACACGGCCTGCGCAGTGATCGCTCGCGCGCTGAGGTTCTGCGAGCGGTAAAAGATCTTCGTTTGGGCGCCCGGCGCGACATTGACCGAAGTCTGTTCAGGCTCGAAGCGCCACGGCAGCCCGGGATGCACGTTCGCATCGAACTGGACCTTCACTTCACCCGCAACAGCGCCCGGCGCACGGTCGGCGCGCTGCGTCGTCCCGTCGATTCCGGTCGCTTCGCAGAAGGCGCGGTACAACCTCGGCGTCGAAGCCACGAGCACGATCATCGCCGCGACGATCGAAACCAAAATAAGCAGTGTCTTGCCGTTTTTGTTTTGAACGGTGGCGGTATTCACCAGTTGATTCCCGTCTTGGCGATGGTGATGAAGAACAGGAGGACGACAAAGGCGCCGAGCAGCCAGGCCGTGATCCGCGCCCGCTCGCGTTGGCGGCGGACGACCTCGTCCTCGAACTTCACCATACCAGCCACCGGTCCGCGACGAGAGCCGCAAAGAGCGCGAAGAGGTAGAGCACCGAAAATCCGAACAGCCGCTTTTCGGCGCGCATTTCTGATGGCTTGGCTGCGCTGCTCGCGAGCACCAGCGCCGCCAGGACGACGAACGCCAGACTGAGCCCGGTCGCCGCCGCTCCGTAGATTGGACCGGTGAGCCCCAGCGCCCATGGCGCCGCCGCGGCGGCGGCCATCGGCAGGCTGTAGAAGAAAATCTGTTTCCGCGTGTTCTGGATGCCGGCGACCACGGGAAGCATCGGAATCCCGGCGGCTGCATAGTCCGAGCGCACAAACATCGACAGTGCCCAAAAATGCGGCGGCGTCCACAAGAAGATGATCGCGAACAGCAGCAGCGGAAGCGTGGCGAAATGGCCGGTTGCCGCGACCCAGCCGATGAGCGGCGGGAACGCGCCCGCCGCGCCGCCGATCACGATATTCTGCGGCGTACGCGGCTTCAGCCACACGGTGTAGACGAGCACGTAGAACAGGATCGAGACGGCGAGCAGCACGGCCGCAAGCCAGTTGGTCGCAAGGCCCATCAGCAGCACCGAAAATGCGCCGAGCCCGACGCCGAAATGCAGCGCCGACTGACGGTCCATCCGGCCATCGGGAAGCGGGCGCTTCGCAGTGCGCCGCATCTTCGCGTCGAGGTCGGCCTCATACCATTGGTTGAGCGCGCCGCACGCGCCGGCAGCCAGCGCTATGCACAGGATCGCCGTGAACCCGAGCACCAGCGGCGGGAGTTGCGGCGCGGCGAGCATCCCGCACAGGCCGGTGAACACGACGAGGCTCATCACCCGCGGCTTGGTGAGCGCGACGATGTCGCGCCAGTCGGCCGGCAGCGCGGCTGGGTTGGTCATCTCGATGCTGGGCATTGGCGCGGCCTATAGGGGCTTGGCGGGGAAGCGAAAACCCCTAGGCTCGGCGCCATGCTCATCCGAATCGCCTTGCTTGTCAGCGCTCTCGTAGCCGCCCCCGCTTTCGCCGCCCCGCCCGCGCCTTCCGTCCAGGCATCGGCGTCAGAAGAAAATCTCGTCCCGGTTGCGATCGACACCGGCTTGGGGCGCATTGTCGTAGTGCTCGACAAAGCCCACGCGCCGATCACGACCGCCAACTTCCTCCGCTACGTTGAGACGCACCGCTTCGACGGCGAAAGCTTCTACCGCTCGGTGCGCATCGGCGACGGCGGCCTGATCCAGGGTGGCGTTCGCAGCGACGCACGCAAGCTCTTCCCGCCCATCGCCCACGAACCGACGAGCAAAACGGGCCTGCACAATGTCGCCGGCTCAATCGTGATGGCTCGGCTCGAGCCCGGCAGCGCGCAGGCCGACTTCTTTATCCTCGCGAGCGACACTCCAGCCTATGATGCCGGCGCGTCGGACGGCGACTCCGACGGCTTCGCGGTTTTCGGGCACGTCATCGAAGGCATGGACGTGGTGAAGCGGATCCTCGCCGCACCCACGTCTCCGACCGAGGGCGAGGGCGTGATGAAGGGCCAGATGCTCGACCCTGGAATTAAAATCATCAAAGCGGATCGGGTGAAGTAGGCGAATGTTTCGCATTGGTGGCAACAGGCGTTCGCGACCGGGTCAACGGCTGATACACGACTCCGGGCGCGGGAGGACTGACCATGGAGAATGACTCAATCCGGGCGAGTGGCGGCAATACGCTCGTCGATGTTTGGATCGAGGGTAAGCTACGCGGCATTTGCGTTTCCCGCGCAGCGATCGAGACTTTCCTTGGCTTGCCGGGCGCTCGGGCGGAGGCGATGTCGGAGGATGATCGCTGCGAGTTCGTCAGGACCCATCTGGCGCTGGTCCTGACAGCAGCGAAGGCGCAGTTGCGCGAAAGCGACCCAGCGGCCGAAACCATCGCGATCGAAGCGGGACAGCTCGGCGGCGAGGGTGGCGGACAGTTCGGCGATCGCCGCGAAGGCGAGCGTCGGAAAACCGATCGCCGAAAGGCAAAGAGTCCCGAAGTCCCCCGCACAGGCGACCGTCGGCGTGCAGAGCGCCGGAAGGGGCCGACGAAGCCCCGCGACAGCTGAGCCTGGCGCCGCTGGGACGTCGCGCCTAGTCGATCCGGGGCAGGGTCGAGAATTGGTGGAACGGCGGCGGGCTCGACAGAGTCCATTCGAGCGTCGTCGCGCCCTCGCCCCACGGATTGTCCGGCGCCCTCTTTCCGGCCGCGAGCGACCAGAACAGATTGACGAAAAAGAGCGCAACGCCGGCAATCGTGATCATGTAGCCGACCGACGCCACATAATTCCAATGCGCATAGGCCGGAGTGTAATCGGGGATCCGCCGCGGCATCGCGTCCAACCCGAGGAAGTGCATCGGGAAGAACACGACGTTGACGCCGACGAACATGATGAAGAAGTGCAGCTTGCCGAGCAGCTCGTTGTACATGCGGCCGCTCATCTTCGGGAACCAGTAATAGAAGCCGCCGAAGATCGCGAAGATCGCGCCGAGGCTGAGCACGTAGTGGAAGTGCGCGACGACGTAATAAGTGTCCTGCATGTAATTATCGACGCCGCCGTTGGCGAGCACCACACCGGTTACCCCGCCGACGGTGAACAGGAAAATGAAGCCGATGGCGAACAGCATCGGGGTCTCGAAGGTCATCGATCCGCCCCACATCGTGGCGATCCAGGA
>JBDTON010000079.1:0-2879 GCA_039933195.1 Sphingomicrobium sp. | reverse complement strand
GCCTCGTCGAGGCAGCGCTGCGCTCCGCCGAGCGAGCAGGCGCCGATGTTGAGCCGCCCACCGTCGAGCCCCATCATCGCGATGCGGAAGCCTTCGCCCTCCGCGCCAACGCGGTTGGCGACGGGCACGCGCACTTCGTCGAAATTGACCTGCGCGGTCGGTTGCGAGTGCCAGCCGAGCTTCTTCTCCTGCGCTCCGAAGCTGAGGCCCTTCATGTCTTTGTCGATGACCAGCGCGGTAATGCCTTTGGGACCCTCCTCGCCGGTGCGAGCCATGGTGACGTAGATTTCGTTCTCGCCACCGCCCGAGATGAACGCCTTGGAGCCGGAGACGACATAATGGTCGCCGTCCAGAACGGCCTTGGTCTTGAGCGCGGCGGCGTCGGACCCGGATGACGGCTCGGTGAGGCAATAGCTTCCCATCCGCTCCATGGTGATCATCGACGGCAGGTATTCCTGCTTCACCTCCGCCGAGCCGAAGCGGTCGATCATCCATGCGGTCATGTTGTGGATCGAAATGAAAGCGCTGGTGGAAGGGCACCCGTAGGCCATGGCCTCCATGATTAACGCCGCTTCGAGCCGCCCGAGGCCGATCCCGCCGTTCTCCTCGCTGACGTAAATCGCTCCGAAGCCGAGCTCGGCGGCCTCGCGGATCGTCTCCCTGGGAAAGATCTTCTTCTCGTCCCACTCAGCCGCGAAGGGCGTAATCGCGTCCGCGGTGAACTTGCGCGCCATCTCCTGGATCTGGAGCTGGTCGTCGGTGAGGTCGAATTGCGTCATCGCGCGGGCGCTCTAGCCCGCGACTTCCTCCTCAAGCAATCCTTCGAAGCGCAGCACATGGCGGACCGATGGACGCTGAAGCATCCGTTCGCGAAACTCGGTGAGGTTGGGCCAATTGTTGAGTCCGATCATCTTGTCGGCCCAACCGCTGATTACGAACAGATAAGGATCTGGGATAGCGAAGGTGTCGCCCATGACGAACGGACCGGAACCGAGCCGGGCTTCGACATAGTCGAGCCGCTTGCCGATAAGCTCGCGGAAATAATGCTTGGTCTCGGCGCCGGCGTCTGAGCTGAACAAGGGCGAGAAGCTCTTGTGCAGCTCCGTGGTGATGAAATTCACCCATTCGAGCACTCGATAGCGGCGGAAATCCCCGACGGGCGGGAGGACGTCGGATCCCCCTCGGTCGCCGAGATATTGGAGCACGATCGCGTTCTCCGTCAGCACCTCGCCGTTGCCGAGCTCGAGCGCGGGGACGGCGCCTTTGGGGTTGATTTCAAGATAAAGGCGGCCGTCTTCCAGGGTCTTGGTCTTGAGGTTCACCTTGATCGCATCATGCTGCAGTCCAATCTCGTGGAGCAGGATGTGCGGCGCCTGGGAGCAGGCGCCGGGCGAATAATAAAGCTTCATCGCTTCGGCCTCTCAATCGCTGTTGCTGGTGACATCATTGACGTCGGGATTGTCGTTGCCGTTGACGAGCTGGTTCGACGGAGTCCCGCTGCTTTCGTCGGGCGGCAGAGTCTCGATCTCCGCGCCCGCCAGATTATTGTCGGCGATGGTGATGTTCTGCTCCTGCGGCGGCTGCCTGTTGCAGGCTGCGGCCAAAGCGAGGCCGGCGAACATCAACAGCCTGATTGCAGCACGCATCCAACTCTCCCGCGATATCTGTCTGCGGGTGCAACGCTCGTATCTATTGCCGTATCCCTGTCGAAGCCGCCCGGTCAGTTGCTGTACGCGCTCAGGCATTGGACCCGCTCGTCGGCGCCCTCGGCGAATTTGGCTTTGGCGAAGAACCAAGCGTCGCTCTTGAACCCTCTGAACGCGCCGCTGGTCACGCGTAAGCCGTAGGGCGTCTCGTCTGACACGAGGTAGGTGACGCCGCCGCCGTCGTTCTGCTGAATCACGGCGCTGCCGCCGTAGCGCAGGACCACTTTACCGGGTTCGCGGTGCGCGCCCGTCAGGATGTTGACCTCACCGCCCGACAAAACGAGCCGCGTGGCCTGCGGCGCCTGCCCCTGCGGGAGGATCAGCGCGCGTTCGCCGCGACCGAGGTGAACCGCATAGCCTCCGCCGCAGAAATAGCCGGGACCCTTATATTCTTCCGTGCGCGGACCGGTCCATTGCACCGCCGCGGCTGCTGCAAATGCCAGCAGGATCATCTCTCACCCCCTTATCGTCGTGCTATCCCATCGTCGGAATGTTGAACGCATTCTCCCCGTGCGGGCCCCCGTCGGGCCAGCGCTGCGTCACGACCTTGTTCTTCGTCCAGAAGCGCATGCCCTCCTGGCCATATTGGCCGATGTCGCCGAAGCCCGAACGCTTCCAGCCGCCGAAGCTGTGATAGGAGACCGGCACCGGGATCGGCACGTTTACGCCGACCATGCCGACATTCACGCGCGCGGTGAATTCGCGCGCGGCGTGGCCGTTGCGGGTGAAGATCGCGACGCCGTTGCCATATTCGTGCTCAGAGGGGAGGCGCACGGCCTCCTCGAAATCGCGCGCGCGGACCATCTGCAGCACGGGGCCGAATATCTCGTCCCGATAGCTCTTCATGCCCGGCTTCACATGATCGAACAGCGTCGGGCCAATAAAGAAACCTTCCTCGTGGCCCTGGAGCATGAAGCCGCGCCCGTCGACCACCAGCTCCGCGCCCTCGTCGATCCCCATCTGGATGTACTGTTCGATCCGCTCCTTGTGCGCCTTGCTGACGACCGGGCCGTAATGCGCATCGGGGTCGGTCGAGACTCCGACGCGCAAGCCCGCAATTGCGGGGATCAGCTTCTCGCGTAGCGCGTCGGCCGTGTCGTCGCCGACCGGCACGACTACCGGCAAGGCCATGCACCGCTCGCCCGCCGATCCGAAGGCCGCGCCGGCGAGGTC
>JBDTON010000078.1:0-2594 GCA_039933195.1 Sphingomicrobium sp. | reverse complement strand
CCATCTCAAAAGCTCGAGCGAGCGGTGGGCCACCCGCGCGCTCGAGCTCACTTCCGTCAAGTCGGGATGCGGCGACGTGCCAGCGTCGCAAATACGAAGGGCGGCTTTGAAAGCACGGGGCCCTCATTTAGCGGTCGACAACGATCAGGCGCGCTCTTCCGCCAACGCGATCCCACAGTACCTGTTTGATCCAATCCGGATCAATCTCTTTCACTGCCTCGACCGGTCGACCGCGACGCAAAGATCGGACCTCGGTTCGGGCCGCCTCGAGTCGCGCACATGCGTCGAGCGTCTCGAGACACGGTCCTTTGGCCACGGCAAGACAGTTCACAAGCTCCTGCGCCTCATCGAGCACCTGCGCGAGTTCGGCCAGCCACCGCGCGCGTCCGGCGGCAAATCTGTCGGCCAATATTTGATTCACGTTAAGCCCCCGGTCGTGAACGAGTTCTATGCGCCGGTTTTGTTGAGAGGGAACCATGATCCATCCATTTTGGAGCCGAAATCACATCACTTTTCTCCGGAATGCACGTTATCAACACTGTGCTCGGTCCCGCTTCTCACCCAAGGTTAGATCCTATGGACGCGCTTTCGACCGACTCGCACGATCTCAGCAATTTCGGCCGCCCACCCATTCTCATCGTCGCGAGCAGCGAGGCGGCGCGGGCGCGGGCTGTTCGAACTATCCAGGCTACCGGCGTGCGAATCGCCGCGGATGTTGCCATACCCGAGGCCCGCGAGCGCCTTGAACGCCAGGTCTCGGCCTCTGCGGTCTGGATCGAGCTGGATGAGGATTGCGGCGGGCCATTGGACGAGCTTCTGACGTACGTGGACGGCGAGGTCTCGAGGGGCCGTTATGCCGCCGTGGTGTCTATTGCCTCGGCGATCCTCGACCCGGTCATCGCACGTCTGGAAGACAGCGCGGTGGAACTTATCGTCGACGCTGATGATGCGCAGCGCGCGGCGGCCCTCGCGATCGCGATAATCACCCACAGCATGATACCGCGGTTGTCGGACGTTGCTTCGGACCGTAGCGCCGAACGGTTGCGGCAGCTGAGTGACGAAGTAAGCCGAATCGCCGAGACGTTGGCGCGTCTTTCCACGGACCCTTCCACCGTTCCCCTGCCGGTCGAAGCGGCGCCGGCAAGGGATCTGCGACCGCTGTCTGCTGACACTGTACGCGCCGTGATCCGCGCGCGTCGGCTCCGCGCCCGCTATTTCCCAGAGGAGCTCTTTGCTGATCCGGCATGGGACATGCTGCTCGACTTGCTCCAGGCCGAAATTTCGCAGCTGCACGTGCCCATCTCCAGCCTGTGCGCGGCGGCCGCCGTGCCGGCAACGACTGCGTTAAGATGGCTCAACAACCTGGCGCAAAAGGGTGTGCTTATTCGCCGTGCCGACCCGCATGACGGACGCCGTGTATTCGTGGAGCTGGTACCGGAGACAAGTGGCGCGTTGCGGCGCTATTTTTCCGAAGTGCGCGAGGTTGCAGTCATCTGAATCTTTTGAGTCGCAAACAGTCGCACGCTCTTTGCCGCGGCGCCCGAAATCAAGCGATGTCGTCCTCAAATCTTTCGGCTGCGCGCTAACTTGCGCAGAGACTGAGAGATAGCGTCAAGCTTTAGCAGATCCTCAGCAAGCTCTACGGATATGATTTCAGTCCTCGAAAGCCTCTCGCACACTTCGTCGAGAGTCGCGCTGATCGTCGCCAGCTTTTCGGTGGCCGGCGCGTCTTGCAAGTCGTCTGGTAGTCCATGGTGACGCCGGATCGCCTCCACCACAGTATCGACCCGCTGCTGGCCCCTGTGCCCGACGCGCTGCACCCAGAGTTTCACGTCGATCGGACGATCGAAATTGACGCCGCCCTGTCGATCTCCCTGCCAGGCCAGCACGCCTTTGGCGCTCAGAGTGCCGCGCAACAACCATACGTTCACCCCGACAGATGGAAGGGTGGGCCCCTCGATCAAGGCTCCTCGAAAGGACAGGTTGCGGATTCGGACAGCGTTCGACGCACCCTCTGTCTCAAGCGTGGCGCTAAGGAAGACGTTCGATCTTCCTTCCGAGCGATTGTTTGACTCCGATTCCAAAGCACACTCCGCTTGAGCTATACGGTGCTCCAAAGCCGCCAACTGGACATTCTGTGCAACCAAGAAGACCGTCCATTTTGGATCGAATGACAACGTGGCGGCGCGGTAGAACGGGCTTGAGGGCAGTCTGCTCTTGAACAGCGAACGCGGAAGATTGACTGCACAAACGAATGTCCGATTTGGGTCCGAAAGCGGACATCTCGCCGTTGAAGCTGAGGACGACATTGCCGCATTGTAACGTGCGTTTGGGCCGCTCGGAGCTAAGCTCGAAGTCCGTTCAACAGGAGGCGTGACATGCGCAAACTGATGATTGCTTTGTCCGTGATCGGCTTAGTGGTTGCTTCAACACCCACGATAGCGGCGGCGCCCTGCCGTGATGCCAAGGGCAAGTTTGTGAAATGCACCGCGAAGACTCCGGCCAAGCTGGTTCGCTGTCGTGACGCCAAGGGTCATTATGCGAAGTGCGGGACAAAGGGAGCAAAGCCCGCCTAATCATTCCTCGGTGCACCC
>JBDTON010000077.1:0-12858 GCA_039933195.1 Sphingomicrobium sp. | reverse complement strand
GTGATCGCCGATTACGACGGGACGGTGCTGATCGTCAGCCACGACCGCGACTTCCTCGACCGCACGGTGACGATCACGCTTGGGCTCGACGGGTCCGGAAAGGTCGACGTGGTCGCGGGCGGGTACGAAGACTGGGTGCGCAAACGCTATCAGGATCATCGTTCTCCCGCGAAGGTGGGAACGCAGACGCGCGGAGCGTTCAAAGCGGAAAAGACTGAACCTTCGCAGGAGAAAAGGAAGCTCAGCTACAAGGACCAGCGCGATTACGACCGGCTGCCGGCCGAGATCGACCGGTTGGAAGCCGAAGTCGCCGCCGACGAAACTGCGCTATCCGATCCCGACATGTTCCTTCGCGACCCCGATCGCTTTGCCCGGCTCACCGAGCGCATCGCTCGCCACCGCGCCGATATCGAGGCGGCCGAACTGCGCTGGCTTGAGGTCGCCGAAATGGCGGAAGCGCTGACCCGCTGAGCGACATTGCGGCCTTTAATATCCTTGCCTACGAGCCCGCAAATGCAATGCAAGAACGCGATCGCTTTCCTCGTTGCATTATCTATGGGTTCTGCCGTTTCCGCTGAAGATGTGCGTTGTTCGAAATGGGAACGCGGGGCGCGCTATCCCTGGCAGTCCAACACGATCTTGCGCGACGACCGATTTGCCTGGGTCATTCTCGATGTGGACAGGGGCGGGTACCCGTTGCGGTGCAGGATCGGGAACAATAACTACGCCGACAACGAGGAGCGCTTTTGGCTCTGCAAGCAATATTCCAGTCTCTGGCGCGGACCTCCGGCCAAGCAATCGGACGGCGATACGCGCAGACTCGAGCGATTTTCACTAATCCCAGGCGACCGGCACGTTCGGGCGGACAGGAAGGCGCGCCGAGCCTGGTTCGAAGGACATCCTGACCAGCGACCAGAATGTTATCCCGAACCATCGCGGCCAGATCGAATGGACCTCTAGCGAATTAGCCGCGCTCGGGGGCGCGCGGTCCGCCGCTCAGCTCGGCCGACCGTTGCCGGATCCGCCGCTCGAGAATCGACAGCGGCATCGCGCCTTCGCGCAGGATTTCGTGGAACCGCTTGATGTCGAACTGCGCTCCCAGCGTCTTCTTCGCTTCATCGCGAGCGCGGGTCCAGGCGGTGTGGCCGACCTTGTAGCTGCAGGCCTGACCGATCATCGTGCAGTAGCGCTCGACCTCGCGCTGCGACCGCGGTCGCGCGAAGCCCGTGGTGGCGACCATGTAATCGGTCGCCTGCTCGCGGCTCCAGCGCTTGGTGTGCAGCCCGGTGTCGATCACAAGGCGCGCGGCGCGGAACAGGAAGGACTGGAGGAAACCGGCGCGGCCGAGCGGGTCGTTGTCATAGACGCCGAGCTCGCCGGCGAGCTGCTCCGCGTAAAGCGCCCAGCCTTCCGAATAAGCCGAGAAGAAGCCGAGCTTGCGGATCGTCGGGATGTCTTTCGACTCCTGCGCGATGCTGATTTGAAGGTGATGGCCCGGCACGCCCTCGTGATAGCTCAGCGTCGGCAGCGTGTACTTGGGCCAGTCGCCCATGTCCTTGAGATTGATGAAGTAAATCGCCGGCCGCGAACCGTCGAGCGCGGCGCGGTTGTAATAGCCATTGGACGCGCCGTCCTGGATCTCTGGCGGAACGCGGCGGATCTCCAGCGGCTGGTTCGGCAGCGTGGCGAACGCCTGCGGAAGGCGCGTGTACATGTCCTTCACCAGACTGTTGAGATGGGCCAGCAGCTCGGCTCGGCTGGCGTCACTGTCGGCATAAAGCTGCGACGGAGTTTTGTTGAGTGCGTCCAACCGCTCTCCCACGCTGCCCTGCGTATATCCCTCGCTGCGCAGGATCTTGTCGAGCTCGGCGCTGATCTCGGCGACTTGCGACAGGCCCATCTGGTGGACCTCGGCGGGGGAGAAATTGGTCGTGGTCGCCTGGCGCAGCGCTTCGGCGTAAATCGCCTCGCCGTTGTTGAGGCGCCACGCGCCGTCGCCCGGCCGAGTAGTCGGCTTCAACCGCTCCATCGCCGAGATCTGGCGATCAAGCGCCGGATAGATGCTGCTCGCGACGACGCTGCTCGCGCGGCGTTCCCAGTCGCCGGCGATGCCCTTGTCCTTGGTCCGCCGCACGATCGAATTGACCATCGTGTTGCTGTCGGCGGGTACATTGCGCAGCTTACGCATCTGGCCCAGCGTCAGGTCGATCGACCACGCCGGGGCGAGGAAGCCGCGCGCGGCCTGGGCCCGCTGCTCGGAAGTGTCATTGTCGAGGACGGTGGCGAACTGGTTCAGGCGCGAAAGATAGGCCTCGGCGTCCCCGGCGTTATTGATCGTGTGCGCGGTGTTGAGGAAATCGGGCACGGAGAAATAGGCGCCGCCCTGCTGCGTGATCGGATAGGGCCGCTGAGCGGAGTCGATGTCCCAGCGCGACGGCGCGGCCGTGGCGGTCTCGAGCGAGTAGATGACCACTTCGCGGTTGAGCTTGGCCGCGTCGGACAAGGCGGTTGGGCTAATCGCGCGAAGTTCGGCGATCGCGCGGCGGTTGCGGGCGAGATCCTTGCGCCGGGCGACCGGCCCCGGGTCGGTGTCGAACTTCGACTTGAGCGCGGCGTTCGGTCCCTTGTCGAGCCCCAGCGATGACGCGAGTTCGGGTGAGGTTCGGACGCGCTCCTGAAAGATCTGCTCGAAGAGCTGATTGATGCGGGCATCGCCGCTGCCGCTTTTGGTCGTGACGGCGGCCAATGCGGGAGCTTCGGTGAGAGGCAGCAGAGCGACAGTAGCGCCCGTGGCGAGGAATGAGCGACGATCCATGATTTGAGCCCTCGGGATTGCGGAAGTCCGTCAATCCCTTAGCGTCCGAAGCAGCGTCCGCAAATCCGCTCGTCGAAGGAGCGGTTACGCTTGCAGACGATATTGCTTTAGCAAGTCGTAGAGCGTCGGCCGGCTGACTCCGAGTAGCTTGGCGGCGCCCGAGATATTGTTTTCGGTGCGGCTCATCGCCTGGCGGATGGCCCTCCTGTCCGCGACTTCGCGCGCCGCGCGGAGGTTGATGGCTGCAGGTTCCTCGTCCGCTTTGGAGCCGAGGTCGAGATCGGCGGCCGTGACGCTCTTTCCGTCGGCCATGATCACCGCGCGCTTGATGCGGTTCTCGAGCTCGCGAACGTTGCCGGGCCACGCGTAGGCGTCGATCGCCGCAATCGCCTCGGGCGAGAGCGACCGCACGCCCAGGTCGAGCTCGCGGCTGAAGCGATTGGCGAAGTGACGCGCGAGCAGCACCGAGTCGCCCGAACGCTCTGCCAGCGACGGAATTTTCACGACGATCTCGGCCAGCCGGTAATAGAGGTCCTCGCGGAAGCGGCCGCCGGCGATCATTGCTTCCAGGTCCTGGTGGGTCGCGCAGACGATCCGCGTGTCGACGGCGATCGGCTGCCGGCCGCCGATGCGCTCGATGACGCGTTCCTGGAGAAAGCGCAGAAGCTTGACCTGGAGCGGCAGCGGAATGTCGCCGACCTCGTCGAGGAAGAGCGTGCCACCCTGCGCAAGCTCGATCTTGCCGACGTTGGACTTGACCGCGCCGGTGAAGGCGCCGCGCTCATAGCCGAACAGTTCGGCCTCGAGCAGGTTTTCGGGGATTGCCGCGCAATTGATGGCGATGAACTCGCCCTTGCGGTTGCTCTTCTCGTGCACCGCACGCGCGAGAAGCTCCTTGCCCGTGCCGCTCGCCCCGAGGAGCATCACCGACACGTCCGCCGACGCGACCCGCTCGATGGTCTTGGCGACCTTTTGCATTTCGGGCGCGGCCGTGACGATGGAACCCAGGACCGTTCCCGCCGAGCCGCCTTCGAGCCGCCGGTTCTCGGCTTCGATCTCGTGCAGGTGGAAAGCGCGGGCGACGATCAGCCCGAGATCGTCGATGTCCACCGGCTTCTTGTAGAAATCATAGGCGCCCATGGCGATCGCCCTGAGCGCGCTTTCGCGAGCGCCGTGGCCGCTTGCCACGATGACCTTGGTGTCCGGCTTGAGGCGCAGCATCTCCTCGAGCACGGCGAAGCCTTCATCGGTGCCGTCCGGGTCGGGCGGAAGCCCCAGGTCGAGAGTCACCACGGCGGGCTCATGCGCCCGCAGCGCCTCGATCGCCTGTGCGCGATCGCCCGCGCACACCACCCGATAGCCGTCATACGCCCATTTCAGCTGGCGCTGCAGCCCTTCGTCGTCCTCGACAACCAGCAGGACTTTGGATTCGGTCTCGTCGGTCATGCGCGCTTCCGTTGTGGTTCGTTCGCCTGCGCGGCGGCAGGCAAGGTGATGGTGAAGGTGGCGCCTTGGCCGGGCCGGCTGTCCACGCTGATCCGTCCGCCCATGGCGGTAATCAGCGAGCGCGCCTCGAACGCGCCGATTCCGAAGCCGCCCGATTTGGTCGACGCAAATGGCTGGAACAAGCGGTTGCGAATGAAGTCGCCATCCATTCCGACGCCCTTGTCGATGATCGCGATGGAAACGACGTCCGCGCCGCCGCTCACGCGGACGGTCACTGGCGCGGCAGAGCTGGCGTCGAGCGCGTTCTGGACGAGGTGCCCGACGGCCTGCTCGAGGGCGGTGGCGTCGGCCAAAGCGCACAAGCTGGCATCGCCGAGAAGATGGACTTCGCGGTCGCGGCGGCGGGCGGCGATCGCGCCAGTCAGGATCGGCCGCAACGGCTCGGACTGGATGCGCTGCACGCGCGCGGGCGAGTGCGGAGCGAGCCTCGCCAAGAGCTCGTTCATCTTGCCGACCGAGCCTTTCAAGGTGGCGACCATGTCCGCGCGAAACTCGGGATTGTCGGCGTGGCGCTCGGCATTGCGCGTGAGCAACGACAGCTGGCTGACCAGGTTTTTCACGTCATGGAGGATGAAGGCGAAGCGGCGATTGAATTCCTCGAACCGCTGGGCGTCGGCCAGCGCGTTCTGGCTCAGCGCTTCGGCGAGCGAGCTCGCTGCCTGGTTTCCGGCCGTGCGCAGCAGGTCGAAGTCCTCCCAGTCGAGCGGCCGTCGATATTCGGGCGCGGCGAGCACGACCATTCCGATCAGCCGCTCGTTGTGGATCAGCGGGATGACGGACCACGCATGCTCTTCCTCGAGGACACATGGCGGGACCGGGATGCTCTTATCCTCAACCGTGGCCCAGCCGCCGCGAAGCGCCTGCAGCTCGAGGATGCGTCCGCTTTGTTCGAGGGCGCTCCAGAACTCACCGGAGTCCTGCAGCTGATCGCCGGGGGGATTCGCCGCCGGCCAGTTCCAGGTCGCGGCGACGGCAAGGGCACGCGCGCTGTCGCTCACCAGCAGCAGTCCGCCGGGTGCGTCGACGACGTCGGCGAAGGCCTTGACGATGCGTTCGGTGAGCGGAGCGGCGTCGGGCCCGGCGCGGCCCAGGGTCTCGGTGAAGCGCAGCCATTCGGTACGGTAGTCGTAGCGGTGCTCGAACAGATGCTTTGCGACCTTGACCTTGAGCCAGCCGCGCGCGCGGGCGCTGGGCAGGAGCACCATGGCCCCGACGGTCATCACCGCCAGCAACCCGATCATCAGGCTGGCCGACCAGTCGACTCCCGATCCTTTGAGTGCGGTGGCGACGATCGCCATCAGTGCGAAGTACGCGCAGATCGCAAGCAGCGAGAGCGACTGGAATGTCGCCGCCCGCGACAGCCGGATTTTCCATCCTTCGTCGCTGCGCGCACCCAACGCGAACAAGGGTGCGGTGAGCGCGACCGCCAGCCCGCGCCATTCGTCCAGGCTCGTTGCAGTCGATGAGCCGAGGTAGGCCGTGGTGTAGAGATTGAGGTCGTAACCCCACATCCACGCGAGGCCGAGCATGCCCAGGCGTATATGCGTTCGGCTGGCGGGGGCGGCCTGACCGTAGATGTTGTGGACCAGGACCAGGGCGCCCGCCGCCGTGGTGATGCGCAGGATCAGGCTGGTCAGCACGATTGCCCCGCTGGGGCTGAAGAGATCAAGCGAATCCGAAATGAGCTGCATGCCGATGGCCGCGGCCACGGCGCCGTAGACCAGGCGGACGCCATGCTGTCGCTCGTCACTCGCCGCCGATAGATTGTAGAGCAGTCCGAGCCACACCAGGTTGCGCGCGCTTTCGGCAAAGCCGACGAGCGGGTCGCCGGGTGTCACCGCCGACAGCCATGACCAGCACGCGGTGAGCGCGAATGCCGCAAGCAGCAGCCGTTGGCCCGGCTGGCGCGAGGCTTCGCCCAGCCGCCAGATGAGCAACGCCACGAACATGCTTGCCGCGAGCGCATGGCTCCAGAAGGGGATCAGCGCGCTCATGCTCTCTCGAGTGTCAAATCAGCCGACATGTGCCGAGGTGTCGCTAAACTTTACAAAGAAGTGGTGAATGCTTGCGTGTTTCGCGCCCAGGGCGCAGCAATCTCAGTCGTGAGGAGCTCTTAAATGGTGGAAAAACGGCGGATCGGCGACAGCGGCATCGAGATCGCGCCGCTGGCGCTCGGCGGCAACGTGTTCGGCTGGACCGCCGACGAAGCGACCAGCTTCGCCGTGCTCGACGCGTTCGTCGACGCGGGCGGGACGATGATCGACACCGCCGACGTCTATTCGGCCTGGGTTCCGGGCCACCAGGGCGGCGAGAGCGAAACCGTGATCGGCCGGTGGCTGAAGCGCGATCCGGCCAAGCGCGGCAAGGTCGTGATCGCGACCAAGGTGGGGTTTATGGGGGGATTGGCTCCGGACACGATCGCACCCGCCTGCGACGCATCGCTCGAGCGGCTCGGAATCGACACCATCGACCTCTACTACCAGCACAAGGACGATGAGACCGTGCCGCTGGCCGAAAGTCTCGGCGCGTTCGACGCGCTCGCCAAGGCCGGGAAGATCCGCGCGATCGGTCTTTCCCAGTTCACCGCGCCGCGGCTCCAGCAGGCCATGGAGATCGCCACGACCAACGGGCTGCTCAAACCTTGCTGTCTGCAGACCTGGTACAATCTCGTCGAGCGCGAAAAGCTCGAAGGCGAGCTGCTCGATACTGCGCTTGCGCACGGTCTCGGGATTTTCCCCTTCTATAGCCTCGCCAACGGCTTCCTTACCGGCAAGTACCGAAGCAAAGAGGACCTCGACAAAAGCCCGCGCGGGCTGCGCAACGTCGCGTACCTCGAGGGCAAGGGCCTGGCCGTGCTCGGCGCTTTGGACGCAATTGCCGCTGAAACGGGCCTTGCTCTCGCGACCGTCTCACTCGCCTGGATCATGGCCCAGCCCGGAATCACGGCCGCGCTCGCCAGCGCAACGAGTGTCGATCAACTGAGGCAGCTCACCGCCGCGATGACTCTCGAGCTGACGCGCGATCAAATCGCCGCGCTAAATGAAGCGAGCGCGGAAACGGAGCCGGCGGCGGCCTAGCCCTTCTTCAAAATATCCAGGGCGGCCACGGTCATCGCCTCGGTGGCGGTGGAGATCACGGTTTCGGCCTCGGGCGCCCACAGCGGGCTGTGCAGCGACGGCAGCTTGGTGGTGTCGCCGTTGACCGCGTCCCACTTCGCCTTGGACACTCCGCCGACCCAGAAGATCGTGCTCTCCTTGCTTTTGTCGGCGAGCCAGTAGTGGCTGAAATCCTCGGCGGCCATGACCGGCTGCGGCTGGACCACGCGATCGTTGCCGAAGTGCGATCCGAACAACTGGATCAGATGTTCGGAAAGCTTCTGCGTGTTGAACGTGGCGGGGGCCGAAGGCTCCTCGATCTCCACGACCGGCATTTTGTCCTCGGGCAGTCCGGCGGCGATCGCCTCGCCGCGAGCGATCCGGCGAATGCCGTCGAGCAGCAGCTTGCGCGTTTCCGGCGTGTAGCTGCGCACCGTCAGCGCCAGCTTGGCGTCGTCGGGAATGATGTTGCTCTTGGTCCCCGAATGGAAGCTTCCCACGGTCACGACAGCAGGGTTGAGTGGATTGTTCTCGCGGCTGACGAGCGTCTGCAGCGCGGTGACAATGCGCGAGGCGAGGACGATCGGGTCCTTGGTCGCATAGGGGTAAGCGCCGTGGCCGCCGACGCCCTTAACATCGATGTTCACGGTGTCGACGTTGGCGAGCACGTAACCTGGAGTAATTCCGATCACGCCGGCCGGGAGCGAAGCGCTGTCGTGGAACGCCAGGAGGTAATCGGGCTTCGGAAAGCGCGTGAACAGGCCGTCGTCGAGCATCGCCTGAGCGCCCATCACCAGCTCCTCGCCCGGCTGGAGGATCATCACCAAAGTTCCCGACCACTGATCCTTCATCGCTGCGAGTCGCCGCCCGGTCGCGAGCCAGGTGGTGATGTGCGTGTCATGCCCGCAGGCGTGCATCACCGGCGTCTCGGTTCCGTCGCGAAGCTTGCCCATGACCTTCGACGCGAAGGGCAGGCCAGTCTGCTCCTTGACTGGAAGGGCGTCCATGTCGGCGCGGATCAGGAGCACCGGCCCGGGCCCGTTCTTCATCACGGCGACGAGCCCTGTCTTGCCGACATGCTCGGTCACCTCGAAGCCGAGCTTGCGCATCTGCGGCGCGAGCAAGGCGGGCGTGCGCACCTCCTGCATCGACAGCTCGGGGTGCGCGTGAATGTCGCGGTAAAGCGTCATCAGCTGCGGCATGTCGGCGCGGATCGCATCCGACAGAGTCGCGGCAGTCGAAGGGGTGGTGAAACTCATTGCGGCGGCAGCGAGGAATAGCAGCTTTTTCATCAACGCACTCACTTGGTCAGAGGAACCAGCTCCATCACGTCGAGCTGGGATTCGAAATGGGGCTTCGGGATGATCAGGCGCCAGCGGTGGGGACCGACCCGCTCGACATAGCCGGCGACGTCGCGGGTCTCGTCCTGACCATATTGCAGGGCGCGGGTCTCGTCGCCGAGTACGAGAGTGCCGAGGAACACCTGGCGCATCGCATCACCCGGGAAGATGAGTCCGACGTACCGCTGCGATCCGCCAAGCTTGCTCAGGCGGTGCAAATTCCGCTCCGCCTGAACCTCGCAGGTGAAAGGCGCGTAAGGCACGTGATCAAGAAGACCGAGCGTCTTCGCTCCGAGCTTGACCACACGGCAGCGGTACATGCCGTTCGGAAGCGGCCCGCCGCCGAGCGCCGCGTCAGGTTCGAGAAGCGGACCCTCGCGGCCGATTTCGGCGGAATGGCCGGAGTTGCGCGCACCGGCGAGCGCGGCGGTGAAGCTCGAACGCCAGTCGCGCAGACGGTCGCGATCGTCCTGCGTCGCGACTTCGCGCCACGCGGTGGTCCAGCGCGGGATCAGCCCTTGCGGCTGCTCGACGACGCTGCAGCCGGAGCAGGCGAGGGCGAAGGCGAGGAGAGCGTCCGAGCGCATTGGGCGCGAGCTTAGGCTGCGGTCCACCCGCCGTCGATGCTGAGATTGGCGCCGGTGATCGAACGCGCTTCCTCGCGGCAGAGGTAGAGCGCGAGCGCGGCGACTTCTTCGGGGGTGACGAAGCGCTTCGTGGGCTGGGCGGCGAGAAGTACGTCGTTCATCACCTGATCGCGAGTCATGTTACGCGCCTTCATCGTGTCGGGGATCTGATGCTCGACCAGCGGAGTCCAGACGTAGCCTGGCGAGATGCAATTGACGGTGATTCCGCTGGTGGCGGTCTCCAGAGCGACCGTCTTGGTGAAGCCGGCGATGCCGTGTTTCGCCGCGACATAGGCGGACTTGTTGGGCGATGCGACCAGGCTGTGCGCCGACGCGGTGTTGACGATGCGTCCCCACCCTTTGCGCTTCATCATGGGAATCGCGTGGCGGGTCGTGTGGAACGCCGCGGATAGATTGATCGCAATAATCGAGTCCCATTTCTCGGGGGGGAAATCCTCGACCGGCGAGACGTGCTGAATGCCGGCATTGTTGACGAGGATGTCGGGCCCGCCGAGCTCGTCGGCGCAGCGCTTCATCATGCGCTCGATCTCGGCCGGCTTAGACATGTCGGCAGCGTCGTGAATCGCGCCGATCTCACGGCACTCGCGTTCGATATCCGCCGGCTCGCCGAAGCCGTTGATCATCAGCTTGGCGCCTTCGGCCGCGAGCGCCTTCGCGATGGCGAGGCCGATGCCCGACGTCGAACCCGTAACCAGCGCGGCTTTGCCTTCGAGAATCATGGTCACTCCGTCATTGCCAGCGCCGCCAGGCAGTCCAGCGTGCTCTGGATTGCCGCGTCGCCTCGTGTTCCTCGCAATGACGGCTGTTGCTTGAATTGCAACCGGCGGCCAACGTCGCGCATTGGGGGCGCGGAAGGAAAGCAACATGCGGTTTGGCGACGAGCGCGAGAGCAGCAATTTCGAAGATGTCACAGGCCGCAGCGGAATGGGTTTCGGCGGCGGCGGTTTGGGCGGCGGCGGACTTGGCTGTCTTTTGCCGTTGATCGCCAGCCGGTTTGGCATCGGCGGGGTGATCGTCCTCGTGATTGGCTATTTCCTGCTGAGCTCGCTCGGCGGCCTCGGAGGCGGCGGCGGAGGCAGCCTCGCGCCGGCCTCGAAGCAAATCGCGCCCGCCGGCCAAAGCACGCTCGATCCGAATACCCGGCGTTTCATGCTGCAGGTGCTCGCTTCGACCGAGGATACGTGGGGCAAGCTTCTCGGCGGCCGCTACACGCCCACGACGCTTGTCGCTTATTCCCAAGGCTATCAGTCGGGCTGCGGTGCGGCGCAGTCGGCAATGGGGCCGTTCTACTGCCCGACCGATCAGAAGATTTATCTCGACGCCGAATTCTTCAATGAGCTGTCGCGGCGGTTCCAGGCTCCGGGCGATTTCGCCCAGGCCTATGTCATCGCGCACGAAGTCGGGCATCATGTACAGGATCTCACGGGCTCGCTCGGCCAGGCCGAGCAACTGCAGGCGCGGGCGAGCCGCACCGAAGGCAACGCCATCCAGGTCAAGGTCGAGCTGCAGGCCGATTGCTACGCCGGCGTCTGGGCGGCCAACGCGAAGACTCCGCAGGGCCAGCCGGTCATGGAGCAGGGCGACTTTGAGGAAGGCATGCGTGCAGCCGAAGCGATCGGTGACGACACGCTTCAGCGTCAGACGCAGGGCCAGGTAATCCCCGACAGCTTCACCCACGGGACATCGGCGCAACGCGTGGAAGCGCTCCAGCGCGGCTTCAAGAGCGGCGACCCGAACGCGTGTAAGTTCTGACGATGATCGTCATCCCGGACTTCGATCCGGGATCCAATTTCTACAGCTTCACGAGCATCTTGCCGGTGTTCTCGCCCTTGAACAGGCCAAGGAAGGCGTCGGGCATATTCTCGAGGCCCTCGACGATCGTCTCGCGCGGCTTGACGGCGCCGCTCGCCAACCACGGTGCCATGTCGCGGTAGAATTCCTCCATCCGCGGGAAATAATCGAACACGATGAATCCCTTCAGCTGGATGCGCGCGGCGATGATGCGCTGGATGAAGCGGAAGGCCATGGGCGTCGTGGCGTTGTAGCCTTCGATCATCCCGCAGATCGCAAAGCGCGCATTCTGGCGAGCGACGGCGAAGGCGGCGTCGAGATGATCGCCGCCGACATTGTCGAAATAGACGTCGATGCCGTCGGGCGCTGCGGCGGCCACGCCCTTGAGGATCGGCGCAGCCTTGTAATCAACGACCTGGTCGGCCCCGAGGGAGCGCACGAACTCGCACTTTTCGGGTCCGCCGGCCGAAGCGATCACGGTCATGCCCTTGGCCTTGGCGATCTGTACGACGACCGAGCCGACAGCGCCGGCTCCGGCGGATACGAAGACGATGTCGCCTTCCCGGGCGGAGGCCGCGTCGAGCAACCCGAAATAGGCCGTGATGCCCGTGACTCCGAGGACACCCAGGAACCGTTCCGGCGGAGCGCCGAGGTCGGGCAGCTTCTGCGCCAATCGTGACGGCACGACGGCCTCGTCGCGCCAGCCGGCCATGTGCTGAACGAGGTCGCCCGGAGCGAAACCCTCCGCCCTGCTTTCGAGGATCTCGCCGACCGCTCCGCCGTCCATGGGGTCGCCAACCTGGAAGGGCGGCACGTAGCTTTTCACGTCGTTCATGCGCCCGCGCATGTACGGGTCGACGGAAAGCCAGCGATTGCGGATGCGCAGCATTCCGTCCGCGAGTGGCGGAAGCGCGATGTCCCTGAGCTCGAAATTCTCATGCGTCGGGAGGCCTTGGGGGCGGCTCAACAAGTGCCAGGCTCGTGCCATCTGCATTCTCCTTTGAACCGGCGCATAGGCGCGCTGACGCGGGCAAGAAAAGGCCCGGCGGTGAAGGGGACGACACCGCCGGGCCTCAATTGGCCTCCGTCACTCGGAGGCTGATCCCCGACCGCGCTTAGCGATAGGTGCCCTCAAAGCTTCGATCGAGGGCGCCCGGACCCATTTCGCCCTGGTCCTCACGCTCGAACAGCGCGCGCTCGCGGCTCTCGTCGCGCCAGCGCTGCCGCGCCTGCTCGGCCGAGCAATCGAGCACAACACGATCGTCCTCGATGCGGTCGATTTCCGAGCAGCTCAGCGAATGGTGCGCGCCGCCGCTCTCCGGGTCGGACTTGGTGAGGATCATCCGGTCGCCGGCCACGCGGTCGATCGTCCCGACATGCTGGTCGTCGCTGCCGACGACGTCCATATGCTCGCGCATCTGGCCAAGGAGGCCGCGCTTTTGCTGCCGCCGCTCGCGCCAGCTGCCGAACTCGTCCTCGAACCGGGACTGGTTCTCGCGGCGATATTCTTCGTAGTCGCGGTCGAGGTCGCTCATGTGCCGCTCCCGCCACGAATGGTAGTGCGGGTCATATTCGCGGCCGCGATCCGCGGAGCCGGCGGGCCGGCGATCTTGGCCCCGATGCGACGGGCCCTGCGATCGGTCGGCGTCGCCGAAACCGCGTTC